>JAQTRM010000030.1:10773-14599 GCA_028711825.1 Candidatus Omnitrophota bacterium | reverse complement strand
AGCCGGAGGCAGGACGATCGCGGTAATGGGGAGCGGTTTCAGCAATATTTATCCCCCGGAGAATACGGAGCTGGCCCGCCGGATCTCATCCTGCGGGGCGGTAATTTCGGAATTTCCCATGAAGACGATGCCGCTGCCGCAAAATTTTCCGCGGCGTAACCGCCTGATCAGCGGATTGAGCTGCGGTATCCTGGTGACGGAAGCGGCAAAAAATAGCGGGGCGCTGATTACCGCGGATTTTGCCCTGGAACAGGGTAGAGAGGTTTTTGCCCTGCCGGGAAGGATTGATTCGGCCGGTTCAGACGGAACGAATAACCTGATTAAACAGGGGGCGAAACTTGTTACCTGTTTGGAAGATATCCTGGAAGGCCTGGGAGGTTTTTTCCCGGAGGAAAGAAAGATTTTCTCCGAGGAAATAAAAAGCACCGCCTCAGGAGACCCCGAGGAAAAAATACTCTACGGACAAATCGGAAGGCTGCCGGTGGGGATAGATGAATTAGTGGAAAAGACATCGCTGGAGAGCAGCCGGATTCTGGGTTTGGTATTAAGGCTCCGGTTGAAAAAACTGATCAGGGCTTTGCCCGGTAAATACTATATAAGGAGCTAGATGAGCGATAATTTAGTGATTGTGGAGTCTCCTACTAAAGCCAAAACTATCACCCGTATTCTGGGAGATGATTTTCGGGTGGTGCCTTCGATGGGGCATATTATCGACCTGCCGGCAAAAAAATTGGGGGTAGACGTAGAAGATGAATTTAAACCCACTTACACCGTAATCCCGAGCCGCAAAAAGTTGCTTGCGCAATTAAAGAAGGAAGCAAAAGGCAAGAAGAATATTTATATCGCTACCGACCCCGACCGGGAAGGCGAGGCGATCGGCTGGCAGATTAAAGAAAAGGTGTTTAAGGGGAAGAATGTTTTAAGGGTGAGTTTTCATGAGATTACACCGCATGCGGTAAAGGAGGCTTTCAAGAATGCCCGCGAGTTCGATATCAGGATGATCGAGGCGCAGGTCGGGCGCCGGGTCCTGGACCGCCTTGTAGGGTATTTTTTAAGCCCTTTGCTTTGGAAGAAGATTGCCCGCGGCCTAAGCGCCGGGCGCGTCCAGTCCGTGGGATTGAGGCTGATCGTGGAGAGGGAGAGGCAGATCCAGGGATTTGTCCCCAGCGAATATTGGGAGATTGCCGCCGAACTTTCCAAGGCCGGAGTTGCCGGGGAAAGCGGGTTTCGCGCGAAACTCGATAAGATCGATGGCCGCAAGGCGGAAGTTAAATCTGAAGCGGAAGCCGGAAGGATATGCGATTTATTGAAGGGGCGCGAGTTTAAGGTGCAGGAGGTCCGCAAGACCGAGAAGAAGCGTTATCCGCCCGCCCCCTTTATTACCAGCACTATGCAGCAGGAAGCTTTCAATAAGCTGAAATTTAACGCCTCCAAGACAATGCTTATCGCCCAGCAGCTTTATGAGGGTATTGATATCGGGGAGGATAACCCCGTAGGTTTGATTACTTATATGCGTACGGATTCTCCCAATGTTTCTGTCGAGGCGATCGCCGAGGTGCGCGAACATATCGGGAGAAGTTTCGGCAAGAATTTCTTGCCCGAGAAGCCGAATGTTTTTAAGGCTAAGAAATCTGCGCAGGAGGCGCATGAAGCGGTCCGTCCCAGCTATGTGGGGCGTTTTCCGGAAAGCCTTAAAGGGTTCCTGGACCGTGACCAGTTCCGGCTTTATGAGCTTATTTACAACCGTTTTCTGGCCAGCCAGATGAAGCCTGCGGAGTTCCTGGCGACCGCGGTGGATATTGCGGCAGGTGAATATTTATTCCTGGCCAGCGGCAGTCATCTGATTTTCGAAGGTTTCCTTTCGGCTTACAGTAAGAATGACTCCGTGGAGAAAGAGGAGGAGGAAGAGGAGAAGGAAAAGAACGAGAATCAGATCCCTCCTCTGGCACAGGGAGAGATGCTGTTTTTAAACAATCTTCTTCCTTCGCAGCATTTTACCAAACCGCCGGCCAGGTTCTCGGACAGCTCCCTGATCAAGGCCCTGGAAGAGGAGGGGATCGGGAGGCCTTCGACTTACGCCCCGATTATCTCCACGATTATCCTGCGCGATTATGTCCGCCGGATCAAAGGATACCTTTATCCATCCGAACTGGGGTTTAAGGTTAACGATATGCTGGTGGAATATTTTCCCAAGGTTATCAATTTGAGTTTTACCGCTTCGATCGAGGAAAAGCTTGATGAGGTTGAAGAGGGAAGGCTGGAGCGGGTGAAGGTTCTTCAGGAATTTTACCTGCCTTTTAAGGAAAATCTGGATTTCGCCCAGGCTAATATCGTCAAAGAGGTGATTACTACGGATCAGGTTTGCGATAAATGCGGCAAACCGATGATCGTAAAATGGGGCAGGCGCGGCAAGTTCTTAAGTTGTTCGGGTTTCCCGGAGTGTAAAAATTCCAAATCCATTACTACCGGGGTTAAATGCCCGATAGAAAACTGCGGAGGAGAGCTGATCGAGCGCCATTCCCGCCGCGGATTCTTCTACGGTTGTTCAAACTTTCCAAAATGCACCTTTACTTCGCGTAACCTGCCGGAAGATAAAGAAGGCGGGCAGGAAGGCGGCCCGGAAAACGCCCAGTCTTAAAATCTTTAAGGCTTATTTTGTATCTAAAGAGGGTTAATGGAAAAATATATCGAAAAATTCATCCGTTACCTGGAGATTGAGAAGAATTATTCTTTTCATACCATCACTAACTATAAACTGGACCTGGAAGGTTTTAATAATTTTGTCGCCGGGACCGAACCGGAAAAGATCGACTATCTGAACTTAAGGAAATACCTGGCGGTCCTGAAAGAGAAAAATTTCGGTAACCGGACTGTCAGCCGGAAGCTTTCAGCTTTGCGGAGTTTTTTCAGGTTTCTTTGCCGTGAGGGTTACCTGAAGACCAACCCTATTCTGATGCTTTCCAGCCCCCGTATGGATAAGCGCCTGCCTTCTTTTATGACGGAAGAGGAGGTGGGGCGGCTGATCGAATCCGCGTTCGCCCATAACCCGAAGGATCTCGCGGGCCTCCGCGACCGGGCGATTTTAGAGGTTTTTTATTCCAGCGGCCTGCGGATTTCGGAACTGGTCGGTTTAAACCTCGAGGATATCGATTTTATCAGCGGGATTATCAAGGTCCGGGGTAAAGGAAAAAAAGAAAGGATAGTCCCGGTGGGAGAGACCGCCCTTGCGGCGATAAAAAAATATCTCGACAAAAGAGACAAGAACACGGATATTTTATTCCTGAACCATCATCAGCGCCGGATCAGCGCCCGCGGGGTGCGGTTTGTTTTAGTGAAATATTTTAAGAATTGCGGGATTAAGCCCGGAGTGTCGGCGCACACCTTCAGGCATTCTTTCGCAACGCATCTTTTAAACCGGGGGGCGGACCTGCGCACGGTCCAGGAGCTTCTGGGGCACGCGAATCTGTCCTCCACGCAGATTTATACGCATTTGACTACGGATAAGTTAAAAAGCGTTTATGATAAAGCGCATCCCCACGCCTGAAATTCAGTAGCCAGTAGCTAGTAGTTAGTATCTAGTAGGCGGGGGTAGAGGGAAAAATAATGTTCATTCTTTATGATTTCATATTTTTGGTTTTCGCGGTTGTCTGCCTGCCGTTTTATTTTATGCGGGGGAAGTTTAATTCCGGGTTTGTCAGCAGGCTGGGGTTTTTGCCTAAGGGGCTGAATCTGGAGCGTCCGATCTGGGTTCACGCCGTGAGCGTGGGAGAGGTTAATGCGGTAGGGGGGCTTATCCGCGGGCTTAAACGGGAATATCCTGATAAGA
>JAQTRM010000030.1:0-10673 GCA_028711825.1 Candidatus Omnitrophota bacterium | reverse complement strand
AGGCTGGGGTTTTTGCCTAAGGGGCTGAATCTGGAGCGTCCGATCTGGGTTCACGCCGTGAGCGTGGGAGAGGTTAATGCGGTAGGGGGGCTTATCCGCGGGCTTAAACGGGAATATCCTGATAAGAGGATCGTTGTTTCCACGGTAACCTCCACGGGAAATAAGGTTGCCCGCGAAGTTGTCGGTGAAGGGGATCTCCTCACTTATTTGCCTTTAGATTTAAGTTTTATCGTGAGGCCCCTTTTAAAAAAGATTAACCCCTGTATTTTTATTATTGCCGAGACCGAAATCTGGCCGAATCTTATTTCCGCCCTGCATAAATTGAGTATCCCGGTGGTTACCGTAAACGGAAGGATTTCCGACCATTCATACCGGGGATACCGGCGTATCCGGTTCTTTATCCGGCCGGTATTAAGGATGGTGGACCGGTTTTGTGTGCAGTCCGAAGCCGACGCTTTACGGCTGGAAGGCCTGGGGGTGGAAAAACAAAAGATTGATGTTACCGGAAATGTCAAATTCGATATCCGGCTGGATGGGTTGCCGGAGGGTTCTTTATACCGTGATAAGCTTGGTCTTAAAAAGGATGAGAAGCTGCTGGTTTGCGGCAGTACGCATCCCGGCGAGGAGGAGGTTATCCTTGACTCCTATCGCAGGGTTGTCCGCGTTTTCCCCGGGTTAAGGCTTCTGCTCGCCCCCCGCCATCCAGAGCGCAGCGCGGAGGTTTCAAAGGTTGTTTTAAGGGAGGGTTTTAATCCGAAACCGGTCTCCGGTGTTGACCGTGCGGAGCCTGCGGGCGGGAAGGTTCTATCCGAAAACCAGGTTTTTATCCTGGATACCATCGGCGAACTGTTTAATTATTATTCCGCGGCGGATATCGTTTTTGTAGGCGGAAGCCTGGTGAAAAAAGGCGGGCATAATATCCTGGAACCGGCGGTCCTGCGAAAACCGGTGATCTTCGGTCCGCAGATGTTCAATTTCCGCCAGATCAGCAGGATTTTTTCAGATAATCGTGCCGCCTTCCTGGCGATTGATGCGGTGGACCTGGCGGATAAGGTAAAAACGCTTTTAAAGGATGATATTTTATTGCGGCAAACAACCGAATGCGCTTACGATTTAATCCTGAAAAACCGTGGCGCGACGGATAAGAATATTCAGGTGATCAAACAATTAATCTAAGAAAAAGGAGAAATGATGGCACAGGATATTTATCTTACACGGGAAGGTTATGAAAGGCTGGTAAGCGAATTGGAGCGTTTAAAGACCGTGAAACGCCGCCAGCTTGCCAAAGCGATCGGGGAGGCCCGCGCTTACGGCGACCTTAGCGAGAACGCCGAATATGACGCCGCCAAGGACGCGCAGGCGCATAATGAAAAAGAGATTTCCGACCTGGAGGAGAAACTGTCGCGCGTGCGGATCCTGGATGGCGATATCCCCAAAGATGAGGTTTTAATCGGCGCCAAGGTAAAATTGACGGATATGGATACCCAGGAGGAGCTGGAGTATACCTTGGTCTCAGAGCTGGAAGCGGATTACGAGCAGGGAAAGATTTCGGTAACTTCTCCGGTCGGCGCCGGCTTACTGGGTCATAAGGAGAATGAGATTGTGGAGATTAAGATACCCGCCGGGAAACTGAAGTATAAGATTACCGGAATTTCGCGCTAAAAGAGCTCCGGAGAAGAAACCGTAAGAATGGATACAAAGGGTTCTAGGATGCTCAAAAAAATCGGACACCTGAAGGTGGAGGTCTTTAAGATTAAGAACCGGGCGGGATTTGCCGCGGTTTGCTTCGAGCATCTTACAGAGGGGGGCACTCCGCAGGAGGCTTGCGCGCGTATGGAAAAAGCCCTGCGCCGCAGCCTCCGCAAGGAAAATTCCCGGGTTTCTGAATAAGCCGGGTTGACCGTGCCCGGCGTCCGCAATATTCCGGAGGTTTTTTGAAAGCAGGGTATTTGTTTTTACTTTCCCGCGTTCCTTTCTTAAGCGTGATGATTTTGCCCTATCTCCTGGGGGCTTTATTGGCTGCCCGTTCTTTGAGGATTTTTAAATGGCCGGTTTTCTTTCTGGGGTTATCCGGGGCTGTATTGGTGCAGCTCATCGCGCATTACAGCGGGGAGGTGTATGATCTAAAAGAAGACCGTTTGAGCGCGGGTCTGGAAAAAAACTCTTTTAGCGGCGGGAGCCAGGTAGTGGTAAAAAATCTGGTTTTACCCGGCCAGGTAAAAAATCTGCTGCACGCGGCTGTTTTGCTGGCGCTAACCTGCGGCCTGATTTTACAGTTTTATTTGAAAACCGGGATATGGACTTTAACCCTGGGTTTTTCCGGGATCGCCTGCGCTTACTTCTATTCCCGACCTCCGCTGCGCCTGGTAAGCCGGGGGATCGGAGAGGCGCTTATCGCTTATGCCTTCGGGTGGCTGTCGGTAAACTCCGGTTTTTACCTCCAGACATCATATTTTAGTAATTTGCCTTTCCTGGTCTCTTTACCGGTAGCTTTAAGTGTGGTTAATATCATATTGATCAATGAATTTCCGGATTACCCTGCGGATTGCCTGGCGGTAAAACGGAACCTGCTGGTACGAGCCGGCAAGAAAAAGGGGGCGGATTTTTATTTTTTGTTCGCGCTTCTGACTCCCGCGGCGTTCCTGGCGGCGCTTGCCGGGGGGCTTCCGTTGGTAAGCGTGGTTTTTTATCTCCCCGTCATGGTCTTTTCGATGTTTTTATCGGCCCGGATATTGAAAGGCGGTTATAATAACCGCGGGGAACTTGAGAGGCTTTGCGCAGGGACGATCCTGGTAAACTTAGGAACGACTTTAAGTTGTATTTTGGGGGTATTTTTAGTAAAATGAAAGATCCGGATTTAAAATTTATGCGCCTGGCGATTGCCGAGGCTTATCGCGGAGTTAAGAAAGGCCAGACTCCTTTCGGTGCCTGTATCGTGAAAAACGGCAAGGTGGTCGCTTTAGGGCATAACGTGGTTTGGAAAAGCGGTAATATTATTATGCACGCCGAAATGGCGGCGATCAGTTCCGCCTGCCGGGCGCTTAAGACGATAAATCTTTCCGGGTGCACGATCTATTCGACCTGTGAACCCTGCCCGATGTGTTTTTCCGCCTGCCATTGGGCGAGGATCCCGCGGATTGTTTTCGGGAGCGCGATAAAAGATGCCAAGAGGTTCGGATTTAACGAGATGGCGGTCTCGAACTCAAAACTGAAAAGTTTGATTAAAAGCAGGGTTAAGATCAGGTCCGGGGCGGCGAAGAAAGAAAATATCGCGCTTTTTGAATTCTGGAAGAAGCAGGGTAAGTCCCGCGCTTATTAGTTTTTGGGGGTTCCGGAGGCTTGGGGATTGGGAGAGGAGGCGGGGGATGTATCAGGTTGAGATCGCGCATGAACAAGGTATGTTTTTTACCGTCCGGGCGCCCGGAGGAGAATTCGTTGTCGACGCGCGCCCTAAAGATAAGATGGACGGCGGAGCCCGGGGGTTCAATCCTCTGGAGGTTCTTTTGTCGGGGCTCGGAAGTTGTGTGGGCGTTTATGTCCGTAAATACGCCGAGGGGGCAAAGCTGGATTTGGGTAACTTTAAAGTCCGGGTTGCGGCCGAACTTTCCGGTGAACCCCTGATTTCATTCCGCTCGATTACCGTGGACATTGGCCTTCAGGGCAGTACCCTGGATGAAAGAAGGCAAAAAGCGCTTCTGGAGTTTGTCAGGAACTGCCCGGTGCATAATACTTTAAAAGGTAATCCTGCGGTTGAAATTAAACTATCGGAGAGTCGTTAAAATGCTGGAGATCAGGTTAAGGCAGGCGGGGAATTGCGTAGTGCTGGACCTTAGCGGGCGTATCGACGTAGATTCGGCAAATCTTGTGGAAGCGGTAGGCCAGTGTGTGCGCGACGGTTATCCGGATATCCTTTGCAATCTGGAGGATGTCCGGTCGATAGATTATATGGGTATTTCGGTAGTGGTGATCGCTTATAAAGAAGTACTGAACCACGGCGGCAGGATGAAGATCGCCAACCTTCCGGCGCAGCTGAAGGATGTTTTTTCCGTCTCCGGGGTAGACCGGTCGATCGAGGTATATGCTACGATAGATGCGGCCTTGAGCAGTTTTAAGGAGGACCGGGTGATCGAGGGTATCAAAAAGATGCCTCTGCGCCGCCGGTTTAAACGCCTGCCTATCGACCTGAAGGTGGAGATGAAATCCGACCGGGGAGGGGGTCCCGAATGCCTGAAGGTGGAGATGCTTAATTTAAGCGCGGTGGGGGCTTTTATTTTCGGCTGCGGTAATTTTAAGCTGGGGGATGAGGTTATCCTTAAAATGAAGCTTTCACCGAATCCTGAATTGCTGGAGCTCCAGGCGAGGGTCGTTTGGATCCCGGATAAGGCGGTCCAGCCGCATGAATATCCCGGTGTGGGGGTGGAATTTTCTAATCTTTCCTCTGAAAACCAGCAGAGAATCATTGATTTTATCGAACGCAACATATCCTCTATGTTGTCGGATTAAAAACAGGTTCTTATCCTTTTAGCAATTTTATCCGCAGGCCGCCTCCGGCCGGAACCCGGAAATTACATATCTTGTTGTTAGTCTTAGGCTTTTATTCTCTGAAATCATTTGCCTGCGGTTGAGGGGTATGATAAAATAATCGTTCCAACAGATAAAAGGGGGTAGATATGGAATGGAAAGTTTTTGCCGCCACATTTGCCGCGGTATTTTTCGCGGAACTGGCGGATAAAACCCAGCTGGTAGGTATCGGAATGGCGGCAAAAACCGGACGCCCTCTCACCGTTTGGTTCGGTTCGGTGGCCGCTTATATCCTGGTTACCGTAATCTCCGTTTTTCTGGGGGCGTTGATGGCTAGATTTATCCGTCCGGAGATGATTCGTTATTTTGGCGCTTCGCTGTTTATACTGGTAGGGGCGTTGATGCTGCTGAAGGTCATCTGAAATGTCTTCCGCCCAAGAATTTCTTTATAATCTGGTAACCGGAAAGATAAAAGGGGCAGGAGGGATCCTTTTGAGGGGGATCCTGCTTGTTTTATCATGGTTTTACGGGTTGGCGGTTATCCTGCTTTCCGGTTTTTACCGGATCAAGCCCCGCCGCCTCGCCGCCAAGGTAATCAGCGTGGGGAATATTACTCTGGGGGGAACCGGCAAAACCGTATTGGTGGAATATCTGGCTGCCAAGTTGAGCGCTTCAGGGAAAACGGTCGCGGTATTAAGCCGCGGCTATAAGCGCGATATCTCGCGTTCAGGCTTGCCGGGGATGGGAGATGAGCCGGCAATGCTGCAGGAAAAACTTCCCCGGGTCAAGGTGGTTGTCGATAAAGACAGGGTAAGGGGCGCCGGTAAAGCGGTGGGGGGTTATAAAGCCGATACCCTGCTGCTCGACGACGGAATGCAGCAGTGGAGGATATTTAAAGACCTGGAGATCGTGATGATTGACGCCGCGAATCCTTTCGGTAACCGCCGGATGCTGCCGGCGGGTTTTTTGCGCGAGCCGTTATGCGCTTTAAGGCGCGCCGATATTTTTGTGCTGACGAAAGATTACCCCGGGCTTTCTGTCGATAAACTGGAGGCCGATCTTGGAAAGTTTAATCCCCGCGCCCTGATCGTCACAGCCAGGCATGCGCCGGTAGGATTCCGCCGGATCGGCCGGGAAGAGGAGTTCCTGGATCCCGGATTGTTACGGGGGAAAAAGGCGGCGATATTTTCCGGTATCGGTAACCCCGGAGGTTTTCGAAGCTGCGTTGAGGGGCTGGGTATTTCCGTGGAAAGTTCGTTCGATTTCACCGACCACCATAATTATTCCCTCCGGGAGATTGAACATATTATGGAGGAGGCCGGTAAAAGAGGGCTGGAGACGGTTATCACAACCTGCAAGGATGCGGTTAAGATACGAGGGTTGGAGATTAAAGACCTTAAGATCATGGTTTTGGAAGTAAAACTCGAGATTGTCAGGAATGAAACAGAATTCGATCGCCGATTATTTAAGTTGTATTGTTTTTAAGGTAGTAAGTTCTTTTGTCTTCTTCCTGCCTTTGAATTTCAGCCTTTTTTGCGGCCGAAGGCTGGGGGATTTTATCTGTTTTTTCGACCGGAGGCACCGGGCGACGGCTTACGCCAATATTAAAAGGACGGTTGCCGACGGTTTGGATTGCGCCTCCGCTTCCAGGATTACCCGCCGCGCCTACCGGGCTTTTGGGCAGAATCTTATGGAGATCGCGGTCATCCCGCGGATTAACGGGAAATACCTGCGTAAATATATCCGGATTGAAAACCTGGACTTTGTCCGGGAGGCGTTCGAACGCGGCAAAGGTGTAATTTTCCTTATTGTGCATGAAGGCAACTGGGAGCTTTCCAATATCATCTGCGCCAACCTGGGTTTTCCTTTTGTTCTTTTTGTGCGCGACCAGGGTTTTCCCAGGCTGAACGCCCTCCTTAATGCTTACCGGCTCAGGCTTGGGGCGAAAATTATCCATAAAGATACCGGTATCAGGCAGTTGGTCGAGGTGCTTCAGGAAAATCAGTCGATCGGCATGACCGTGGACCAGGGGGGCAGGAAAGGATATCCGGTGGAATTTTTTGGGCGCGAGGCCTCGATGTCCACCGGGGCGGTAAAACTGGCGTTGAAGCATGATTGCGCGATCATCCCGGTTTTTTACAGGCGTGTTAAAGGACCCTATATTGATATTATTCTGGACCAGGTATTTACGGTCACCCGGAAATCCGGTTCTCCCGATGCCGATTTGGGGGATAACCTGCGGAGGTTATTCGTAATCTATGAAAAGTATCTTCGGCAATACCCGCATGAATACCTCTGGACCTATAAAATTTATAAATACAGCAAAGAAAAAGAGCTTTTAATAATCAGTGATTCCAAGACCGGACACCTGCGCCAGTCCGAAGGGGCGTCCGGAATCGTTAAGCGCCGCCTGGAAAAAGACGGGGTAAAAACAAGAATCTTGATTCGTGAGATAAAATTCCGCTCGCGTTTTTTTGAGATTTTCTCTAATTTTATATCCGCGTTTTGCGGGAAATATCCGGGAGGAGGAGCCGCGATGCGTTATTTGCGTTATGCCCTGACTCCGGAGTCCTGGCGCGGGCTAATGGATTCCAAGCCCGATATTGTCGTTTCGGCGGGGAGTTCTACCAGCGCGGTAAACTATCTGTTAGCCAGGGAATACCAGGCGAAATCCATTGTTTTGATGCGTCCGGTGATCAGCTTAAAGAAATTCGACCTGGCAATCATCCCCAGGCATGATTATCCGGAGGGATACGGTTTGGCTTCCTTTTGCCAAAGCCGCTGGCCGGAAGGCCGTTGTCCGGCTTCCGATAGCCAAAGCCGTTGGCCGGAAGGCCGTTGTCCGGCTTCCGATAGCCGGAGCAAATGGCCGGAGGATAATTTATCCTGCCGTAAGAAAAATGTCGTGATTACCGAAGGGGCGCTTAATTTGATCGATACGGATTATTTAAAAGATAAGGCCGGGGGGTTGGAAAAATCCGGGTTGTTGAAAGAATTGCCCCGGGGGCCGCGTATCGGCCTGTTAATAGGCGGAGATAGCAAGAAATTCAGGCTTCATCCGGAGACGATCCGGTTTTTATGCGGACAGGTAAAGAAAGCCGCCGGCAATTTCAATGCCGGAGTTTTGGTTTCCACTTCCAGGCGGACCCCGCCTGCCGTGGAAGAAGCGATAGAAGAAGAATTCAAAGGATATCCCGGGTGCGGAGCCCTGGTTATCGCCAATCGGAATAATCATCCGGATGCCTTAGGCGGGATACTCGGCTTAAGCGATATCATAGTGAGTTCCCCGGAGAGTATTTCCATGATTTCTGAAGCTGCCTGCGCCGGCAAATATGTCGTGGTTTTCGATTCCGCGGATTTAAGCGCCAAACACCGCCGTTTTCTGGATAATTTCAGCCGCAGGGGCTATATTTATCTTAAACCGGTGGAAGAGATATTCGGATGCATCGAACGGCTGCTGAAGGAAAGGCCGGCGGTTAGCCTTCCGGAAGACGTCTTAATGGTAAACGAAGGATTGGGGAAAATACTATGAAAATATTACAGATACTGCCCGAACTTAATGTGGGCGGGGTGGAGACGGGGACTTTGGATCTTTCCAGGCATCTGGTGCGCCTGGGGCATAAGTCGGTGGTGGTTTCCGCGGGCGGCAGGCTGGTAAAGGATCTTGAGTCCGCCGGCGCCAAACATTATACCCTGCCGGTAAATAAAAAATCCATCGTTACGATGTTTAAAATGATCCCCAAGCTGGTGGATATTATTAACCAGGAAGAGATTGATATTGTGCATGCCCGCTCGAGGGTCCCGGCCTGGATCGCTTATTTCGCATGCCGCCGCAGCCGGGCGGTTTTGATTACCACCTGTCACGGTTATTATAAGAAACATTTTTTCAGTTTTGTAATGGGCTGGGCCAAGAGGGTGATCGCGATCAGCAATGTGATCGCCCGGCATATGATCGATGATTTTGCCGTGCCGCACGACAGGATCCGGCTTATCCCGCGCAGCGTTGATCTGGAAAAGTTCAGATATCTTGATCCCCGGGACAAGAGAAAGGAAGATTTTAATGTCGGGATTATCGGCAGGATTACTCCTCTTAAGGGGCACCTGTATTTTATCAAGGCGATGGCGCATATCTACCGGCAGGTTCCGCGCTTAAAGATCTGGATCGTCGGCGACGCACCGGCATCCAAGGAGTCCTATAAGGAAGAATTGCAGGTTCTGGTCCGCCGGCTGGGGCTCTGGCATTGCACGGAATTTCTGGGCACGCAGCGCGACATCCCGGGGATCATGGAACACCTGGATCTGGTGGTTTTATCTACCACGACTCATGAGGCATTCGGCAGGGTGGTGGTCGAGGCGCAGGCGGCGGGAGTTCCGGTGGTGGCTACCCGGGTAGGGGGCGTGATCGATATTATTGAAGACGGAAAAAACGGGCTCCTTGTGCCTCCGGCGGATCCCAGGAGTATGTCCGAAGCGGTGATGCGCATCTTTAAAGATCCGCAATTGGCCCGGACACTGGCGGAGAAAGCCTACCTTAAGGTTAAAGAAAAGTATAATGTCGAATTGATGGTTAAGAACACTTTGGATGTTTACCGCGAGGCTTTAAGTAATTTTAAGATCCTGGTGATCAAGTTAAGTTCTTTAGGGGATGTGATACTTTCTACCGCCGCGCTGCGGGCGATCCGGGAGAAATTTCCCCGTCCCAGCTATAAAGTGAGTTTTCTGGTCGGAGAAGAAGCCAAGGATATCCTTTTAAGATGCCCGTATATTGATGAGCTCCTGGTTTGCGACCCTAAAAACAAAGACAAAGGGTTAAGAGGGCTCTGGCAGGTGGGCCGGGTCTTGCGGAAGAAGAGTTTTGATTTTGTGATCGACCTGCAGAATAACCGCTTCAGTCATATCCTGGCCTATTTAAGCGGCAGCACCGGGCGTTACGGTTATCACAATAAAAAACTTTCTTTCCTGCTTAACCATGCCGTTGAAAATCGTGATCCGCTGACTGACCCGGTAAGCCATCAGTTCAGGATCCTGAAAAATCTGGGGATTGACCTTTTGGATAATTCTCTTGAGCTTTGGCCTTCGAAAGAGGATGAGGAAAAAGTTGAGGAGATGCTTAACGCCCATTGGCTGAGCCAGGCGCAGAAGATCGTGGGGATTAATATCAGCGCCTCGAAAAGATGGGAGACCAAGACCTGGCCGATGGAATACCTGATCTGTCTTTGCGAGGAACTGGGCCTCAAGGATATCCGCGTGATTATTACCGGGACGGAAGAGGACCAGGCGACGGCGGGGATGCTGATTAATTCTCTCAAGAATACCAAAGTGATCAACGCCTGTGGAAAGACCAGTATTAATGAATTAGCCGCTTTGATCAGGAGATGCCAGGTTTTCATTTCCGCAGATTCTTCGCCTTTGCACGTTGCTTCGGCGGTCGGCACGCCGTTTATCGCGCTTTTTGGTCCGACCGACGCCCGGCGCCATCTGCCTCCGGGCAAGAATTACCGGGTGATCAGCAAAGATCTGCCTTGCGGCCCATGCTATAAACCCCGTTGCCGCAAAAAGAACTGTATGTCCCAGATCAGTCCGGCTGAGGTATTTGAAGCGGTGATGAAACTGCTAAGGTAATATCGATTCACCTAAAAAGGGGAATTTGTCGATCCCCGGATGAATTAAAAAACGGATGCGGATACTTTTTATCGCCAATCATCTTAATGTCGGAGGAATATCCAGTTATCTTTTAACCCTTTCCGGAGGGCTGATAAAGAGAGGGCATCGGATTTACCTGGCTTCCGGGGGAGGGGAATTGGAGGATGAATTCAGGCGGGAGGGGGTCAGCCTTTTCCGGGTGCCGCTGAAGACCAAAAATGAAGTAAGCCCGGCGGTATTTTTCAGCTTCCTGAAGCTAAAAAGAATCATCCGCGAGCTTAATATTGATTTGATACATTCGCAGAGCCGCACCACCCAGGTGCTCGGGGAATTGCTCGGGCGTTTTTCGGGTAAGCCCCATATTTTTACCTGTCACGGTTTTTTTCGCCCCCGCCTTTTTCGCCGGATATTCGGGTGTTGGGGCCGGAAGGTGATCGCGGTCAGCCCGCAGTTGCAGGAGCATCTCGTCTCGGTTTGTCGCCTGGACCCGGGGAGGATCGCGCTTATCC
>JAQTRM010000029.1 GCA_028711825.1 Candidatus Omnitrophota bacterium | reverse complement strand
ATGCCTCATTCCGAATTCATCCATCTTCACCTGCACACCCAATACAGCCTGCTGGACGGAGCCTGCCGCATACCGGAAATCCTGGCAATCGCGAAATCCTTCAAAATGGACTCCCTGGCAATCACCGACCACGGCAACATGTTCGGAGCGATTGAATTCTACATTGAAGCCCAAAAAGCCGGCATCAAACCCATTATCGGCTGCGAATTTTATATCGCCCCCCAAAGCCGCCTGGAGAAAAAAAGCAGTTCCGGGATCGAAGACGCCGCAAACCATCTTATCCTCCTGGCGCGGGACGAAGAGGGTTACCACAATTTAATGAAGCTGGTTTCTATCAGTTACCTGGAAGGCTTTTACTACCGGCCGAGGATCGATAAAGAAGTCCTGACACGGCACGCCGCAGGACTGATCGGGTCTTCGGCCTGCCTCAAAGGTGAAATACCCTGCCTCATAATGCAAAAACGTTTTAACGACGCCCTGAAAACCGCCGATACTTTTCAAAATATCCTGGGAAAAGGGAATTTTTACCTGGAGATCCAGGGAAACTCCATACCTGAACAGAAAATCGTCAATGAAGGCCTGGTAAAAATATCCCGCCAGCTGGAGATTCCGCTGGTAGCCACCAACGATGTGCATTATCCGACCAAAGACAGGGCCGCCGCCCACGAGGCGCTGTTGTGCATCCAGACGCAAAGCACCCTTGACGATCCCAAACATATGCGTTTCCAAACCGAAGAATTTTACTTCACCTCCCCGGAAGAAATGAAAAAAATGTTCTCCGAATACCCGGAGGCGATAAAGAATACCCTGGAGATCGCTGCGCGATGCAACCTGGAACTTAATTTTAAGCAGCTGCACCTGCCGAGATATTCTCCTCCCGGCGGAAAAGACAAGGAGGAATTCCTTCTGGAACTATGTAAAAAGGGGGCCAGGGAAAAGAACCTCGAACAAACCCCGGAATTAACCAAACGCCTTGAAGACGAATTAAAGGTAATCAAACACATGGGGTTCGTAAGTTATTTCCTGATCGTCTGGGATTTTATCTCCTATGCCAAAAGCCAGAAAATCCCGGTAGGTCCGGGGAGGGGATCCGCCGCCGGCAGCCTGGTGAGTTACCTCCTGGGGATTACCGACTTAAACCCCACCAAATACGGCCTGATCTTTGAAAGATTTTTAAACCCCGAACGTATGGGGATGCCCGATATCGATATCGATTTCTGTTATGAACGGCGCCAGGAGGTAATCGATTACGTTACCAAAAAATACGGGCAGGAAAACGTCGCCCAGATCATCACCTTCGGGACAATGCAGGCGCGCGGGGTAATCCGCGATGTCGGCAGGGTAATGTCCATACCTTATGCCGATGTCGACCGCATCGCCAAGCTTGTCCCCGCCGAACTCGATATGACCCTTAAAAAAGCCTTGGAGAGCGAACCGGAGCTGAACAATCTTTATAAAAACGACCCCCAGATCACCAAACTCATTAATATCGCGCTTTCCCTGGAAGGTTTAAACCGCCATGCCTCAGTGCACGCCGCGGGAGTAATCATCGCCGATAAACCGCTGGATAATTATACCCCGGTATTCAAGACCGGAGACGACCAGATTACCACCGGATACAGCATGGGGATGCTGGAAAAGATCGGGCTGCTTAAGGTGGACTTTCTGGGTTTAAGAACCCTTACCGTAATCGACGAAACCCTGAAACTCATCGCCCAGAACCGCAAGATCGATATCCGGATCGAGGACCTCCCGCTGGATGACCGTAAAACCTACGAGCTGCTGGCCTCCAGCCACACGATCGGGATATTCCAGGTAGAAAGTTCGGGGATGCGGGACCTTCTGAAAAAACTGATCCCGGAACGTTTCGAGGATCTTATCGCCCTTCTGGCGTTATACCGTCCCGGACCGATCGGCTCAGGGATGCTTGACGATTTCATGAAACGCAAACACGGGCTCACCCCCATCAAATACGAACACCCGCGCCTGGAACCGATCCTTAAAGAAACTTACGGGATTATGGTTTATCAGGAACAGATCATGCAGGTTGCCTCCACTCTGGCAGGATTTTCCCTGGCTCAGGCGGATATCCTGCGTAAAGCGATGGGAAAAAAAATCCCGGAAGTCATGGAAAAAGAGCGTAAGAACTTTATCAACGGCTGTATCAAAAACGGGATCAAGGAATCCACTGCCGCCAAAATTTTCGACCTTATCGAATACTTTTCCGGATACGGCTTTAATAAATCCCACTCTACCGCTTATGCCCTGATCTCTTACCGCACCGCCTATCTCAAGGCCAACTACCCGGTAGAATTCATGACCGCGCTGCTTACTTCTGAACGCGACAATACCGACAAGATCGTGGAATATGTAAACGAATCACTGCGCATGGGGATAAAAATCAACCCGCCCGATGTTAACGAAAGCGACGCCCTTTTCAAGGTTGAGGATGAATCGACCATACGCTTCGGACTCCTGGCGGTAAAGAATGTCGGCCGGGGAGCGGCGGAATCCATCGCGCAGCAAAGGGAAAAAGGCAAATTCGCTTCGCTGGAAGATCTCTGTCAGAGGATAGACTTGCGGCTGGCCAACCGCAAAGTCCTGGAAAGTCTCATCAAATGCGGGGCGCTGGATACCTTCGGCACCGGCAGGGCGAGGATGTTTGCCAGCCTGGACCTCATACTGGAGGGAGCGCAGAAAATCCAGAAAGAAAAATCCAGCGGACAGCTTTCATTCTTCGACCAGGTATCCGAAAATAACGGATTCGGCAAGACGGTAAAAACACTGGTCGATTGCAAAGAATGGCCCGAACCGCAGCTTCTGGCTTTTGAGAAAGACATGCTCGGTTTTTACGTCAGCGGCCACCCCCTGGCACGCTACTCCGGGCAGTTGGAACGCTTCGCCTCATGCTCCACCTCCGGCCTGCGGGAACATAAAGACCAGGATATCGTAAAAATCGTAGGTTTGATCGTAAAAATAAAGTATACCGTTACACGCGCCAAACAGGAAAAAATGGCGATTCTTAAACTGGAAGACCTGGAAGGTTCGGTAGAAGTGCTTGTTTTTCCGCGCGCCTTCGCCAAGGTCAGTTCCTACATCCAGGCCAACACTATCGTGCAGATCCGCGGGGTGCTGGATCTAAAAGAAGACACCCCCAAGGTTATCGCCGAAGATATTTTTCCTTTCGAACAAATCTACAAAATGATCACCGCGATAAACATCAATCTCGGAGGGGTCAAAGAAAATGTGTTTGAATCCTTAAAAACCCTTCTTGGAGAGCACCGCGGCAATGTCCCGGTATATTTAAGGCTGGAGGCCGGGCGTTCCGGACAACAAAACTCCAAACCCCAGGGCAGATCACGGGTTCAGCTGATTGTCGGAGAGGGGCTGTATGTCCAACCTGACGAACAGCTTATCCGGGATCTGGATGAACTGCTGGGACAGGACAGATTATCGCTGGTAATTTAACCGTTCATAAGGGATTTCCGTAATTCAATACGGGGAATGAAATTTTCTGCTCAAAGAGAGAAACAAAAGGCTCTAATTTTAGGCTTGACACTGTAACTTTTTGCTGTTATTATAGTTAGCATACACATCTTAGATCAATCAGCGCCTGGCGCATAATCCAGACCGCGCCGGCATACGCTTGTGCGCGAATCATAAGATGCGCCGCCGCGGGCAAGGAGGACTGACAGAATGACTAAAAAAGATATCGTTTTAAAAGTATCCGATGATACCAATATTAAACAGATCGATGTCAAAAAAGTCGTGCAAAAAACTTTCGACTGCATTATCGAAGCGTTAATCCGCGGAGAAAAAATCGAATTGCGTAATTTCGGGGTATTCAAGATAAAACAGAGAAGGAGCCGCACCGGAAGGAACCCGCGCACCAATCAGGTTATCCCCGTCCCGCCCAGAAAAGTAGTGGTCTTCAAAGCCGGCTTGGAGATGAAGCAAAAAATAAAATAATAAATTTTTGTCTTTGGAGAACCAAACAAAGGCCGGGCCTTATCCCGGCTTAACTTCTAAATAGTAGAAATCCCATGTTTAAAAGAATTCCCGGCACTAAAGATATCCTGCCCTCCGAAACACCGGCATGGCAGACGGCCGAAGCGGAGGCCCGCAGGATATTCTCCTTATATAATTACCAGGAGATCCGCACCCCGATCATCGAAGAAGCGTCGCTCTTTAACCGGACTTTAGGCTCCGCCACTGAAATCGTCCAGAAACAGATGTTCCTGATCCATAACCAGGAGGATCTTTACGCGCTGCGCCCGGAAGGCACCGCTTCGATCGTGCGCTCTTACCTGGAAAACAACCTTGAAAAAACCCGGGGCTTCCAGAAGCTATACTATATCGGGCCGATGTTCCGTTTCGAGCGGCCGCAAAAAGGAAGGCTGCGCCAGTTCCACCATATCGGGGCCGAAGCGATCGGTTCCGAAGAAGCGGATCTGGATGTCGAGATAATAAGCCTGGCCGCGGAGATGTTGAAAAACTTCGGTATTTCCGGGCATCAAATTAAGATCAACAGCCTCGGCTGCCCGCTTGACAAAAAAAAATTAAGCGATACCCTAAAGAAAGAACTTTCCGGCAGGATGGATCTTTTGTGCCCGGACTGCAGGACAAGGGCCCAAAACAATATCTTAAGGGTGCTGGATTGTAAAAACGATTCCTGCCGCCAGATCGTAAAAGACCTCGGACTCAAAGAAGAATACCTCTGTCCGGACTGCCATGAGCATTTTGCCGGTGTAAAAAGAGGGCTGGAAGACCTGGGGATACCTTTTAAGACGGACCCCCGCCTGGTGCGCGGCCTGGATTATTATAACCGCACGGTTTTTGAAATCTCCCACGACGGGCTGGGAAGCCAGGACGCCATCGGCGCCGGCGGACGCTACAACAACCTGGTGCACGAACTGGGCGGCCCGGAAATGGGGGCGGCAGGTTTCGCCTTCGGAGTGGAAAGACTGCTCCTGGTGCCGAATTCATTAAACCGCACGCTTCCCCAAAAACTGGTCTATCTGGTTACCCTGGGCAAAGAAGCCCGCCGCGCCGGGATAAAGATATTAAACCGGATCAGGAATGCCGGGATACCCGCGGATATCGATTATCTTAATAAATCTTTAAAAGGCGCACTGCGTTCGGCCAACGACGCGGGGGCGGCTTTCGTATTGATCCTCGGCGAAGACGAACTGAAAAAAAATTCCATCTCTATGAAAAACATGTCCGACGGATCGCAAAAAGAAGTAGGGCTGGACAACTTGATCGGAGAATTAAAATGTTAAGGACTCACACCTGCGGACAGCTCACTGCCGCCGATATGGAAAAACAAGTCACCCTCTGCGGCTGGGTCGCCAACCGCCGGGACCACGGAAAACTGATTTTTATCGATATCCGCGACCGTTACGGCATAACCCAGGTGGTCTTTATACCTAAAGAATCCGGCGAGGCCTACAAACTGGCGCAGGATTTAAGGAATGAATTCGTGATCAAATTAAGCGGAATGGTGAACCGGAGGCCGCAAGGAACAATTAACACCAAGCTGGCTACCGGAGAAATAGAAGTGCTGGCCAAAGAGATGGAAATTCTCAATCCCAGCAATACCCCGCCTTTCGAAATACAGGACGAAACCGAAATAACCGAAGAACTGCGCCTGAAATACCGTTATTTGGATTTGCGAAGGAACAAGGTCTTTAAGAACCTGCGGTTAAGAAGCGATCTTTACAAAGTTATCCGTTCCTACCTCGGGAAAGAGGATTTTATCGAATGCGAAACCCCGATCCTCACCAAATCCACCCCCGAGGGGGCGCGTGACTACCTGGTCCCTTCAAGGCTTAATCCGGGCAGGTTTTTCGCGCTTCCCCAATCGCCACAGCTTTTCAAACAGATATTAATGGTGGCGGGGGCAGAAAAATATTATCAGATCGCCAAGTGTTTCCGCGATGAAGACCTGCGTGCCGACCGGCAGCCGGAATTCACCCAGCTGGACATCGAAATGTCGTTTATCGATGAGGAGGATATCTTCGGCCTTACCGAAGGTTTAATGAAAACGGTGCTTCAGGAATTAAAAGGCATCGATATCCCTGTGCCTTTCCCGCGCATCAGCTACCAGGAAGCGATGGAAAAATACAAATCCGATAAACCCGACCTGCGGAAGAATGAAAACGAATTCGCTTTTTGCTGGGTGGTGGATTTCCCTCTTTTTAAGTTCAATACCGAGGAGAACCGCTGGGAAAGCGAACATCACCCTTTTACCTCGATCGCCCCCGGAGACCTGGAGATCCTGGAAACAAACCCGGAAAAAGTAAAATCGCGTTCCTACGACCTGGTTTTAAACGGGATGGAACTGGGTTCCGGATCGATCAGGATACACCGGCAGGAACTCCAGGAAAAAATCTTTAAAATCATCGGGATAGAAAAAGAGGAGGCCCGGAAAAGATTCGGCTTCCTGCTGGAGGCGTTCCAGTTCGGGGCGCCGCCGCACGGAGGGGTAGCTTTCGGCCTGGACAGGCTTTTAGCGATACTCTCCGGCGAACCCAGCATCCGGGAAGTAATAACTTTTCCTAAAAACTCAAATGCCTTCTGTCCGCTGACGGAAGCGCCTTCGGATGTCTCAGACAAACAATTAAAAGAACTTGGTTTAACCATAAAAAAGGGAGGTAGGTAAGATGGACAAAATTAAACTCACCGCAATCTGTATCCTGGCATCGAGCTTCGCTTTATCCGGCTGTGTCGCCAGGACCTATAATCTGACCCGCGACCGGGTGGACCAGGAGCTTTCAGTAACCTCCGGCAACCGCGGTTATATCATGGGTCAGCCGCCGGCAGAATCCGGCGACAGGAAAACCACGCGCACGATCAAAGTCTTTGAGTTCGAATTAGGGCCTTCCAACAAGACCAAAACCAGCTGTCCGGCGGCTACCCCGCTGGCGACCAGCGCCAATGAACCCAAGATGGCGGAAGAAACGGCCCCGGTGGAGGTATTCGAAGAAACAGCTGTAGTCACCTCCGTTGAAACCACCGCGCCCGCAACGGAAAAATACACCGTGGCGAAAAACGACACCCTGCAGAAAATCTCCATGAAATTTTACGGGACAACCAGAAAATGGATGAAAATCTACGAGGCCAATAAAAACACCCTTAAAGGCCCGGATAAAGTTTACCCCGGACAGGTCCTGGAGATACCTTCCGCCGGAAAAATCACCGAAACCCGGTCTTCCGAAATAATACAAACGGAGGAGAACCTTAAATAAACACGGATGGATAAAATAATCCGCTTCGAATCGCAAAGAGAAACCCAGGAACTTTTCGGCGCCCAGGATATCAATCTTAAGAATATTGAGAAAGAATTCCGGGTAAAACTTATCCTGCGCGGCGAGCACCTGAAGGTAAGCGGCGCCGCCGCCAAGGTAAAAAAAGCCGCGCAATTGATAGAACACCTGCTTGGTGAATTACGCTCCGGAAGCGGAAGGATCGATCATACCGAACTGTCCTTCCTGATCTCAAACCTGAAAAAAGGCGGGGAATCTTTCCCGGCGGACCTGGATACCGGGATTACCCGTTCCTGCACCGGTAAACAGATCGGGCCGCGGACCCCGGGGCAGCGGGAATACGTGGAGGCGATAAAAGAAAACGACATCGTTTTCGGCATCGGCCCGGCGGGGACCGGCAAGACCTATCTTGCCATGGCTTCAGCGGTAGAGGCATTAAGAAAGCAGGAAGTGCGCCGGATCATTCTAACCCGGCCGGCGATCGAAGCGGGGGAGTCCCTGGGATTTTTACCCGGAGACATGCAGGCAAAAATCTCCCCGTACCTGCGGCCGCTTTATGATGCCCTATATGATATGATGGAGGCAAGGCGGATCGAGAATTATATCGAGACCGGGATCATCGAAGTCGCGCCGCTGGCCTATATGAGAGGAAGGACCTTAAACGACGCCTTTATCATCCTCGACGAAGCGCAGAATTGCACCGCCGAACAGATGAAAATGTTCCTTACGCGCCTGGGATTCGATTCCAAGGCGGTAATCACCGGGGACATCACCCAAAGCGACCTGCCGGGAGCCAAACCGATCGGCCTCATCCAGGCGCAAGAATCACTTAAAGATATTAAAGAAATAAAATTCATTTACTTCGGCGGCGCGGACGTTGTCCGGCATTCGCTGGTACAGAAAATAATCCAGGCATATGAAAAAAACGCTTAATAAAAAAAATCTCGCCGGCCTTGCGGCCTGCGCTTTCATCTTTCTTTTTTCCTATATTATCAGGATAAATCCGGCGATCCCGTTTTTCCTGATCCTCACTTATTTCTGTTTCCGCAAAAAATTCGCCCGGGTCAAAAACGCGAACCCGGTGAACCTGACATTCCTTTTCCTGATTTCTTTCTGCCTGGGGTATTACATCATCGCGCAGGAAATATCATTCTATTTCATCCCGATCACGATCATCCCGATTCTCGGCGCTTTGCTTTTTGACAGCCTTGAGGTGGCTTATTTCCTTTCCATTGCCACCTCTACCAGCCTGGCCTCCCTGACCACCGAGCCTTTCAAGGTATGGTTTATCTTTACCGTCGCCTGCGTCTGCGCGGTGCTCCTGGTAAAAGGCGCCCGTAAACGCTCGCAGGTCATCCGCGCGGGGCTCATCGCCGGCATCCTGCAGCTGGCCGCGCTCATACTCCTGGAACATTTAAGAATCGGGCATCCGCAAAGATATCTCATCATCCTGGTAAACGGCCTGCTTTCCGGGATCATTGCCTCGGGAATCCTGCCGTTTTTCGAATACCTGCTGCGGACAGTAACCAATATCAGCATGCTGGAACTGGCGGATTTCAATCACCCCATACTGCAAAGATTGATACTTGAGGCCCCGGGGACCTATCATCACAGCCTGATCGTCGGTAACCTTTCGGATTCTGCCTCAACGGCAGTCGGGGCAAACGGCCTGCTGGCAAGAGTAGGGGCTTACTACCACGATATCGGAAAACTCCAGAAACCGGAATATTTCATCGAAAACCAGGAGATCAAAAAAAACGCGCATGACGAACTTACCCCGACAATGAGCAAACTCATCATCATGAACCATATCAAAGAAGGGTTGGAACTGGCGAAAAAACATTCCTTAAGCCCGGTGCTCTGGGATTTTATCCAAAGGCACCACGGCAACAGCCTGGTATATTATTTCTACCGCAGGGCGCTGGAAGGAAAAGAAGAAGACCAGGAGGTCGCCGAGGAAGGTTTTCGTTATCCCGGCCCGAAACCCAACACCAAAGAGACCGCGATTGTCCTGCTTGCCGACTCCGTGGAGGCGGCTACCCGCAGCCTGAAAGACCCTACGCCGGACCGTATCAGGGAAACGGTGCATAAAATAATCAACAACAAATTCATCGACGGGCAACTTGACGAATGCGAGCTTACCCTGAAAGACATCGAAAAGATTTCCGGGGTCTTCAGCAAGATCCTGACCGGAATATACCACAGCCGGGTCAACTACCAGCAATAAATACGGCATGCAGATAACTCTTAAAAATCTACAAAAAGATATGCCTGTTCGCGCGGAAAAAATCAGGAAACAGGTTTTAAAACTCCTCAAAGGGGAAAAAGTAAAAAAAACCGGCTGGATCAATATCTGCTTCGTCGACAACGGACGGATCAGCGAATTCAACTCCAGATTCCTTGGGGATAAGCGCTCCACCGATGTCCTGGCGTTCGATCTAAGCGAAAAAAAAGAACCGGGCGTTTTACGGGCCGATATCATCGTTTCCGCCCAGAAAGCGTCCGAACAGTCGAAAAGCTTTAAAACCACCCCGGACTACGAATTATCTCTTTATGTCATACACGGAATCCTGCATATCCTGGGTTATGACGACCATACCGGACACGACACGGCGGTAATGCGCCGGAAGGAAAAAGAATATGTCAATTGAAAAAGCCGAAGGGCTGGTCCTGAACAGGAAAGACCTCAGGGAAACCTCCCTGATCGTCGATTTTTACACCCGGGAGTTCGGCAAGGTAAGCGGGGTGCTTAAAGGAATACGCACCGATCCCGGAAAGTTCGCCTCCAACCTGGAACATTTTTCTCTCAACGAAATTATCTTCTACCGGAAAACCCGTTCCAGCCTCCACCTGGTAAGCCAGGCGGATAAAACCGAGGATTTCACCCGCATCCGGCAAAGCATCGACCGGGCGGCGGCGGCCGGCTTTATGATGGAGCTGGTCAACTCCGTAATGCAGCCGGAGGATAAAAACGAAGAGGTTTTCGATCTAGCCGTGAGTTGCCTCAAAGAACTGGAAACCAATTATTCGCCGGATAAAATATCCACAATCTTCAAAATCAAAATGCTCAATCTTTCCGGGTTCAAACCTCACTTCGATTCCTGCGTCTCCTGCCTGGAAAAAGTAACGGGACAGTCGAAATTCAGCCTCTCCCTGGGGGGACTGCTCTGCCCGCGCTGCGCCCCCAAGGACCCCGCCAGCCGCTGGATCTTCAGGGGAACGATCGCCACCGTCCTGCATATTGAAAGGAACGGCTTCGCCCAGAGCCTGAACCTCGGGATGAACCCTCAGATCAAAAAAGAACTCGACCTGATCTTAAACTCCTTTTTGAACTTCCATCTCGGCCGCGAACTTAAATCGCAAAAACTAATCCATAAACTGGCGGCCCCGGTAGCATAGATCCTTAGGATACGGTTCATGCCGCCCTTTTCGGGAAAAAAAGATAAAACAGGGAGGTTAAAAATGAAAATCGTAGTCGTCGGGCCGGGAGCGATCGGCTGCCTCTTTGCCGCCTTCCTGGCAAAATCCAAAGAAGAAATCTGGCTCCTGGATAAAGATAAAGAACGCGCCGCAAAACTCAACGAAACCGGAATCTCCCTGGAGGGAGAAAGCGGCTCCTGGAAAATAAAGGTGCGCACAACCTCCTGCGCCGGAGAAATCGGAAAAGCCGACCTCATACTGATCTGCGTAAAATCATTCCACACCAAACAGGCCTCGGAGGAGATCAAACCCCTTCTGGAGAAAGACACAAAAATTATCACTCTGCAGAACGGGATGGGGAACATCGAAACCATCTCCGAGACCGCCGGGGAAGACCGGGTGATCGCGGGAGTAACCAACGAAGGGGCGACCCTCATCGATACCGGAAAGGTACGCCATGCCGGAAGGGGGCAAACAATAATCGGGACGGTAAACGGCAAAACCCCTGTCCAGATGCGTTCCATCCGCGAAATTTTTAACAAATCGGGGCTGGAATGCAAAATGACACACGACATAAAAAGCCTGCTTTGGTCGAAACTTGTGATCAACGCGGGGATCAACGCCTTATCCGCTCTTACCCGCCTTCCCAACGGGAAACTTATCGAATACGAGGGGACAAGAAGGATCCTCAGGGACACCGTCGCCGAAGCGGTGCGCGTCGCCAAAAGGAAACGCGTAAAGCTGATTTTCGACGACCCGCTGGCAAAAGCGGAAAACGTCTGCGAAGGGACCCGGGATAATCTTTCTTCGATGCTTCAGGATGTCTTAAGAAAAAAACGCACCGAGGTGGAATTTATCAACGGGGTCATCGTACGGCTGGGGCAGGAGCTCGGGATCGCGGTTCCCGCCAATAAATTCCTCCTGGATCTGGTGCGGACGATTGAATCCAGTTACACCCAGGCGGCCCGGGAAAAAACCGAAACCTGATCTGACCTATGGCATTTAACAAAAAGACGCGCATATTCCTGGCGGTTATCCTAGTTGCCGGCTGGTCGCTGGCACTGGGATACCAGGCGTTAAACTCCGGATGCCTGACCCGTTTTTTCAATTACGGCAGGATTTACCGGGATAACCGGGTATTAATGGGAACCTTCTGGGAGGTTACTTCACCGGAAAAAAGGGCAGGGGAGATTGTTTTTTCCGAAGCCTCCCGGATCGAAAAATTGCTGAGCAAATATAACGCCTCCAGCGAAGTCTCCCGCCTCAACCGCACGGGAAAGATAAAAGCATCCCCCGATACCTTTTATGTTATAAAAAGAGCGCAAGAACTCTCGCTGCGGACATCGGGGGCTTTCGATATTACGGTCGCGCCGCTGGTGGACCTTTGGGGATTCACCGACCGTAAATTCCGGGTCCCCGGAAACACGGAAATCGAATCCGCGATGAAGATAACCGGGAGCGATAAAATCGTTTTACACGAAAAAGATAATATGATAGAATTCAAAATTCCGGGGATGGAAATCGATTTAGGGGGAATTGGAAAAGGATTCGCCCTGGATTGCGCGGTAAAAAAACTTAAAGAAAACGGCATCGCGGACTGCCTGATCAACGCCGGAGGCCAGGTTTACGCCTTGGGCAATAAATTCGGCGCCCCCTGGAAGGTCGCCGTCCAGACGTCGGCAAAACCCGAAATCTCCGGCACCCTGGAATTAACGGACGAGTCCGCCTCCACCAGCGGGGATTACGAACAATTTTTCCTTAAAGACGGAAAATCTTATTCACACATTATCGACCCCCGGACCGGGTACCCGGCTGCCGGGGGCATCACTTCGGTAACCGTAACCGCCGATAGCGCCCTTGAAGCGGATGCCTTATCTACCGCGGTATTTATCCTGGGCGAAAACGGGCTCCCGGGATTAAAAGCCGGATTCCCGAAAAGTAGATTTTACATCAGGCAGGGCCGCGCAAAAGAAAAACAACCGGAACAATAAGGAAACAGTATTATGAAAAACACAACCCGCAAACCCTTGAGCGTTTTTTCTTTGTTTATCCCGGAGGTTAAAGAACTCCTGGAAAGAAAAGATTTTATCGGGATCCGCAACCTCACCAAGACCATCAACTCCATGGACCTGGCTGAAGGATGGGGAAAACTGGAACCTACCAGTAAGATCATTATCTTTAAACTGCTCAGCGCCAAAAAGTCGGTCGAGTTATTTGAAAACCTGCCGTTTGAGGAACAGACCCATATCCTTAACAACCTCGATAACCAGGAGGTGGCGCAGGTCATCAACAGCATGGCTCCCGATGAACGCGCCGATCTTTTCAAGGAGCTTCCGCCCAAGGCTATCCGCAAGCTTTTTCTGCTGATCAATAAAGAACACGCTACCAATGTCCGGGAGCTCATCGATTTCAAAGAAGATACCGCAGGAAGCCTGATGACCACGGAATTCGTAAAACTCAAAAAAGAGATGACCGCGAAACAAGCGATCCTGCATATCCAGGGAAATTTACGCACCAACTACCGGGAAAATGTTTACTCTGTTTTTATAACCGATGAAAACAGCCGTTTGATCGGGGTAATCTCCCTGCAGGACCTGGTAAAAGCACCTCCGGATATCGCGATCAAAGAGATCATGACCCGAGCCGAGCTCATCAAGATCGACGCCGACACCGATGCCAACGACGTATCCCTGCTTTTTAAAAAATACGACCTTTTCGACGCCCCGGTAGTCGATAAAGAAAACACCTTGATCGGCATTATCACGGTAGACGATATCGTGGAACGCATCGAAAAAGAAGCAACCAAGGAATTTTACGAAATCGGTAAGATGAGCCCGGAAAACGGCGAGATCATCAGTTACAACCAGGCTTCGACTTTCGACCTTATCAAGAGGAGGTGCGGCTGGCTGATCATGCTTCTGGTCTTCGACTTCCTCACCGGGACAGTATTAAAAAATTTCGAGGCAACCCTCAGTTCAATCGTCGCGCTGGCATTCTTTATCCCGATGCTCCTGGATACCGGCGGCAACGCCGGGGCGCAGACCTCGATTACCATTATCCGCGGGCTGGCTACCGGCGATGTCAATATCAAAAACGTGATGCGCGTAATCCGGCTGGAATTCAAAGCCGCATTCTTTATGGGGCTTATCGTGGGGGTGGTGGCATTCGGAAGGGCATTCCTGCTGCAAAAAGATTTTACCCTGGCAATCGTGGTAGGATTGACGATGGTGCTTATCGCGATCCTGGCGATCTCCACAGGGGTATTCCTGCCTTTGTTCTCCAAGAAAATCGGGCTGGACCCGGCGGTGCTTGCCGGGCCGATCACTACCAGCGTTGTCGACGTGGGCGGACTGATTATATATTTTAAGATTGCCCAGATGCTTATCCCGGGGTTAAGATAAAATGAACGTTGCCGAGATCATTTCCTTAAAAAACAAAAGGAAGATAACCATGCTCACCGCCTATGATTACTCCCTGGCGGCATTGATCGACCTGGCGGAGATCGACATCATCCTGGTCGGAGATTCACTGGCCAACGTGGTGCTTGGGCTGGAGTCCACCAAAGAAGTCGGGATGCGGGAAATGCTGCACCATGCCAAAGCGGTAAGAAGAGGGGTAAAGAACGCTCTCCTGGTGGGCGATATGCCGTATTCCTCCTATCAAATCCACCCCGAAGACTGCCTTGCTAACGCCAAAAGTTTTATCGAAGAAGCGGGGTGCCAGGCGGTAAAACTGGAATGGTTCGAAGGATGCCCGGAAACTACCGCAAAGATCGCCGCAGCCGGGATACCGGTAATGGGGCATATCGGGCTTACCCCGCAAACCGCCGATAAGATCGGAGGATTCAAGGTCCAGGGAAAAGACGCCCGGACCGCGCGCAACCTTATCCGGCAGGCGGCAGAGCTGGAAAAAGCCGGTTGTTTCGCGATCGTCCTGGAATGCGTGCCGGACAAGATCTCGGAATTAATTACCCGCGATATTAAAATTCCCACCATCGGCATCGGGGCGGGGATCCATTGCGACGGGCAGGTCCTGGTAATTAACGACATCCTGGGGCTCTTTACGCGCTATACCCCGAAATTCGTCAAAAAATACGCCGACCTTTCTCCACTGGTCTCGGCGGCGGTATCGAACTTCAAAGAAGAGGTCCTCCGGGGGGAATTCCCCGC
>JAQTRM010000028.1 GCA_028711825.1 Candidatus Omnitrophota bacterium | reverse complement strand
CCTAATAATGTTTCCGCGCCGTTACTGTCAAGCACCGTACGCGAATCAACCTTGGAGGCCACCTTAAAAGATATACGCGCCGGAAGGTTCGCCTTGATTACCCCGGTAATTACGTCCACGCTCGGACGCTGGGTCGCCAGGACCAGGTGTATCCCCACCGCGCGCGACAACTGCGCCAGGCGGGTGACCGCATTTTCAATCTGGTCGCGGGCGACACTCATCAGGTCGGCGAATTCATCCACGATCACAATAATATAAGGTATCTTTTCCTGCTTCTGGTTATAAGCCTCGATGTTGCGGGCTCCGGCCTTCGACAAAAGCTGATAACGGGATTCCATCTCGGAAACTACCCAGTTAAGGGCGACCGCGGCTTTTTTGGCGTCGGTAACCACCGGGCACAAAAGATGCGGCAGCCCGTTAAAAGGCATTAACTCCACCATCTTGGGATCAATCATCAGGAATTTCAATTCATTGGGAGAAGCCCTGAAAAGCAGGGAAAGAATACAGGTATTGACACAAACAGTCTTGCCACTGCCGGTAGTACCGGCGATCAAAAGATGCGGCATATCGTCAAGATCGGCGAATACCGGGCGCCCCGTGATATCTTTTCCCAGGGCAATGGAGAGAATAGATTGCTGTTTCTGGCATTCGGCGGAAGCAAGCAGGTCCCGGATACAAACCAGGCTGCTATGCAGGTTAGGAACCTCCACCCCCACCCTTCCTTTTCCCGGGATAGGCGCGATAATCCTGATCGATTGGGCCTTGATCGCCAGCGCGATATCATCGCTTAAATTCTCGATACGGTTAATCTTGACCCCCGCCGCCGGTTCAAGCTCATAACGCGTAATTACCGGGCCCCGGATAATATCCGTAACCTTGGCCGAGATGCCGAAATCATCCAGGGTATCCTCCAGGGTGCGGGCGCAGGATTCCAGGTCTTCCTTTACCTGTTTGCTGTCCGCGGCCTGGGAAGAAACTTCCAAGAGGTCCACCGAAGGAAGATGATAATCGCCAATCTTAAGTTCGCTCATCTTGACCTTCGCTTCTTCCGTGCGCACGGGAGGCTTGATCTGTATCTTGGCCTTGGGCGAAACAGCGGCAGACGGAGCCTCGGGAATGAAAATTTTCGGTTTTAAAAGAGCGGCTTCGGGAGCTTCTTTTTTGAAAAAGAATGATTTCTTGGCGGCCGGACCGGGCTTAACCTTTACCTGGGGCGGTACCGCTTTCCTGGAAAAAATCGCCAACCCCAGGAAGAATGCCTTTACCCTTCCCGCCAGACGCAGAAAAAGCGAAGAGATCAGGATCTCCGTCACCAAGGCCAGTGAAAGTATGATAAAAGTAATAAAAATGATGAAACCGCCCAGGCGGCTGAAATAGGCGGTAATAAAACTGGAGGTAATTGAACCAAAAAAACCGGCGAGCTGAAACCTCAGGCTGGGATTGCTTAAATTAAACATCCCGATCAGGGAACTAATGGAAACCAGAAGGACGAACATCCCCAGAAAGCGCGCGATACTCAAATACGGCTTATCCTGGCGGAAATACTTGACCCCCAGCGCAATCACCAGAAAAGGTATGCAATAACTGGAGATATTCCCGAAAAGCAGGACGGTTAAACCCGCCAGATACGCTCCAAAAACTCCAAGCAGGTTTTTTACCGGGAAATTCGGGGAAGAGGTATAAAAAACAAGGTCCAGACGGTCAAAACGAATGAGGCTGACCAGAATCATCAGCCCCGCCGCAATCAGTATAACGCCTTTAACCTCATTGATTCTTCTTTCTTTCACTTCTCACCTTAACTACCCTGCTGCGGTGTCTCAGCCTGTTTTTTGCTCAAGTTGATCCTGCCCAACTCATCTATCCCGATAACCTTGACTTTAAACTCATCCCCGACCTTAACCACGTCGTCTATTTTCTTGACAAAGGTATTGGAGAGTTCGGAAACATGCACCAGCCCTTCTTTGCGCGGGGCAAGCTCCACAAACGCCCCGAACTGCATAATGCGTTTCACTTTTCCGAAATAAATCCTGCCCACTTCGACATCGTCGGTGATCGCCCGGATCATCTTGATTGCGGCGTCGGACTTCTCGGCATCCACCGACCCCACCAGGACCGTGCCGTCGTCATTAATATCGATACTGGCGCCGGTAGCGGCGATGATCGCTTTAATTGTCTTGCCGCCCGGACCGATCAACTCTCCGATTTTTTCGGTATTTATCTTTAAGACGTCGATTCTCGGGGCATAACTGGAAAGTTCCTGGCGCGGGCTGTTTAAAACCGCGGTTATTTTATCCAGGATAAACATCCTTCCCTCACGGGACTGCGCCAAGCATTCCTTAAGAAGCTCCAGGGAAATCCCGGTATTTTTAAGATCCAGCTGCACCGCGGTAATCCCGCTGCGGGTGCCGGCAACCTTAAAATCCATATCCCCGAAATGATCCTCAAGCCCCGCGATATCGGTAAGGATGGCGGTCTTATCGCCCTCCTGAACCAGGCCTAAAGCCACCCCGCCTACCGCTTCCTTGATGGGGACACCGGCGTCCATCAGGGACAATGTCGCAGCGCATACCGAAGCCATACTGCTGGAACCGTTAGATTCCAGGATCTCCGAAACTACCCTTACAGTGTAAGGAAATTTCTCTTTCGAGGGCATCACCGCCAAAAGCGCCTTCTCCGCCAAAGCCCCGTGTCCGATCTCGCGCCTTCCGGGTGAACGCACCGGACGGGTTTCCCCGACACTGAAAGAAGGAAAATTATAATGCAGCATAAAAGACTTTTTTCTCTCCCCGTAAAGGGATTCGATCAACTGCTCGTCTTCGCCGGTGCCCAAAGTGGTGATCGCTAAACTCTGGGTCTGCCCGCGCGTAAAAAGGCTCGAACCGTGGGTGCGCGGAAGGACCGCGACCTCGCAGGTAATCGGACGGATCTCCTTAAAAGAACGGCCGTCGATACGCAGGCTTTCGGCCGAGATCATCTTGCGCACCTGTCTCTTTTCTACTTCGTGCAGGCCGGAATGAATATCCGCCCCAAGATAACCTTCAGCAGTTAACTGAGCATCTAACTCCTTGGTCAAGAGTTCGATCTGTTCCTCACGTTCCTCTTTTTTGCCTAATTTATAGACCTTGGCCAGTTTTTCCTGGGAAAGATTTTCAATTTTTTGCATTAAGGCCGGATCCACGAGTTTTAACTGGACTTCGGCTTTCGGCTGCCCGTAAAGGCGTTTGAACTCCTCCTGCAGGGCCAATACGGGTTTTAAATTATCCATCCCGAACCTTACCGCCTCCAGGTATTCCTCTTCGGAAACTTCCTGGGCCTTGGATTCCAGCATTACCACCCCGTTGACGTTACCCGCGACCACTACTTCCAGGTCGGCCTTGCCGATCTCTTCATAGGTAGGATTAAGCAGGAACTCATTATTCACTCTGGCTACCCGGCAGCTGGCCAGGGGGCCGTTAAAAGGGATATCAGAAATAGATAAGGCGGCGCTTGCCCCGATCAACGCCAGGACATTGGGATCATTCTCACCGTCGCTTGAAAGGACCATCGCGATTACCTGGACATCATTCAAAAAACCTTCCGGGAAAAGCGGGCGGATCGGGCGGTCGATCAGACGGCTGCCCAGAATCTCGCTTTCCGAAGGCCTTCCTTCGCGTTTAAAAAATCCTCCGGGAATCCTTCCGGCGGCATAAGTCTTTTCCTGATATTCGACCGTCAGGGGAAAAAAATCCTGGCCTTCCCTGATAGTGCCGGACATACAGGCGGTCACCAGGACTACCGTCCCTCCATAGGTAACGGTTACTGAACCGTTGGCCTGTTTGGCAACCCTGCCGGTTTCGATAATAAGATCGTTTTTCCCGAATTTGATCCTTAAGCTTTTATTTTGCATGATTGTTCTTTCTTTTTATTGGTTGGCTCTGCGGAAGTTATTTCCTCAGACTAAGTTTCCCCAATATCTCTTCGTATTTTTTTATATTTTTGTCCTTGAGATATTTAAGGAGTTTGCGGCGCCGGCTTACCAAAAGCAGCAAACCGCGGCGAGAATGGAAATCTTTTTTATGCGATTTAAAATGATTGCTGAGGTCGTTTATCCTCTCGGTCAAAATCGCTATTTGTACTTCGGCGCTCCCGGTATCCCTGGCATGCACCTTAAAATCATCGATCAATTTTGCTTTTTGTTCCTTTACCAAAACCAATTTTCTACCTCCCTTTTTCTGAATATTATACGATAATTGCTCTTTTGAGTCAACAGGTTAATCAAATGCTTCCGGCAGCAAGTCCGGAAAACCGGAAATGCGCAAATTTTTATTTCTTATCCAGGAGCTCGATTATCCTGTCGAGTTTCTGCACTACCAGGATGCTGAAATAAACGAACCATACCGTCAAGGCCAGAGAAACTAAGCCCGCCACCAAACTTCCCCCTTCTCCCATCCTGCCTCCCTGTCCGCCTTATCTGTCCGCCCGTCTCCCCTGTCTGCCGACAGGCAGGCCAAATGCAAGCATTTTAATATTTGTTTATTTTATCACAAGAAAATGTTTATGCAACTTCAATCTCATGTATTTTTTTACGTCCCGATTTCTTCACGGAACGCCGGTGCTTCCCCTCCAGGATCCTTACCTTGATTTTTTCCGGCCGCCTGCGTTTGCGGCGCGCCTCCTTGGCCTTCTCAGACTGGCTCTTCAGTTTTTCCCGGCGTATCCTTTGTTCAATCTTCCCCAAGAGGATATGCCGCGCAAGCAAACGGTTTAAAAGCTGTGAACGCCGGGACTGGCACTTAACCTCCAACCCGGTGGGAAGGTGCTTCAGGTAAACGCAGGTAGAGGTCTTATTTACATTCTGCCCGCCGGGCCCTCCGGAACGGATAAAACTCTCGGAAATCTCTTCTTCGTTTACCCCCAGGCGCTCCATCCTTTTTTCCAAAGCCGGGTTATTGCCGAAGACGAATGCCATAAGAATTATCCTTTCACCTCTTGTCCGACGCCGCGGATCAATTCATCCAGATCCCTGATCAGCGGCGCGGGAAGCAGCTTAAGCGCCTGAACCTCCTGTTTCAACGACTTTAATTGCCCGAGAAGCCGGTTCAGAACCGCGTTCCTTCTCTTTAATGCCGCCGCCTCCGGATCAAGCTCCTGCCGCTGGCGGATGATCACCCCCAGGCTTTTTTTAAGATCCCGGGGGTCCCTTCCTTTCTCAAAAACTTCTTTTTTAAAATCCGAATAATCTTCTTCATCGAGGTTCTTATTGTTCTTGGCCTGGCGCAGCAGGTTAACCGATTCGTAACCGGGGATATTCGCCGGAAGCGCCGCAGACGAATATTCATCTTTGAGATACTGCGGTTCTTCCTTTTCCAGGAAATAATAAGATTTCAAAAGCTTCATCGCGGTCTGCTGGCGGATGCCGATCTCACGCGCGGCATAAGCCTCAAAACCGGTATACCCCCATTCTTTATATTTTTTATCCTTCCATACCGCGTATAAAGAACGGCCGAGTTCAATCCACGAGGATTTAAAGTTCTTGGCGCTTTCCAGGACATGATAACGCAGGGAGTCGACATCCAACCCCTCCATCTTCTCTTCGATATTTTTTAACGATTTAGTCTTGTGCTCTTCCACTGCAGCATCCTTCCTGAGAAAATTATCCACCGAAGATATTTTTCAATTCCTTACCCATCCCTTTATACTGATCGATCAAAGCACCCACCTTATCGGCGATCTGCTGCGGGGATTGCCGCGCGAGATTTTTAGCGGCCGCTCCCAAAATAGCCGTTTCTATCTCTTTCTTGCTGAATTGCGGATGATCCAAAAGCGTCTTTAAGGAAAACTCCAGGTTCAAGTTGCCTTTTGCGTCGGTAAAAAAATCCAGGGTATTTTTCACCAAAGACTCTTTAAATTGCGCTTGCGGGGTTTCCGCGTAAGCCAGCCCGGAAATGCCCAGCCTGGAAACGATCATCAAGATATTATTCTGCGCTTTGAAAGAAGAGTTCAGGTTAAGCTTTCCCGCGGCAAGCTGGCGCTGGGAAATAAAATTTCCGTAGTAAACCGAGAACTTTACGAGATCCAGTCCCTTGATTTCCAGCTCCGCGTCCATCTTGCGTGAAGGGTAATCCAGCCATCCGCTGAAATCGATATCGCCGGAGATTCCGGACTGACCGTCCAGGACCTCGGTATGCGCCTGGAAATTCATCGCCAGGGAATTAAGCGGCAGGACAACCTTGGAGACTTTAATATCCAGCTTGTTTAAAACCAACTGAAAACCTTCGGAGGAAACCTTGCGGTCGGTAAAAATAACCTTGCCGTTTACAAGGTTAAACCCGGTGAGGTAAAATTCCGGAGCGGGGCCGCTCTTCTTGCCTTCCGGAGCCGGAAGATTCAGCTTGCCTTCCGAAACCGGGAGGTTCAGCTTGCCTTCCGCGGACCGCTCGATATTTATCACCGGATCGACGATATTTAAGCCATGGATCACGATCTTGCCGAAAACAAGCGCTACCGGATCCGGCGATAATGAAATCTTTTTTATACTGGCGAGATTACCGATCTCAAGCCTCTCGAGATTAACCGTAAAAGGCAGGCTTAACCCGACTTTACCCAGGCTGCATTTCAGTTTCAAAGCCTCCTGGAGACGGCGTTCGATGACCGAACGCGCGAACACCCCGACCAGGATATTGGCGGCAAAAAACAACGCCAGAAAAATCCCTAAAATCCAAAAAAAGATCCTGCTTTTTTTCGCCATAATATTATTTCTCAAGCTGCGCCTGCAGTATCCGCGAACAAACCTTGTCACGGAGCAAAGCGAAATCGCCCGGCTTTAAACCGGCGGTGTCGATCGGTTCGAGAACCCGGACCTCCGCGTCTACCCTGGCTTTAAAAACCCAGCTGCCTTTGGGGATAGCCGCATGCGTCCCTTTCAGGCAGATCGGCAGAACGGGTTTCTGCTCTTTAATCGCCAGCTTAAACGCCCCGTTCTGAAACCCTCCCATCTGAATGCCGCTGCTGCGCGTCCCCTCGGGAAAGAACAATACCGACATCCCCCTCTGGAGCCATCTGCTGGCTTGATGGTAAATTTCTTTGATGCTTGAAAAATCTCCCCGGGTAAGCCTGATATGCTTGATAAGGCCTAAACACCATCCGATAAAGGGAACCTTGAACAAACTGGCCTTGGCCACCCACTTAAACTGTGTCTTAATCTGGTAAAGCACCACGATATCGGCCATGCTCTGGTGGTTGGAGATAATCACGTAAGCCTTATGATGGTCGATATGCTCCAGGCCGCTGACCTTAAGGTTCCAATAAGGGTTAAGGCCGATTACCATATCCGACCACCAGAAACACTGGCGGTGCGTAATCTTCTTGTCCCGGTCGAAAGCTAAAAGCAGGATGTTCAAAACAGCAACCACCAAAAACAACAGGATGGTCAATATCCCGCTCCCCAGCCAGATAAATATCGAAATAATTATTCTCATCATTTTGTATTTGACTATAACTTAATTCCGGGAGGTTGTCAACCGCTACCGGAGCCCCGGAGAGACAAAGGAATCATCAATGGATGACCGCCCGGGGACAGATCTGATTATAAGCGCAATAAGTGCAGGCCTTATATTCCGGACGGGCCGGATAATCCTGGCGGCGGATACCGGAAGAAACCTCCAGGATATCTTTTTTAACATCCTCCAGGTCTTTCTCGGCGCAGACATGCCTCCCGATAATGCCGGACTCCAGAAAATACAACTCTACCGCCGCCGGAAGGTTCCCGAAAATACTCTGGTAAGCCAGGGCGTAAAGCGCCAGCTGCTGGCTCTCCTTGACGCGTTTATCCGCCTCCTTTTGTGTCTTGATCGCGGAGGTCTTGAAATCCATGATCACCGCCCCGGCAGGTTCCATATCGATCCGGTCGAAACGCCCGACAACTTTATTTTTACCGATCAGGAAGGTGAATTCTTTTTCGATAAATTTGGGGGTCAGGGCGCGTTTTTCTTCGCGTTCATAAAACCTGGACAAGGCTTCCCTGCCGATACGAAAGCGCTCCTCCTGATGTTTAAGATCCAGGAACCCCTGCGGTTCGAAACTGGAGGCAAAACTTTCCAGGAGGTCATCCAGCCCGGGCTTCTCCCCGTTAAGCTTGCGCAGCAAATACCGGCTTACCGCTTCGTGCATTGCCCGGCCGTAAATTACCGTATGGTGCTCCATGATCGGCACGCGCAGGATATTGACATATTTATACTTCAAGGGGCAGGTAAGATAGTCGTCGATCTGGTAATAACTCAGGGAAACTATTTTTTCATCGGGAAGCTCCTCAAGCGGCGAAGCGCCTCTTTCCCGCACCGGAGCAAAACGCCGGATACTTTCAATGGCGGAGGTCTTTTTCTTCTCCGCCTCTTCCGGTTCTTTTCCCAGGGCTTCCAAAACAAACTGGCTGACTTTACGCAGGCGCTTGCCGCCGTAGTCGTCGGCGCTGGTAAGGTAAAGCTCCTCCCGGGAACGGGTCATCCCCACATAAAACAGGCGGCGCTCCTCCTGCAGATGGAAATCCCCGCTCGGCAGGACCTCCTTGATCAGGCAATCCGGCAGGCCGATCTGCGGAGCGCGGCGTGGCAGCGGGAATTTACCCTGCACCAGGCCTACCAAAAACACCACCCTGAACTCCAGGCCTTTGGCCTTATGGATAGTAAGGATATTCACCGCGTCCTGGTCGAGATCCGCCTCAACCGTAGGAGGATCGTCCCCGGAATCGATCAATAAATTAAGATGCCGGATAAAGTTGATCACCCGGTCTTCCTTGGCGACTAGTTCGAAATCGCGCACCAGGTTAAAAAACTTGGCGATATTCTGAATCTTGGCTTCTTTCTCCAGGCTGGGGTCATGGGTAAGATATTTAAGATAACCCGTCTCGGTAAGAAAACTGTAAAGCAGGCGCCCGGTAGTCTCCTCGGTAGAAGAACGGAGGAACCTGCCGATCCCGGATAAGATTTGTTTTATCTTCTCCCTGCTTTCTTCGGAAATCGCGGAGAGTTCGGGAATGCTGTCCAGCCCGGTAAATACCGCATACAGGGAAAGATTCCTGCGCCTGGCGAAATGATTACACAACGCCAGGTCCTCCAGGCTTACCTTATAAATCTCGGAACTTACCAGATAATAAAGGCTTAAAGAATCCGAAGGGTTGGCGATCACGCGCAGGAAATTAATACACAACTTGACCTCCTGACGGGCGTATAACCCCTGGTTACCGCTAAACTGCCAGGGGATATTTTGCATATTTAAGGATTGGATAAAACCCCTGGCGTCGGAGTTGGAACGCACGAGAATCGCGAAATCTCTATACTTAAACTTACCTAAACTTACTTTGTTTTGTATAATCTTACTCACAGCGTCCGCTTCCGCGGAATTAGTATCGAAATGCAGGTGCTCAGGTTTAACCCCGCCCTCCAGGCCGACCAGGTGTTTATTGATATTTGCCTTCACCTCGAACCGCTCGGGATTATTATACTGAATCAACTGGTAAGCGCTGTCCAGGATCGCCTGCGTGGAACGGTAATTCCGGATCAGGGTAATCTTTTCCGCCTGGGCATACTCCCGGATAAAATTGAACACATTACTGTAGGCCGCTCCCCGCCAGCGGTAAATACACTGGTCGTCATCGGCGACAACCGTGATATTCCGGTCCTGCCCCGCCAGGAGCTTGATCATCTGGAACTGCGCGAAATTAGTATCCTGAAATTCATCCACCAGTATATACTTAAATTTATTCCGGTAGTTCCGCAGGACAGAGGGGTGTTTACGCAGGAGTTCCAGGCTCAGGTAAAACTGGTTCCCGAAATCCACCAGCCCCTCGCCGGCAAGCAACTCCTGGTATTTAAGGTATGCGGAGGCGACCTCCATCTGCAATTCCGCCAGTTCAAGCTCGGCCTCTTCCGGTTCTCCGGTTCCGGTTTCCAGCAGAAAACCCTGGGCGTATTTCCGGTATTCTTCAGCGGAGATATCTTCATCTTTGGCGCGGCTGAAAAAAGAAATTAAAGCTTCAATGAAACGCGTGGGTTCGGCAAGCGGGCGGTAATGGTTGAGTTTGAACTCAAAAAGGTGTTCCCGGAAAAACACCGCCGCCTCCGGACGGCTGAGCACCTTGAAATCCGGATCAAGCCCGGCAAGCAGTGAATTCTCGCGGAGCAGGCGGTCCCCGAAAGCGTGAAAAGTGGAGATCCAGATATCGGTATAACCGTAAGGCATCAGGACATCCACCCTCTCCTGCATTTCCCTGGCCGCCTTATCGGTAAAAGTCAATGCCAGTATCTGGTCGGTCTTGGCCAGCCCCTGGTCGATCAGCCAGGCGATACGCTGGGTAATCACCCGCGTCTTGCCCGTCCCCGCCCCGGCGATGATTAAAAGCGGGCCTTCCCGGTGTTGCACCGCTTTAAGCTGTTCCCGGTTCAAATCTTCAAGTATCTTATCCATAATCCTTTTGCGCCCTATCCCCGGTCCCCGTTAATCACCTTGATCATTTCACAAAGCCGTCCGTAATCCCGCAGGTTAAAATTCATCGCCAACCGCGGCAGTTCAAGGAATTCATTCCCCTGGATCTCTTTGGGGTAAGGAGGGGAAAATTTTATCTCCCCGCCGGTCAGGATATCCTTGAATTCACGGTTAAGCTTTTTAAGGGTCGCTCCGGAGATCCCCCTTTTCAGCCTTAATACCGCGACACCCGAGACATACCTTATCGAATGATAGACCCGGTAAAAATCCTCGATATATTTAACCGCCTGGTCCGCGTTCCTCGCGGTTTTAAAAAGGTTGAGGTCTTCTTTTTTGATAAACCTGTTTCTCACCAGCTGTTTTTTCACAAAACGCAGCCAGGAAGCCCAATAATCGGAGCCTTTCGGTTCCATCAGCACGATCGGCCGCGGGCGGGACTTTCCGGTCTGGATGAGGGTCATCATCTCAAACCCTTCATCGAGGGTCCCGAAGCCTCCCGGGAAGACCGCGGTGGCGTCGGTTTCCTTGATAAAGACCAGCTTCCGGGTAAAAAAATATTTAAAGTTTATCAGCCTTTCCTTCTCATCGATATAAGGATTAGGCTTCTGTTCGAAAGGCAGGCGGATATTCAAAGCGAAATCCTTGCCGCAGCCGGCCCCTTTATTTCCCGCCTCCATCACCCCGGGGCCTCCCCCGGTGACGATCATGTATCCTAAACCGCTTAATTTTCCGGAAAGCTCTTCGGCCATACGGTATTCCGCGGAATCGCTTTTGGAACGCGCCGAGCCGAAAATGATCGCCTTTTTAACCTGGCGGTATGGAGAAAAAACCTTGAAGGAATAACGCAATTCCTTGAAAGCGTTATTCACAAGCTTCAAGTCTCCACGGTCGGCCCCTTCTCTTCCCAGCTTGACACTGGTAGTCAATATCTGGCGCAGGAGATGTTCAGTTTCCGGGCGGCTGGATTTAGCGGAAAGTTCGCTGATCAAACGGTCGAGTTCCGGATCGCCTATCTCATAATCCCTGTTATGTTTATCCATCTTTATTCTCCTTAAAATTTCTTCCGGCTATTTTACCGGATAGCCTAACCGGCGCAGTTGCGCGGCGGAGGCCTCCCGGAAATCACCCTGCAGCATGATACAACGGTCTTTAACCGCTCCCCCCGTACCGAAGCATTGTTTTAATTTTTTTGCCAAACCGGCAAGTTCCGCCAGGTTCAAAGCTAATCCGGAGATCACCGTCATCCCTTTCCCCTTATACCCCCTGGTCTCATAAGTTACCCGCGCCGGCCCCGTCATTTCCGGAACAAAATCTCTTTCTTCCTTACGGCAGATACAACTTCCGGACGGATTGCCGCAACCCGGGCAAAGCCTGCCGCTGTCGGTAGAATAAACCGGCCTGGAATTACTATCAGACATCTTCAGTCGCCTTTCTTAATCTTTCCCGGCCGTGATTTTTCGGCACTCCGGGTTCAGAGGAAAATAAAAACGCATTATTTTAAAAAGGAGAAATATCCCGCCGAGACGGAGGACAGACGGATTCGAAACGCGGAAAAATATCGGCAGGTTAAAACCGGGTGTTTTTACGGGAACCGTTCCCCGCCCGTTTACCGAGCACCCTGCTGAAACAAAATACCGCCAGCAGGATTATCGCCGACCAGGAAACAAGCATGAATACCCAACCGCCAACCTTCATCTTATCTCCGTTTACAGATATATCACGTCTTCGCCATGAAATAAAGATAAAAAAAGCAGCATATACTCTCTTAAATGGCGGGTAAGAAGAAAATTGTTCCTGATATTCTCGCGCCCGTTCTCACCCAGCTTCCTGGCGTATTCCGGGCTGTTAAGGAGCTGTTTCACCGCAAAGGCCGCCCCTTCAATGGAATGACAGAGCAGTCCGGAATATTTATGCTTTACCTGCAAAGGGATCCCGCCCACGTTGGAGGCCACCACCGGTTTGCCTTTCCACAAGGCTTCCGCAACCGTCAGGCCGAAACCTTCCTTGATCGACTTCTGCATGATAACCGTAGAGGCCCTCTGCAAGGCGTTGATCTCGATATCATTTTGCTGCATGAGTAAGATATGAATATCTTTATTCTGTTTGGCTTTTTCCTGGACCTCCTCGATCACCTGTATTCCTTCGGGATCGTCGCTGGCAGTACCTCCGGCCAGGATCAACCGGCAATCGACATAGCGCCTGACCTGCAGGAATGTCTGAATCACCCCCAGGGGATCTTTCAGGCGGTCGAAACGCGAAATCTGAGTGATGATCGGCTTGTCTTTGGGGATGCCGTATTTAACCAATACCTCATCGACCTTTTCCTGCGGCAGATCCTTGTTTTTATCGCTTAACGGGTCGATTGAAGGAGATATCAAAAACTGCCGGATCGGCAGGCGCTGGGAAAAAGAGGGAGCGGAGAATACCGCGGAATCGTATTTCAGGATAAAATTCATCAGGAATTTCCAAACCTTCTGGTTGGGCTCGGAAACATCGATATGGCAGCGCCAGAGCCATTTATTGTCTGTTTTTTTCTTGATCAGGGCGATCGGCTGCGGATCGTGGATAAAAACGATGTCGCCGGAAGTATCGACCTCCTTGATATTCTGGGCGCTCGTATCCATAAAGATGTCGAAATCGCGCGAGGTCACCTCTTCCCCCCGGCCGTGCAGGGCATTATGGAATTTTTTGGTTACCCCGAAAAACTGCTCTCCGCCTTTTATCACATCCCAGCGGGTATCCACCCCCAGTTCCCTCAAGAGGGGGACCATGCGGTTTAAGATTTCCGCCACCCCTCCCCCCACCGGAGTGGAATTAACATGCTGCACGCGTTTACCCTTCAGTTTTTCCGCCAGGCGCCTTAAGTCATCAACCACCGACTGCCCGACAATCGGGATATATTCTTCCAGTTTTGCCATTTAAGATTCTATCCTTTTCTCAAGCATTCTGATCAGCTTATTCCTTAATCCGTCAAGAGTGTAAGTATACGGGTCAAGCCCGGAAATTTCATCGGCCAATTCCTTATCCCCGATGGAATTCCTTATCCAGTTGGAAAAATCGTTGTCCATTTTTTCCAGCCTCAGGCGTGATTCAAAGATATGAAAATATATCGAATCGATGGTAATCTTTTTGATCACCTCCAGCAATTCCCCCAGGTCGCCTACCAGATATTCCGTAGGAAGAACAAAACTCACGGATTTTATAAAATGGAACTCCTCCCCCTCCCAGGCAAACCGTAACCTCGCCATCCCGTTTTCTTTAAGGTAATCCTCGATCGTGGAAACGATCTTTTCGCGCAGGCTGCGAATCGTGGCATACTGGATGGTATCGATGCTGGAAAGCTTTTCTCCGAGCTCGTCTTCACCCAAAACGTCGGTAACCCAGTAAGCGAAATCATTGGGCGGCTCCGGGGAAAGATACTGGTGCTGCTGCAGGAACCGGTGAGTATGATGATAGATACATGAACCGGGAACCTTCTTAATGAGATTAAGCAGCTGGCTTAAATTGGTCGCCCTTAACCCCGTCAACTCGGACAGATGCAGCCGGGTATAAAATCTAAACGGTTCTTTAGCTTTTAACAGCATCCGGTCTTTTTCCCTTTCCGCATTTCCAGGATAAGCCCCAGGAAATCATGCACTTCCTTAACATCCTTAAGATAATAACCGGCGGAGGAACGCCTGTTTCTTCCCACAAACACCGTAAAACCCCTGCCTTTTAAGGCCTTGAACGCGTCCTCATCAGTAAGATCATCCCCCAGATAAACCGGAAGAACGCCGCTTGCGCCGGCCTTCTTCAGGATGGAAAGAACCATCCTGCCTTTATCCCGGGATTCGGGAGGCTTGACTTCGAGCACCTTCTTGCCTGCGCCGGTCCGGATCCTGCCTGCCGCAAGATAAGCGGATGTTCCTTCGCGGAAAACCGATTTCACCAGCGGCACCTTGCCGGGAGAGACAAGCCTGAAATGCAAAGCCAGGGAAAAACCTTTATCCTCAATAAAAATTCCTTTTATCCCCGAAAGATTTTTCTTAAAATGCCTTTTCATGCCCGCCAGCAGGGCTTTGTATCCCGGGCTAAGCCTGAATTCCTGCTTTATCCCCGGACCGCTTACCTGGAAGCCGTGGTTGCCCGAATAGATCAACCCCTTCAGCCCGAACCTTTTCCTGATATCGGAAAGCGCTCTGCCGCTGACGATGGCAATCTTAACGCCTTGCAATCCCGACAGCCGCCTTAACAAATTTTTGGTCTTAACGGGGATTACCGTGTCGACCGGGGTATCCCCGATCGGGACCAGTGTGCCGTCGCAATCCAGGAACAGAAAAAGCTTCCCGGATGAAAAAATATCTTTTACCTTCTTTAAAACGGAAAAAACATAACGCACCGGCTAACCCGCCTTTTCCTGGTCATAATTCACCGCGGTGATCGGATAGGGGATACAGATCCCTTCGCGCAGATAACGCTGGTGCAGCCTTTTGATAAACTCGTGCTTGATAAGATACTGCCCGACAAACTCCTTGGACCTCA
>JAQTRM010000099.1:2101-3629 GCA_028711825.1 Candidatus Omnitrophota bacterium | reverse complement strand
TGATCCTGGGGCGCAATAACCGCATGGATACCATTCAGGCGGAGGTTCTGGATATAAAATTAAAATACCTCGACCGCTGGAACGGCGCAAGGCTTAAGATCGCGCGGCGTTACGGGGAGGGCCTGGAGGGGTCAGGCCTGAAACTGCCTGCGGCCCCCAGAAATTCCGTGCACATCTATCATCAATACACCTTGAGCGGCCCGGTTTCCAACAGAAGTTTCGCGTCTTATCTTAATTCTAAAGGTATCGATTCACGGATATTCTATCCTGTCCCGCTGCATCTGCAGGCGTGTTTTGGGTATCTGGGATATAAGGCCGGGGATTTCCCGAACGCGGAGGAAGCATCCAAAAAAGTGTTTACCCTGCCGGTTTATCCGGAGTTGACAGAGAAAGAACAGGATTATATTATCCGGACCGTTAAATCCGGCATCCTGAATTTTAAGAATTGACCCGAAGCAGCGGTTTGTGATGTATCTTTTTGCTTACCGGTTCAATTTTTAAAAAAAAGGGGGGGATTGTGGAAAAAATCAAATTAAGCGTAGTGATTCTTACTAAAAACAGCCAGGGAATAATTGAAGATTCCTTGAAGAGCGTTTACGGCTGGGTGGACGAGATTGTGGTGGTTGACGATACGAGTACGGACCGGACGCTGGAGATCGTGAAGAAATACACTGACCGTATTTATGTTAAGAAATGGGAAAGGGAAGGCGCGCACCGGAATTACGCTTATGCTCTGGCGTCCTGCGATTATATCTTGAGCCTGGATTCGGATGAGCGCGTTACCCCGGAGCTTAAAGAGGAAATTATCGGGATATTCAAAGAAGGGCCGAAGTTCAAAGGTTACAATATCCCGCACAAGAATTTTATCGGCGATTACTGGATTCGTTACGGCGGGTGGTATCCCAACGCCAAACTTAAAATGTTTTTTCGTAAGGATTTCCGTTATGAGGAGGAGGCCGAATATCACCCCCGGGCTTTTCTGGAAGGCCCTACTTATACATTGAAGTCTAATATTATCCATTACGCCTACCGGGATTTTCAGAATCTTTTTTCTAAACTTAACCACCAGACGGATTTTGAGGCCAGGAAATGGCTGCGGGACGGCAGGAGGATGAGTTTCGGTATCTGTATGTTTAAGGCGATTACCAGGTTTATCAAGTTCTATTTTATTAAAAACGGGAAAAAAGACGGTTTTGTCGGGTTTATGATGGCGTTGGCGGGGAGCGCTTACCAGTTGATGACTTACGCGAAGTATTGGGAAAAGAAGAAACAGAATGTAGGTTTCAGCTCTCAGCCATCAGTCGTCAGCTCTCAGCGAAAAATCAGTAGTTAGTAAATAGAATGTAGGGAGAGACGAAAAACCAGTAGGTAGTAGATAGAATGTAGAATGTAGGGAAAGGCGAAAGATCAGTAGCCAGTAGCTAGTAGTTAGTATAAAAGCAAAAAAAGATATTTATTATTCTTTGATTTCACTTCTTTTATATACTAGATACTGTTTTCCTATATTCTACCTACTACATTCTATATT
>JAQTRM010000099.1:0-2001 GCA_028711825.1 Candidatus Omnitrophota bacterium | reverse complement strand
TGGATTATTTTGTGAACTGTTAATTAACCTATGAGAAGAGAGAAGATAAAAGCGGTATTCCTGGACCGGGACGGGGTGATTAATAAATACCCCGGTGACAGGCTGTATGTAACTTCACTTAAGAAGTTTTTTCTTTTGCCGGGAGCCGCCAGGGCGGTCGCCGCGTTAAACCGCGCGGGTTTTAAGGTATTCGTCGCTTCAAACCAGGCGGGGGTGGGCAGGGGGGTATACAGCTTGCGCACCCTCCAGGCAATTACCGAAAAGATGCTTTCGGAAATCGGCAAGGAGAACGGCAGTATCGATAAGGTTTATTATTGCACTCATCGTAAAGACGCCGGCTGCGCCTGCCGCAAGCCGAAGCCGGGCATGCTGAAAGATGCCGCCAAAGAGTTCGGTTTCAACCTGAAGAACGCTTATTTTATCGGGGATACGATCCGCGATGTGCGGACCGCTAAAGCGGCGGGGTGCAAATCGATCCTGGTTTTTTCCGGGAAAGAGAAGTTTTCCAACCGGAAAAATTGGGAGGAGAAGCCGGATTTTTATTTTAAGAATCTTCCGGAAGCGGCCAGGTTCTTGAGAAGGATAATCGGGTAAACTGTCAAGAAAATGAAAGTTCTAATTATTCACGCTTCCGCCGGGGCGGGGCACCGCAGGGCGGCCGAAGCGGTATACAGCTATATCAAGGAAAACGAGCCGGCTTTAGAGCCGGTTCTTCTTGATGTCCTTGAGAAGACCAACGGGCTTTTTAAGTTTTTTTATACCTGGGGGTATTCTTTTTTAGTGCATCATGCCGTTTGGTTATGGCGCCTGTCTTTTTGGGTTACCGATAACAGGCTGCTTCGCCCGGCGGTCCGCTCGTTGGCGCGGGCGGTTAACCGGGTAAACGCCCGGGATCTATGCGCTTACCTTGTCCGGGAAAATCCGGATTTAGTCGTTTCAACGCATTTCCTTCCTTCGGAGCTGGTGTCGGGATTAAAAAACAAAGGGAAAATAACCTCAAGGCTGGTTACGGTGATTACCGATTTCGGGGCGCATTCTTTTTGGGTGTCTCCCGGCACGGATCTTTACGCCGTTGCTTCGGAGTATACCTTAAAGGACCTTGTTTCCAAGGGAGTGAGCAAAGACAGGGTAAAAGTGCTGGGAATTCCTTTTGACGCTAAATTTCTGCGTAAGTTTGACCGTGCGGAGCTTTGTCGTAAATTTGGTATCGATCCGAAGGGTTTTACCGTCCTTTTAATGACCGGTTCGTTCGGTTTGGGCCCGCTGGAGGAGATTGCGGAATCCCTGCATCGGGATTGCCAGGTCATGGTAGTTTGCGCGGGGAACAAACAGCTTTTTCGGCGTTTGAGCGGCAAGGGCCTGGAGAATGTAAAGGTGTTCGGTTTTGTGGATAACGCCGAAGAATTAATGGCGGTTTCGGATCTGATCGTTACCAAGCCCGGGGGAGCTACGATTACCGAAACCCTGGTAATGGGCTTGCCTGCGGTATTTATCAGCGCCATCCCGGGACAGGAATCGGTTAATATCGCGGCGCTCGCCGGGTACGGCGTCGGGGCCAGCGTTAAAGGGATTTTTCAGATAAAGGATTTTGTCCTGGATTTAAAAAATAACCCGGAGAAAATTATAGAACTTAAACAGCGCCTCGCGAAGATTGCCAAACCTTTCGCCTGCAAGGATCTGGCCGATGCTATACGTTAATGTGGCTCTGGGGCTGCCTCCCGAAGGGCCTTTCGATTATCTTGTCCCGGAGAGCCTGGAGCATGCGGTAAAGGCCGGCCAAAGGGTTTGGGTAAATTTCCGCAATAAGAAGGAAGTGGCTTATGTCGTGGGGGTCAGTAGCAAGACCGGGATCAAGAAAATAAAAGAGATTTCTTCGGTTATCGATTCCGAGCCGGTGCTGGATGCCTCCTTGCTTCAGTTGACCCGTATGATGGCGCGGTATTATTGCTGCTCCTGGGGTGAGGCGATTGAAACCGCTTTGCCTGAAGAATTAAGAAAAGG
>JAQTRM010000027.1 GCA_028711825.1 Candidatus Omnitrophota bacterium | reverse complement strand
GTGCCGCTGTTCATTACCACCAGGCCGCCGGAACCCACCATTGCCCCCGCCTTGCGCAGCGAATCGAAATCCATCGGGATATCCAGGTGTTCCTGGACCAGGCACCCGCCGGAAGGCCCGCCGATCTGCACCGCTTTAAAAGGTTTATCCGATAAAGAACCGTCGGCGTTAGTTACGCCTCCGGCGATCTGGTAAACGATCTGGCGCAAAGTGGAACCAAAAGGCACTTCAATCAAGCCGGTATTAGCTACATGCCCGGTAAGGGCAAAAGTCTTGGTGCCGGGAGAACCGGCGGTTCCCATCTTGCGGTATTCGACAGCACCCATCCTCATCACCAGAGGAACCGTCGCCAGGGTTTCCACGTTATTGATTACCGTAGGCTTGCCGCGCAGGCCGCTTTGGGCCGGAAAGGGCGGTTTAGGAGAAGGCATCCCGCGTTTTCCCTCGATCGAAGCGATCAAAGCGGTCTCCTCGCCGCAGACAAACGCCCCCGCGCCTTCCATCACCTCAACATTAAAATTGAATCCCGATCCGAAAATATTTTCTCCCAGAAGACCATCGTTACGGGCATCATCCACCGCCTTACGCATGCGGCGCACCGCCAAAGGATATTCGGCACGCACATAAACATAACCCTCATCGGCGCCGATCGCGCGTGCGGCAATCATCATCCCTTCCAGCACACTGTGAGGATTGCCCTCCATCACGCTGCGGTCCATGAAAGCGCCGGGGTCGCCTTCGTCGCCGTTACAGATCACGTATTTCTTAGCGTTCTTCTGGCGCAAGGTAATCGCCCATTTCTTACCGGTGGGAAAACCCGCGCCTCCCCGGCCGCGGAGCCCGGAAGAGATAATCTCTTCACAGATATCCTCGGGTTTCATGGAAAGGGATTTTAAAGCGGCGCGATAACCCTGACGCTGGATATATTCCCGGATATCCTCCGGATCGATCGACCCGCATTCCTTAAGCACGAAACGATGCTGCTTCTGGTAAAACGGAATATCTTCGGTAGTAAGACAGGTATTCCCGGAAGCAGGCTCCCGGTATAATAAACGTTCCACAACCTTCCCTTCAACCAACGTTTGCTGCACGATCTCCGGGACGTCCGCGGTCTTCACGCGGGTATAAAAAATATTTTCCGGCAGGATCGTCAAAAGAGGGCCCATCTGGCAAAATCCCTGGCATCCGCTTTTAGAAATGAAAACATCTTTGTTATCCTCTTCTTCGCGTTTAAGCTCCAAAGAAACCTTAAGGCCTTTATTCTTAATCTCGGCGCCCAATGCTTCGTACACCTTCAGCGAACCGTTGGCGACGCACCCCGTTCCGGCGCAAATAATTACCCGGTGTTTTATCTTTTTTGAGCTTTCCGAAAATTCATTACTTACCGTTTCAAGATCCGCAAGCTGCCTTAACATCGCTAGCCCCCTCTTTCCTTATAATTTCATCCACTACCGCCACCGCTTTCTCCGGAGTCATCTGTCCGTAAACATCCTCATTTACCACCATTACCGGGGCCAGGCCGCAGGCGCCGAGGCAGGAAACCGTCTCGAGCGTAAAAAGCATATCTCCGGTAGTCATTCTCCCGCCTTCCAGGTTAAGCCTGCGGCATAAAGCCTCAAGCAGAACGGTCGAACGTTTCACGTGGCAAGCCGTCCCGTCGCAGACCCGGATCACGTATTTGCCTTTCGGTTTGAGATTAAAATGCGAATAAAATGTCGCCACCCCGTAGACCCGGGCAGGGGTCAAATTCAGGGAAGTCGCTACAAAAGTCAGGATCTCCTCCGGCAGGTAACGGTATTCCTCCTGTACCGCCTGCAGTATCGCGATCAGCCGGTCCGGATTACGGCCGTGCCGCTCCAGGATCTGACAGACCTTTTCTAATTTCCTTAATCCTTCCATTTCTTATTCCTCGCTTTCATCTTTCCGCTAAAAGAAGAGCCAGCCTCTTGGATAACACCGCAAGTGAAGAGGCCAGGTTTTCATGCTGCACGATAATCCCTTCGGGGACGCTGATCTTGACGGGAGCGAAATTCCAGATCGCCTTGACCCCGGAGTTCACCATAATGTCGGCCAGTTCCTGCGCGCAGGAGGCCGGGGCGGTGAGGATGCCGATCTTGATTCCCATGCGCCGGATCATTTCGGGAAGCTTCTTCACCGGCAGGACTTTTTTCCCGTAAATCTCCTCGCCCACTTTATCCGGGGAAGCGTCAAAAGCCGCCACAATATTGAGACCGTAATCCTTGAACCCCTGGTACCCCAGGAGCGCCGACCCGAGATTACCCGCCCCCACCAGGTAGGCCTCGCTGGTATTGTTCCAGCCAAGGAAAATCTCGATCGCTTTAATTAACTCGCGGATAGGATAGCCCAATTTCGGCTTTCCCGCGGCACCGGTAATCGCCATATCCTTGCGCACCTGGATCGCCAGGGTATTCAAATCCTCTGCGATACGCGCGCAGGAAATGTATTCACCGGACTGTTCCAGGTTGATCTTGCGCAGATACTGGTAATACACCGGCAAACGGCGCAGCACCGGTTCCGGAATCGCTTTAACCACCGGCCTTACGGCATTCTGTTTTAACATATTTCCGACCTCCCGGTTAATAGATAAAATTTTATCAATAAAAGTATATCTATAAAATTTTATCTTGTCAAGTAAAAAAATTTCCCTCCCTCCTTACGGAGAAAGGGACTCGAAATTCAGGCTAAAGTTACAGGGGACACTTCATCCGTAACCTATTACTTGCCATCACTTTCCGTGGACCTGGTCCCGGTTTTCCTTCCAGCGAAGATAGCAATTTTTATAAGCCTTAAAAGCGGGCTTGAGGGAATAATCCCAACGCACCAGCCCGAAATAGTCCACCCCGTCGCCCCAATGGCCTTTGGTATCGCGGAAAAATGCCCAAAAGACCTTCTCCACTTCAGGGTCCTTCAGCAGTTCGGTATAGACCTCTTTCACCCATTGGGCCTGCACGCGCTCATTGGGATTTTTTCCCAGCCACCAGCACTTCACATCCAAACCCGTCTTTACCCCCGGGCATCCGGTTTCGGTAATCCAGATTTTCTTTCCGGCATCGCCGTTACGCTTCATAATCTTATAAGCAAGCTTCGGATAAGCGGCAACCGCCTTAATTGAATTCTTACCCTCCAGGGGATTCTGGAAGAAATGCAGGTTAAGAATATCGAAATACCCTCCCGCCCCCGCTTCATAAAGGCGGTTAACGCTGGAGATCCCGTTGGCAAGCCCGCCGTTTAAGATCTTGCAGTGCGGATCGATCCTCTTGGCTTCCCGATACACCTCTTTCAGAAGGGCACAATAAGATTTAAGCCCGTCCTGCGGGTTCCAGTAAACCGCGGAGTCCGGCTCGTTCCAAAGCTCCCAATATTTAACCCTGTCTTTATACCTCCGGATAACCTGGGACGCGTAATTTAAGAAAACACGGTTATCTTTGGGAGAACAATTCCATTTGCCGCAGGAAGAAGCCCAGTCCGTGCTGTAATTTAATATCCCAAGCACACAAATCCCCTGTTCGGTAAGCAGTCTCACAATATTATCGTATTTTTCAAAATTAAAGCTTCCTTCGGAAGGCTCGATATCTTCCCAGAGAAAATCCAGCCTCACCCATCCCGCCCCCGCGCTGCGCATCAAAGAAACGGCTTTTTTAATCTCCTTCTCCCCGGGGTATTTATAATTATTCCAGGAATGGTTCCAATGCAAAAACTCCAAAACCCCGAACGGGTTATCCTGATTATCCTTAAGTAAATCCCTGGTATGATGGCTCATATCCCCTCCAAGAGAAAATTCTCCGGCCGCCGGCCCGGAAGAAAATAACAGCATTGCCGCCAGAAGAAATAATATTTTATTTATGGGTTTCCTGCTCAATATTGATATAATCCCCGAAATCGATCGGTTCCCCGATTTCCTGTTTTACCACCCGGACACGGTCAGGCACATAAGGGTGTGTTTTATAATATGAACGTTCCCGCAGCGGCGACCGCCGGTTTATATCCTGGAGTTTCTCCAGGAAGGTAATCATCCCGCGCGGATCATATCCCGCCAGCTCGGCGTAACGCGCCCCCAGCTGGTCCGCCAGCAATTCATCCTCGCGGCTGTAACCCAGCAGAAACTGGGTGAACGCGACATCCGCCGCTCCACCCGCCTCCGATGCCCCGGGGGTAACCGCCACCAGTATCCTTAATATGGAATAACCCTGCATCGCCTGCAGCTTCTTGATACTGTGCCGGGCGACAATATGCCCTACCTCATGCGCCAGGACGCAGGCCAGTTCGTCGTCGTTGGCAGCCTTATCAAGCAAACCGCTGTTAACATAGACGTATCCTCCGGGAAGCGAAACCGCGTTGACCGTATCGTCATCCAGGACTTCAAAATGATATTCAATCTCCTTCCGGTCGCTTACCGCGGCGATTTTTTTGCCGATATCCTCCACCCGTTTTCGCTGCAACGGATCGTTGGAAAACTTCATCTGCTTCCGCACCTGGCGGTCAATCGATTGGCCCATGCGGATCTCGTTATCGGTAGTATATTTGTAATAATACTTTTCCTCCTGTTTGGTCGCCAGGTTATATTCGGTGGAACAACCCAGGATGGCAAATAGCGCGGGGCAAATGGCAAATAGCAGGAGAAAAACCTTTAGGTTTATTTTTTTGAGCATAAGGTAAAGCTTGCGCACCGGGAGGCCGACGACGTTATAAAAACACCCCTCGACGCGGCGGATAAAATAAGCGCCTTTTCCCTGGATATCGAAACTTCCCGCTTTATCCAAAGGAGAAACTTTTTTAAAATAAGCGTCTATTTCTTTATCCGTCAGCTTGTCCATGCAGACTTTTGTCTTCTCGCAGTCCACAAGGATTTTCCGGGAATTTTCCGATTTTTTTATCACCGCAACCCCCGTATAAAGCCATTGCGGGCCGCAGGAAAGTTTTTTGAGCATCGCCTTGGCGTCCTTCAAATCGCGCGGTTTGCCGAAAACTCTGCCTTTTTGCACGCAGACCGTATCGGCGGCGATAATAATACCGTTTTTCACTTTATTGGCGGCAGAAACTGCTTTAAGGCGGGCGTTATGCTTTACCAGCTGCGGATAAGACAACTTTCCTTTTCCGATTTTCTCCTTAACCTCAACATCAAGGACTTTGAATTTAAATCCAAGCTTCTTAAGGAGCTCCCTTCTGGCCCTGGATTTGGATGCCAAGTATATGCGCATATCATAATCTAGGTAGAGGTAAAGGTATAGGTAGAGAAAATCCTAGGACTTTCTATACCTATACCTGTACCTTTACCTTCTCTCTATCCCCGCTCTTTTGCGGCGCTTTCCCCGGCCAGATATCCCGTAGAGAATGCCGCCTGCAGGTTAAAACCGCCCGTATCGGCGTCCAAATCGATCATCTCCCCGCAAAAATACAGCCCTTTCACCAGGCGGGATTCCATGGTACGCGGATCGACTTGTTTTAAACTCACTCCGCCGCGGGTAATCATCGCTTCTTCCAGCGGACGGCATCCGGCAATCTCGAGGGAAAAACCCTTAAGCATGGAAATAATCTTCTCCCGCTCTTTCTGGGAAACCTGGCTGCATTTCTTCAAAGGATCAATCCCCGCCTCCAGGACAAAAATCAGAATCAAGCGCATCGGCAGTAATTCTTTAAGCGCGTTTTTAATCCCTTTCCTGGAATTCGCCGCGAATTCACGGATCAACCTGGCGTCCAGTTGCTCATGCGACAACGCCGGTTTAAGGTCGATCTGCGCAAAAACTTTCCTGCCGGCGGATAAAAGATCGTCCACCCTGCCGCTTAAAGTGATCACCAGGGGACCCGATATCCCGTTGGAAGTAAAAATCATCTCGCCGATCTCGGAGAGAATCTCGTTCTTTCCGGAAAAGAATCTGACGCGGATATTCCGCAAGGTCAGGCCTTCCAGCTTCTTGATATAACCCTGTTTTACCTCCAGGGCAGCCAGGCCCGGGCGCAGAGGAACAACCTTATGCCCGCAGCGCTCGGCGATCTTGGCCCCGGAACCGTCGGAACCGGTAAAGCTGTAACTTGCCCCTCCGCAGGCCAAGATCAAACGGTCGCAAAGTATCTTCTGCCCGTCCTCCAGAAGCGCCCCGGATACCCTGCCGTCCTGCACTACGACATCCGTCACTCTGCTGTGCGGAATAATCCGCGCTCCAGATTTAACAAGCTCATTTTTTAATACCTCGAGGATACTGGAAGAACGGTCGCTTTGGGGAAAAACGCGCTTCTGGCGTTCGACTTTTAATTTCACGCCGCGCGTTTCGAAAAATGAGATTAATTCGGGGGAGAAAAATTTCTTGAAGGCGTCCCTCAGGAAATCGCCGTTTTTGGAAAAACGCGCCAGGAACTCCGGAAGGTCTTCGGCGTTGGTAAGGTTGCAACGCCCCTTGCCGCTTAAAAGGAGTTTACTGCCCAGGGAACCTTTCTTCTCCAGAAGAACTACCTCCTGGCCCAGGCTCCCCGCCCTGATGGCCGCCATCATACCGGCGGGCCCGCCGCCCACTACCGCAATTTTTATTTTTTTCACGAGAATATTCTAGAGTCCGAAATCCGCGATCTTAAAAATGGATTCCAGTTCGATGCCCGCTTTGGCAAGGTTTTGGGCGGCACCCTGGTTACGGTCGACGATCACGATCGCTTTTTCAGCAATCACCCCGAGCCGGTCTAACGCCTGTTTCGCCTCCAGGATCGCCTTGCCGCTGGTAGCCACGTCATCAACCAGAACTACCCGGTCCCCTTTCTTCAAGGCCGGGCCTTCAACCTGCTGTTTTGTTCCGTGTTCTTTGGCCTGCTTACGCACGATAAATGTTTTTACCGGACACTCTTTAAGGTAGCTTACCGCCGCCAGGGCGCCGGTAATGGGATCCGCGCCCAAAGTCGGGCCGCCCACGGCATCAATTTTATTACCTTCCAGCATCTGGAGTATGATGCCGGCGACCAAATATGCCCCTTCGGGGCTCAAAGTGATCAGCCTCCCGTCGAGATAATAATTACTGGTCTTACCGGAAGACAGGGTAAATTCCCCTCTTTTCAGGGCTTCCCGGTTCAGAAGATTGAATAATTTTTCTTTTAATTCGGACTTTTCAGGATTTTCCATGTAGCTTATTCTACTCTCGGTATAGCCGGCTGTCAATTATTTTGACAAAGGAGCCTTTAGTTGATATCATATCCCTATGTTTAAAGGGCTCTTGCGGGGGCTGAAGGACCTGCTTTATCCGAATTACTGCCTGACCTGCGGGGAGAAAATACCCTCCTGGGAAAAAGAGCCGGTCTGTCCCGCTTGCCGGGAAAAGATCGAAGAGAACCTGCCTCCTTTCTGTTCCCGGTGCGGCAGGCACCTGCCGGCGGAGGCGGTAAAAAAGAACACTTGCCCGCACTGCCTTGATATGGAATTTTATTTTGACCGGGCGTTCAGCCCTTGCGTATATACCGGAACGGTAAAAAAGCTGATCCGTGAATTCAAATACTCCGGCAAGGACTACCTGGGGCGGATGCTGGGAGAAATGATGAACGATTTTATCCGGCAATACCGCCTGCCGGTAGAACACCTGGATTTTATCATCCCTCTCCCCCTGCACCGCAGCCGGCTGAGAGAGCGGGAATTCAACCAGGCGGAAGTGTTAAGCCGGATAATTTCCGGACAGGCCGGCATAAAAATCCTGGAACGCGCCATTATCCGGATGCGGCCCACCGGGACACAGACGGAACTCGACCTCCGCAAACGCCGGCTCAACATGGAAGGCAGTTTCCGGGTAATCTTACCGGAAGAGATCCGGGGTAAAAATATTTTACTGGTCGATGACGTCCTGACCAGCGGCGCCACCTCCAACGAAGCGGCAAAAGCCCTTAAAGAATCCGGCGCGAGAAAAGTGATCCTGTTCACCCTGGCTTCCTGAAAACAGGCTGTTTAAAAACGATCCCGGGAGCATAAAAAGAAAAATAAAATGAAAATCCTGCGCGAATACGTCCTGAAAGAATTTCTCACCCCGCTCCTGTTATGCCTGGGGCTGTTGACATTCGTAATGGTCTTAATCGGTAATTTAAAGCGCATTGCCGACCTGGTGATCAACAAAGGGGTGGACATCTTAAGCGTAATACAAATTTTTATTTACCTTACCCCCTATATCGTAACCTACACCCTGCCCATCTCGATTTTGGTGGCGGTGCTGCTTGCCTTCGGCAGGATGAGCGGGGACAACGAAATCATCGCGATACGCTCAAGCGGCATCAATATCTTTAAACTTATACTGCCCCTGTTGACCATCGGGCTGGCTTTAAGCCTGGCCCTGGCGGTCTTTAACGACAAGGCGGCCTCTTATTCTCACTTCGCCTACCGCAAGACGCTGCAGGAGATGGGAATTAAAAATCCCACCGCCGCGTTTGAAGAAGGCGTATTCATCGATTCCTTCAAGAAATATATACTTTTCATCTATCATGTCGACCAGAAAAAAAACCGGATGAATAACATCCGGATCTACGAGCCCCAGGGAGAGGATCGGCCGACCCGCACCATCGTAGCCAAGGCCGGGGAATTCATCACCATCCCCGGACAAAACGCCATAAAACTCAAACTGATCGACGGGACGAGCGACGAGCCGGACCCGGAAAATCCCACCAATTTTTACAAGCTTAACTTCCGCACCTATTTCATGAACCTCGATATCGCCCAGATGCAAAACAAGGTAGTCGATAAAAAATATAAGGAGATGACGATCCATGAGCTGAAAGCGGAGGCGGCAAAGCTTAAATCCGAGGGGATCAGCCCGGCGCCGCTTTATACCAAGATACATGAGAAACTCGCCCTGGCATTCTCCTGCTTCGTCTTCATGCTTTTGGGTTCATCATTGGGGATCATTACCCGCCGGAGGGAAAAAACCATCAACATCGGCATCGCGGTATTGATCATCGTTTGTTATTACCCGATGTATATCGGGCTGGCCGCACTGGCGATGCAGGGGGTCATGCCGGCATGGCTCGCCTTATGGCTGCCGAATATCATTTTCTCCGGAATCGGCGCTTACCTTACTTATAAACTATGCGCATCTTAGACCGCTATATCCTAAAATCCGTAGTCACCATATTTATCTCCTGCATCTTCGTTTTCCTGTTCCTTTATGTGGTAATCGACTTGCTCTCAAATTTAGATGAGGTATTAAAACACCGCGCTTCCCTGATACTCATGGTGCGCTATTATTTATCATACCTGCCGATCATGTTTGTGCAGGTTTCGCCTTTTGCCTGCCTCCTGAGCACGGTTTATACTTTCGGAAAGCTGAATCATGATAATGAGATTATCGCGATGCGCTCAAGCGGCATGAGCATCTACTCCATCGCCCGTAATCCCCTCATCTTCGGGATGCTCATCAGTATGGCGGTATTCCTGGTCGGCGACAGGCTGGTCCCCTCTTCGATGGCGGAAAACCAGAAGATTAAAATTCAGATTGAGGAAGGTTCCCGGAAAGGAAAATCAAAAAAGAAAGAAGTTATTACCAATCTTACCCTTTACGGGTTAAGAAACAGGCTTTTCTTTATCAGCAAGTTCTCCCCCTCCACAAAAACCATGGAAGGGATCACTATTCTGGAGCAGGACGAAAACCAGAACCTTACCAAAAAAATCATCGCCACCAAAGGGGTTTACCAGGACGGTTTATGGAAATTCTACCAGAGTATCACCTATAAATTCGACGAAAACGGGCAGGTAGTCGACGAACCGGGATATATGGAAGAGGAAATCATGAGTATTCCGGAGACCCCCGACAACCTCGCTTCCTTAAGGCAAAAACCCGAAGAGATGAGCATCCGGCAGATACAGGATTACATCTGGGTGCTTTCCAAAAGCGGGGCGACCAGCGTGATCCGGGGACTGAAGGTCGATCTTTACCAGCGTTTTGTCTCCCCTTTTACCAGCATTATCATTATCCTGCTGGGGATACCGTTTTCACTGATGATGCGCAAGCGCGCCACCGGAATGTCTTCCATCGGGGTATCGATTATCGTGGGGTTTTTATATTACATCCTGGACGCGATCTGCCTGGCACTGGGAAAATCCGGCCTGCTGATGCCGGTGTTGGCGGCTTCCTTAAGCCATATCGTAATGCTCTCCGGCAGCATCTATCTCATTTCGAAACTACCATAATTCAGCTATCAGTCGTCAGCTATCAGCTATCAGCTTTCAGCCCTCAGCCTTCAGCAAAGGCAAAACCAGAAAATAAAGTTGTTAATGCTCACTAATTAGGTAACGATTTTAAAGAATAACAGCACGTCATTGCGAGCGAAGCGAAGCAACCTATCCTTTAGCGCTATGTAACTGATTGTATTTATTGAGATCGCTTCAGCCCTGCTGCGCAGGGCTTCGCAATGGCAATATTTGTCATTGCCGGAAAGTTACCGAATTATTGAGCTAGTACAACCGTCCCCTTTATTTACCTTTGACTCTAGCTGAAGGCTGACGACTGACAGCTGATAGCTGAAGGCTGAAAGCTGAAAACTTTACTCTAAATACACCCTCGGGATACGGCTTCCAAGCCCGCAGACTATCTCATAAGAAATTGTCCCGGCGAGCGCGGCGAGCTCTTCGGCGGTAACCCTCCCCTGCCCCTGTCCGCCGATCAGAACAACCTCCTGGCCGATCCGCGGCCGGTAAGATCCGGTATCCACCATGATCTGATCCATGCAAATCCTGCCGCTGACCTTAAAACGCCGTGTGCCGATTAAAAGCGGGGCGAGATTGGAAAGATTACGCGGATAACCGTCCCCGTAACCGATCGGCAGAGTCACAATACAAGCGGGGTTTTTTGTGCGGTAAATAAGCCCGTAACTTATGCCGTAACCGGCTCCGACCTGTTTCTTGAAAACCACGCGGGTTTTAAGGCTCAAGACCGGCTTTAAATCCAGGCCGAGGTCTTCCGACGGGCGCAAGCCATAAATCACCAGCCCCGGACGCACCATCGTAAAATGGCTGTTGGGGTGATTGACCAGCCCGGCGCTGTTGGCGGCGTGCACCAGCGGGATTCTTATCCCGGTATCCTGAAGATCGCCGACGAGGCGGTCGAACCGTTCGATCTGTCCGGCGGTAAACTCGCTTTCACAATCCGCCAGCGCGAAATGCGTAAAAACCCCCTCGACAATAAGATTCGACAGGCAGCTTAGACCGCTGATAAAATCAAAAGCCTTATCGACCATAATCCCGATCCGGCCCATCCCGGTATCGACCTTAATATGCACCGGGATTTTTTTCTTCAACGCTTGCGCCCGGGCATTCATGGCCAACGCGGTTTTGCGGTCGCAAAGAGACGGGGTAAGACGGTAAGTAAAAAAAGGCTCAATATCCTCTTCCAGCGTCACGCCGAGGACCAGAATCGGCATTTTTATTCCCGCCCGGCGCAATTTTATCCCTTCATCGATGGAAGCGACACCCAGATAGTCCAACCCGCAGGAAGCCAGCCTCTCCGACACCGGAACCAAACCGTGCCCGTAAGCATCCGCCTTGACCGTAACCAAGACCTTGGTCCTCTTATCAAGCAGCGATTTAACCTGCCTGAAGTTATGCGCCAGATTTCCCAGGTTTACTTCCGCCCAGGTGGGCCGGTAGCCTATCTTTTCTTTATTTGACATTCTTTGGTATACAAGTATATAGGTTTAATTGTCAGCGCCGAAGAAAATCTTTTTGCCTTGGCCTTGGCCAGCGCCAGTTCCATCAGGTTATAAGTGCGCAGGCCCCAGTAATCCTTATCAAGAAAAACCGCTTTCGGCATGGCCGCAGAAAGAGCATCTTTATGCAGCGCCAGCGCATCGCCAAGTATTACCGCCGGTGACGGAAATTTCTTTGCCAGCTCCCCCGGGCTCAAAAGAAGATAATCGCTCACGCGTTTAAAAACCTTTTTCCCTTTGCGGTAGGCACAGCAATAAACAAGCCCCCTCCTGGCATCCAGCGCGGCAATGATCAGCCGCCCGGCAGCATCCCCGGCATTAGAGGCCAGGGTATCCAATGTGGGAACGCCGATTACAGGCTTATCCCCCGCCGCACTCAACCCTTTGACCGTCGCCAATCCGATACGCAGCCCGGTAAAAGAACCCGGCCCGGTGCCGCAGGCGAAATAATCGATATCCCCGATATTCAGCCCCGCCGCGCAGACTACCCGGCGGATCGCCGGGACCAGGAGCTCCGAAAGCCTCCTTTCGGTCAGGAGGCGGTATTCATAGAATTTCCCATCGGAATACAACCCCAGGCAAAGAAATTTAGTGGTGGTGTCGATCGCCAGTATTTTCATTTATCTTCTCCGCTATTTTCTTATAACGCGCGCCCTTGGCGGCGAATTTAAAAACCCTGCGGTTCTTTACCCCCGGGACAATACTGATTCTCAGGAACTCCTCCGGCGCAAGCGATTTCAGCCGCTCCGGCCATTCAATCACCGTTACCGCTTCGTCATACAAATAATCATAATACCCTAACGCCGCGATCTCCGCGGGATTCTTGATACGGTAAAAATCAAAGTGCTGCAATGTCATTTTCCCCCGGTAAACGCGCAGCAGGACAAAAGTGGGGCTTAAGACTTCGTTTTTGTCTACCGCCAGCCCCTGGGCGATCCCTTTAGCCAGGACCGTCTTACCCGCTCCCAGCGGTCCGGATAGAAGAATGATCTCGCCGCCTGCGAGGCTGGAGGCGATGCGCCTGCCTAATTTTAAAGTTTCTTCGACCGAACCGGAAGATATCTTCATCAGAAATGCCTGAACCCTTTCATCGCCGCGCGGGAATATCTGTACTTGCGGTCAACCAGCTTCAGCCCGAACTCCCGCGGCATCACCTGCCCGATCACCCGGAAATGATAACGTGTATCCCTGATGATTTTTTTCGCCTCCGCGCGGGATGCGGTAAAAAGCAGCTCGAATTCTTCACCTGAACAAAGCGCATCTTTTATCCCCGCCGCATCCCTGCTTAAGGGAATAAGATCCTCATAAATCAGCGCGCCTGACGCGCTCTGTTCCAATATATGCCCCAGGTCCTGGATCAACCCGTCGGAGACATCGATCATCGCGTGGATCTTGAAATTACGCGTCAGGAAACGCGCTTCCTTAAGGCGCGGCGTAAAATTCAAATGCTTGCCTTTGATCGAACCGCCGAACTCGCCGCTAACCATCACCAGATCCCCCGCTTTCGCCCCGCCCCGCAGGCAAAGTCTTTCTTTTTCAACCTCCCCCAGCATGCTTACATCGATCACAATTTCCCTGGAGGAAGAGATATCTCCTCCGACCACGCTGACCCCGAATTCCCGGGCCGTTTTGAACAATCCTTTGGCGATAAGCTCGACCCGGCGCAAAGAAGTATTTTTCGGCATACCGAAAGAGACCACCGCCTGTTTCGGCACCCCGCCGCAGGCGGCAATATCGCTGATTGATACCGCTAAAGCCTTCCTTCCGACAAGTTCCGGGCGAGTATCCTTTAAAAAATCCACTCCCTCGACGATCATATCGCAGGTAAACAGCTGGTATAAACCCGGCTTGAATTTCAAAACCGCGCAGTCATCACCGCTGCCTGCCACCACTTCCGGCCCGAGAAAAATATTCTTCTTAAACTTTTCGATCAAACCGAATTCGCCGATAGAACCGATGCGCATTTAACCCTTCCCCAGTACGCCTGCGATATTATCCCGGTACGGCGGACGGACGATCCCGTAATCCGTAATGATGCCGCGGATCAGGCGGTGCGGGGTAATATCGAACGCGGGATTCAAAACCTTTACCTTGCGCGGAGCCGCCGCGGTTCCGGGAAAAATCCCCCTTACCTCATCCTCCGGGCGCATCTCTATCCTGATCCCGGAGCCATCTTTGATCGAGAGGTCAAAAGTAGTTTTGGGCGAAGCGATATAAAAAGGCACTTTATGGTAAGCGGCGGCAATCGCCAGGTTGGCTGTCCCGACCTTATTGGCGGTATCCCCGTTTAAAGCGATGCGGTCGGCTCCCGCGATCACCATATCGATTTCGCCGTCGGCCATTAATTTAGCGGCGGTATTATCGGCAATCAGGGTAACATCAACCCCTTTGCGGTAAAGTTCCCATGTCGATAGGCGCGCGCCCTGCAAAAGCGGCCGCGTCTCGGAGGCAAAAACCTTAACCTCCCTGCCTTTCTCTTTAGCCGCGTAAATCACCCCCAGGGCGGTTCCATAATCAATCGTCGCCAGTATCCCGGCGTTACAGATCGTAAGCACCCGGCTCTTATTCTTAATCAACGCGGCGCCGTAACGTCCGATCGCCCGGCACGCGGCGCGGTCATCCTCAATGATCCGCAGGGCCTCTTTAAAGAGTTCTTTCTTGATCTCCGGAACGGTAATATCTTTAGCGCGCGCTGCCGCCTGTTCAATCCTCTCAATGCCCCCAAAGAGGTTCCTGGCGGTCGGACGGCTTGTCTTAAGATAATCCGCGGTCTTTTTCAAACAGCGCGCTAAACCCTTACGGCTTGAACCGGGATAATCCTTGATCCCAAGGTACACCCCTAAAGCCGCCGCCGCCCCCAAAGCGGGAGCGCCGCGCACTTTCAACTCCCGGATCGCCCGCCAAAGTTCTTTGAGATTTCCGATCTCAAGATATACCAGCGCCCGCGGCAGCCTTGTCTGGTCGATAATCTTGATCTTGCCATTTTTCCAATCGATCGTGCGGATATCCATGTCTGTATTATGCCAACCCAAGACCGAAAAAAATCCCAGCGTTTAAAGTAGTTCTCTCGGAAATCTCCTTGAGGCTTATTCCCCTGAGTTTCGCGATATATTCCGCCAGTATCTTCACCCTGGCCGGTTCATTACGTTTGCCGCGGAAACCTTCCGGGGAAAGATAAGGAGAATCCGTTTCAAGCATCAGTTTTTCAAGCGGGGTACGGCAGGCGCATTCCCTTAATAAAGGCGCTTTTTTATAAGTAATGTTACAGGTATAGGAGACATAGAAGCCTTTCTCCAGGCAGGCCTCCAGAAAATCCCTCCCTCCGGAAAAACAATGTATTGCCGCCCGAAGCGGCAGAAATTCCTCAAGCACCTCCAGGGTATCGCTTTCGGCTTCCCGGCAATGCACCACTACCGGCAGCCCCAGGTCTTTGGCCAATGCAAGCTGTTTTGAAAAAGCCTTACGCTGATTCTCTTTGGAGGAAAGATTACGGTAATAATCCAGTCCGATCTCTCCGACCGCCACTACCTTTTTTCCTGCGGCAAGCTCCCTGATCTGCCCTTCGGACTGCGCATCAAACCCGTCCGCTTCATGCGGATGCACTCCCACTCCGGCATATACCTCCGGATATTTAAGCGCCAGGGCACAGGCGGCAGCCGAGGACTCCACGCTTGCGCCGATGTCGATAAAACGCTCCACTCCGGCCTCCACCGCCCGGCGGATTACCTCTTCGCGGTCCGGGTCGAAGGCATCGAAATCAAGATGACAGTGGGTATCAAT
>JAQTRM010000098.1 GCA_028711825.1 Candidatus Omnitrophota bacterium | reverse complement strand
TCTTTTCTTTTTGCTTTCCTCTTGGCTTCCTGTCCGTCCATTATCTCCTCCTGAGAACACTAAACCGAAACTCAAAAAAAACCGGACGCGCGGAATTCCTGCCGTCCGCCGGATCCGTTACGGGCGGGTAATAAGGTCAAGCGCCTGGATCTCGGGATGATGATAGCGGCCCTTTCCCCGGGTAAAATTCCTGTATTCGATCGCCTGCGCCGGACACCACTGCAGACACCCCATGCAATGCTGGCAATGCAGCAGCCAGAAAGGCCTGCCGCCCTGAAGCTGGATATTGCCTACCGGACAAATCTTGGCGCAAAGCCCGCATTTAGTGCATGCCTCCGTAGACCAGAACCCCCTTCTCGCAGAAAGGGGTATCCGTGAAGAACCGGCCCGGTAAAGCAAAAGATAAAGCGCCAGGTTCAATAAAAACGGGTTTTCTTCCATCACGCCGGCGGCCTGCTGGCATACCAATTCGATAATCTTTTGGGTTTTTATCTTCTGGCGTAAAAAGATCTTATCCTGCTGTTTCCTGGGGATCGCCCCGTATAAAGGGGTATAATTGCCGGGCATCTGCACCGAAAACCCGCAGGCAAGCTCGATCCCCCTTTTTTTCAGGATCTCGCCGGCCATGCTCAACGCCCTTCCGGGCAGCCCGCCGAAAGTAGCGACGGAAAAAACATAAGTTTCGGGTTTTATTTCTATCTTTCCGAGAAAACTCCTGACAATAAGAGGAAGGCCGAACATATAGATAGGAAAAACAAAACCGACTCTTTCGTAAAAAGAGGCGTCGGGGGCATCCAGCGAACTGTTTATCGGAATAATGTCGGCGTTGTCCAAACCGCGCGCCAGATCCCTGGCTACCGCCAATGAATTTCCGGTGGAAGAAAAATAATAAATCGCTGTTTTCACCATTAATCCCCAATGCCGCGGCCTAAAACCGTGGTTTGTTTTTGGATTAATACTTAAGCCGTTCTATCCCGGAATTAATCCAGGGTATCAAAACCGCGAACGTATAAGATTATACCTCCTAAACAGAAATTAGCCAAGAGAATATATCCGGGATACTCCAAGCCGAAGACCAGCCTAACCCTCTTCTTTTATCCCGGGCGGCGATTTTCTCCATGGATAGCCATTGGCAGCGCGGCTGTATCCCAGATCAAATATCTTTTCCATTGTTTGCGGATCAAAGATCTCACGCGGCTTAAAGACGCAATCGGCGGGGATATATGCCAGGTTAAAATCCCCTCTTCCGTCCCTGGTGAAAAAATAAATCTGATAGAGATCCCCGATACTCTGGGAATTCGTCATCGCCTCAATCGTCCTTTCGGCAATTGAAAAGATCCTGTCCGGGATCTCCTTATAAAGCGGATCCAGGTACCCATTCATAATAATATATATTATGTATCGTTTCCCCTGATAATCCGCTTTCTTTTCCTCGAGCGCTTTATCGAACCCCTGCAGGACGTCATAAAGGAAAAAAACCTGCTTGCTTATCCCGCCGTCGACATGCATTTCATCATAGCGTTTACCTTCCGCCTCGACGTCAAAATAAACCGGAGGAAAAGCCACGGGGACCGAAGCGGAGGCCAGAATGATCCTGCGGAAAAGCTCCAGGGCCTCCGGGCTCCCCACCGAAGCGATCTTGCCCATATCCCAGATCACCAGCCGCTGGGCGTCAAGATTGGTGGTCCCCACGTAAAGACGGCGGCCGCGGCGGTGCTGCGCGGCGACCTCCTTAAGGACATCCTGATCGACGTATTTACGGATAAGGTTTTCCAGCGGGAAGGTCACGGCGACCGAATCGCTGAAAAGTATCCTGAAACGCGGGAAACGGATACGGATGACATCGCAAGTGGAGTATTTCGTGTAAAATTCCTTTAACCTGCCGTCGTATTTACTGCCTAAAAACGCGAAGGGGGCGATGATCGCCCCGGTGCTGATACCGGTCACCACCTCGAAAACCGGACGCTTTCCGGAAACGCTCCATCCATTCAGCAGTCCCGCCCCGTAGGCGCCGTTGGCGGCTCCCCCGGAGATGGCAAGACAGTAATAAGTCCGGCCGGGACGAAAAGACATGAACCCCGGGCCTCCTTTTTCCCCTCTCTCCAGGATATCCAGGAAATCTTTTTTAAAAGAATCGCTCGGCAGGCCTCCGATCGCCCGGATATCCTTAAAACCATAAATGCTGGCGCTCCCCAGAAGGCCCTCCGGTACGGCATGCCGCGCGGAAACGCATCCCGAAAAGATAAATGCGGCAAGCAATAAAAAATATCGGTGTTTTAACATTCTGCGGCAAAGTTAAAATTTGAAATGTTCTTTTTCGATGATCAAAGAGGCCGTTGCGGCAATCTCCGGGTCATAAAGCGGCCCGCTCCCCTGCTTGATCTCGGCCAGGGCGACTTCCATTTTCAACGCCGGACGGTAAGGCTGGTCAAAGACCATTGCCGCCACCACATCGGCAACGATTACGATCCGGGCCTCATGGAGTATCTCTTTACCCCTTAGCCCCAAAGGATACCCCGAACCGTTCATCCGTTCGTGATGCTGAAAAGCGACCCGTGCGACAAGCGGTTCGGTCTTCATCTCCTCCAGAATACGAAAACCCAGCTCCGGATGCTTCCGCATCACCGCCAGTTCCTGGGCGCTAAGGATACCGGGCTTATGGAGTATCTCCGCCGGGACCTTGATCTTCCCGATATCATGGGCGACCGCCGCGAAATGCACATACTTGATCTTCTTATCGGAATATTTCATCTTTTTGGCGATCGCGCAGCTCAAGCGGGCGACCTGCCGTCCGTGATTAAGGACCAGGTCATTCTCTCCCAGCATCTTGGCTACTGAAAAAAGCATCTTAAGGTCTTCCATCTCTTAGCGCTTTGAGAACCTCCTTTCGAAACGCTGCAGATACCAAAAAACCACCGGAACAAAAATAAAAGTGAAAATAATCGAGGCCAGCATCCCGCCGGTCATTACCGCGCCCATCGATTGTTTCATCTCCATTACCGACCAGAACTGGGGTAATACCCCCAGGATGATCGCCAGCGAGGTCATAATAATTACCCTGAACTTCTCCGAAGCCCCCAGCCAAAGGGCTTCTTTAACCGGCACCCCTTCTTTGATCTTCCCTAACGCGTAATCCAGAAGCAGGATGGCGTTATTAACCACCATCCCCACCAGCATTACCACCCCCATCAGGGAAGCGACATTAATGGAATGCCCGGTCAGGAATAACCCGAAGATCATTCCGATAATCGAAGTAGCGACGGTCAAAATGATGGTTACGGGATAAGCGATTAACGAGTTCATTAAAGCGCAGAGCAGCATGAAGGTCAAAATAACCGCCAGGGTAAAAGCCTTGGCAAGCTCGCGGTTGGATTCCTCCATATTCTCGGCGTTACCGACATAACGGTAACCGTATCCTTCAGGAAAATTCAAAGACTTAAAACCCTTATCCAAGACCCCGCTCACATAACCGAACGCGCTCTTGCCGAGAAACCCGTCCAGATGGATGACTCTTTCCCTGTCGCGGTGCCAGATTACCGGAATAGCCTTATCGGTTTTTAACTCCCCCAGGGCATTTATAGGAATTAACCCTTTCCGGGAACGGAGAGAAATAAGTTTCAAGTCGTCGAAATCCCGGGCGTACCTGTCATTAAGCTCGATATTAACCTTGTATTCCTCCCCCTTCTCTTTGTAGACGTTGGAGTCTTCCCCGTAGATGGAAGAACGCAGCG
>JAQTRM010000097.1 GCA_028711825.1 Candidatus Omnitrophota bacterium | reverse complement strand
GGTGCTGGAAAAGATGGATGAGGAAAAGGTGGTTGTCCCGCCGGATCCGCGCCAGAGTATCGGGAATTTTACTTTTCCGCAAACCCGCCGTTCGGGACATAAGGTGATTAGTCTGGAAGGTATTTACAAGTCTTACGGGGAAATCAAGGTGTATGAAGGATTGGATTTTGAGATTTCCCAGGGGGAAAAAGCGGTCCTGGCCGGGGAGAATGGGGCGGGGAAATCCACCCTGCTTAAAATCCTGGCGGGGATTGTGGATATCGACAGCGGGACACGGACGGTCGGCTACAACGTGGATATCGGTTATTTCTCGCAGACGCGCACCGACGTATTGAGTCTTGAGAATACTGTTCTGCAGGAGGCTTACAGCGCGGCGCCCGGCTATATGGCGGAAGAATCCATCCGCACTATCCTGGGGGCGTTCCTTTTTACCGGAGACGACGCGGAGAAAAAAGTAAAGGTCCTTTCCGGAGGGGAGAAGAGCCGCCTGATCCTGGCGAAACTTTTGATCAACCCGCCGAATTTCCTGCTCCTTGATGAGCCGACCACCCACCTGGACGTGGACGCGGTAGAGGCGCTGGTGCGGGCGCTCAAGGATTATCAGGGGACGATCGTTTTTATCAGCCATGATATATATTTCGTGCGTTCGGTAGCCAATAATGTTTTCGAGGTCAAAAGCGGCCGGGTGCGGAAATTTCCGGGGAGTTTCGATTATTATCTGGATAAGCGCGATTCCTTCAGCGATACCGAGAACGCCGCGGCGAAACCCAAACAGAAACCCGCTCATTCCCAGGCGCATGAGGCAAGAGAGAAAGCAAAACAGGAAGAGCAGCAGCGTAAGAGCCTTGATAAAAAACGCAAGGCAAATAACGCGGTGATCCGCGATAAGATTAATAAGATCGTGAAGAAAAAAGAAGAACTGGAACTGGAGAGCTACGCCAAGGCGCGCGCCTTATCCAACCCGCATTTCTACCGCGATGAGGAAACCGCCGCTTCCTACGGCCGCCGGCTGAAGGAGATCGAGAAATTGATGTCGGAGCTGGACCTTGAGATCTCCGAGCTTGAAAAAAATATTATTTTTTAGTGGATTTTAACGGCGGTAATGCTAAAATACAAACAAATGCAGAAGGCTCCCGGGAGAACCTCCCGCAAAACAGTTTTAATATCGACAGCCGCGGCTCTTTTATTGAGCGCGGTTATTTTTGTTTCTCCTTCCTCCGCTCAGGAGGATCAAGGCGCCGGGACAATCCTTTCCTCTTTAAGAGACGCCATCGCGCTTTCGCTTAAAAACAACCTTAACATCCAGATCCAGGAAAAAGAAACCGACGTCAGCCGCGCCGGGGTGATGCTTTCCAGAAGCGCCCTACTGCCGCAGGTGAATTTGAACGGCAGCTATACCAAGAATGACAAGGTCCTGGAAGAAACGATCTTTACGGGTTATAAGAACGATAACCAGCTGGGGCTTACCCTGACGCAAAGCCTTTACAGCGGCGGCGGAAATATCGCGGCGTTGAAACAGGCGCGCGCCGGTTTAAGGATACAAGAAGAAACCTTAAAACAGGAAAAGCTTAACGTGGAGTTCGAGACCAAGCGGCTTTATTACGGCCTGCTTCTGGCTTACGAGACCGAACGCATCGCCCAGGATCTTTTCGACCAGGCGGAAGCGCATTACAAAGATGTCCTGGCAAAGTTCAAGGAGGGGACCGCCTCGAAATTCGACTGCCTGCAGTCCAAGGTCCAGGTCTCCAAGATCATGCCGGAATTGGTGCGCGCCAAGAATGCCGTCGAGCTCATCAAGGCGGATTTGAAGAAACTTTTAAGGCTGAAGATGACCGAAGGGCTTAAGGTTAACGACCGCCTGGATTACCTGCCTATTACGATCGATGAGCCGGAATTCCTGAAAACCGCTTACCTCAACCAGCCGGCGATGACGATCAAGGAACTCGGTATAGATTTTAATAAATGGGCGGTGCGGGTGGCGCGGGCAAGCAACCTTCCCCAGGTCAACGCGAGTCTGGATTATGAGCACCGTTCCAATAATTTGAATACCCTTTTAAACAGCCGCCAGAGTAACTTCAGCGCCGGTTTTTCCGTAAGCGTGCCGCTTTTCGACGGATTTTCCTCCAAGGCTAAGGTAGACGCGGCCAAGGCGCGTTACCAGGAGGCGTTTTTGAGCAAAGATGATATGTCCGACCAGATCGCGGTGGATATTAAAAAGGCCTGCCTCGACCTGCGGCAGTCGCAGGCGATCATCGATTACACCAAGGATAATGTCGGTGAGGCGCGCGAGGCTTTAAGGATTTCGGAGGTCAACTACGATAACGGGATGGGGACGAACCTGGACGTTCTGGATTCGCAGGTTTCCTTAAGCCAGATCGAAAAGGACCTCGCTAACGGGATTTACGATTACCTGATGGCCCAGGCGTTTCTGGACCAGACGATGGGCAAGCTTATTCAATAGGAGGCATTGATATATGAAGAAAAAACTTAACCTTATCCTGATTATCATCCTGACCGCCGCGCTTGGCGTGCTGGCGTTTCTTTATCTTCAAAGGAGGGCGGAGGACAAGAGCCGCCGCATCAAGGTCTCCGGAAATATCGAGGGGGATGATGTGCGGATCTCTTTCCGGGTTGAAGGCCAGATCGAAGAGCTTTTGGTGGATGAAGGATACATCGTCAAGAAAGGCGACCTGGTGGCTAAACTTAAGACCGATGAGCTGACCAGGATCCGGGATGAGGCCGCCGGCGCCCTGAAGGCCGCCGAATACCAGTATCAACTGGCCAAGATCGATTACCAGCGCGCCGAGAACCTGCTTATCGCGGGGGCAACTACTACCCAGAACAGGGACCAGGCCAGGACCAAGATGGATTCTTTGAATTCCGAGATTCAAAAACTCCAAGCCTCGCTGGACCTTGCCGAGACCCGGCTGGGATTCGCGAATTTAGTTTCGCCGCTTAACGGTTTTATCCTGGTGAAAAGCTCTCTTTCGGGAGAAGTGGTGCAGGTCGGTACCCCGGTATTTACCTGCGTGGACTTAAACGATATCTGGGTTACCGGATACATCAACGAAAAAGACCTCGGCAGGGTAAAGCTCAACCAGGACGCGGTGGTGACCACTGATTCTTATCCCGGCAAGACCTATAAGGCAAAGCTCAGTTATATTTCCGGCCAGGCGGAATTTACCCCTAAATACATCCAGACTACCGAGGAGCGGGTTAAATACGTCTACCGCGTAAAGGTCCGGGTCGATAATTCCAGCCTGGATTTAAAACCCGGTATGCCCGCCGACGCCTATATCACGGTCGACTAAGCTTTCATCCCATGATCGCCATCAAAACCCAAAATCTTACCCGTAAATTCGGCTCTCTTACCGCGCTTGACCACCTGAACCTGGAGGTGCAGGAAGGGGAGATCTTCGGCCTGGTAGGCCCGGACGGGGCGGGCAAGACCACGACCATGCGCCTGCTCACCGGGATTATGGATCCCAGCGAAGGGGAGGCCTGGGTTTACAACAAGCACACCGTAAAAGAAGCCGAACCCTTAAAAAATTACATCGCCTATATGTCCCAGCGCTTCGGGCTTTACGAAGAGTTGAGCGTGATGGAGAATATCGATTTTTACGCCGACGTCTACGGGGTAAAACCCGGCGAGCGGAAGGAAAAAATTGAAAGCCTGCTTGATTTTTCCGGGCTGCTCCCTTTTAAGAGCCGTTTCGCCGGCAAGCTTTCCGGCGG
>JAQTRM010000026.1:3575-15527 GCA_028711825.1 Candidatus Omnitrophota bacterium | reverse complement strand
CTTAAAGATACCGGATGCCTGGGGATATGGTTTGGTATCGAATCTTACGAGCAGTCTATCCTGGACGCGAACCGGAAGAATATTTCTATCGCCGATATCGATATCGGGGTTCAGACCGCTATCGATGCCGGTTTATCGGTAAGGGGTCTTTTTATCGTCGGCCTCTACGGGGAGACTGAGGGATCTTTGAAGAGAATGGTGGATTTTATAAAGAAGAGCCGTTTCCTGCCGCTGGTAAAATACCTGGTGCCTTTTCCCGGGACGAGCCTTTACCGTTATGCCTGTGATTCCGGAAAGATAAAAGACGTCGTGGAATTCCTGGAGATGCTTTCCGAAAGGAAGGTCAGCGATAACGACGACAAGATTATCAACCTTACCGGGCTGCAGGAGGGGGTTTTAAGGGATTATTTTCACCAGGTTTGGAATATTACCAAGGAAAGAGAGCCTTGTTTTGAGTAAAGAGTTCTCAGAAAAAGAGAGCAATCCCCTGGCGCATTTTGTTAAAAGAGCCCGTAATTATAATTGTTCGTCCGGATGGGTCGGAGACCGTCTTTTGATAGAAAAAATCCGCAGGCTTGCGGAATCCGGAAACAGGGGTAAAGTTCTTGATATTGCCGTCGGCACCGGTAAGATTTCGCAGGATTTTTTAGGCCGCTGCGGATATGTGATAGGGATTGATACATGCCCCCAGATGGCCCGCCGGGCTGGAGGGTGCGCGGATGAGATACTTTTAGCTTGCGCCGAAAGGCTTCCTTTCAGGGATAATGTTTTTGATGCTTGCGTCTGCCGCCAAGGTATGCAATTTATGGATACCGGGGCGGTGCTGGCCGAGATAAAAAGGGTGTTGAAACCGGGCGGCAGGGTTGTGTTATGTCACTTGGCGGCTTACGGTGAATCGGATAAAAGAACCGCTTTTTTCATACAAAAATGGCGTAACCCCTCCAGGAAAAACTTTTTTCTTCCCGGAGATTTCAAGAGATTGCTGCGGGGGCAGGGGTTTAAAAGTATCGAATCTTATGATTATATTACCAGGGAATCGGTGCACCGCTGGATTAATAACGGAGCGATCGGACAGAAGGAAAAGAAAAAAATAATCGGGGCTTATCGCCGCGCCCCGGGAGTGTTCAGGAAACTGCATCAGGTCAGTTTTGAAGATGGCGATATTTTTGATTCTATGAAGATGGTTATCGTTAAAGCAAGGAAAGGGAGGAGCGGTGAATAGAAAGAGGCGCCTTTTTTTATTTTTTATCCCGTTTTTAATATTGTTTATTTCGGGAGGCCTTCAGGGCTGCCGGGGTAGAAACAGGGTAAGTCCGGGGGCTTATGCCGGCGATAATGTCATCTTGGTTTCTTTTGATGCGCTCCAGGCGGCGCATACAGGATGCCTGGGGTATTTTCGTGATACAACACCTAATATCGACCGGATCACTAAGGGCGGATTTTTATTCAAAAACGCCGTCGCTCAGTCAAGCTGGACGGTTCCTTCGACGATGAGCTATTTTACTTCTTTATACCCCTCACAGCATAAGCTATTGAATAAATATTCTACTTATACCGAGGAAGAAAAGATCTTTTCCAACCTTAAAAAATTATCCCCGGAGGTTGTTACCCTGGCCGAGGTTTTAAGGGAAAATGGTTATTGCACCGGCGGATTTACCGGCGATGCCGGAGTAGGGGCGGTTTTTGGTTACGGGCAGGGATTTGACACTTATTTTGAAGGCCCGAAGTTCGGGGGGATGGATAGAAGTATCCCGGCTGCCTTGGAATGGCTCAAACGGAACGGTAAAAAAAGGTTTTTTATCTTTCTGCACGGTTATGATGTCCATGGGCAATTTGACCCTCCCGGGGGATTTAGCCGCGAATTCGTGAATCCTCCTTACCTCGGGGAGTTAAAAGGAGGCAAAGAAGAAGAGGCGAGAATCCGTGAGGAGGGGCTTGAAGGCAGGCCGGTGGAGCTGACGGATGAAGATGTGCGTTTTTGGCGGGCATTGTATGATGAAAAGATAAAAGATGTGGACGAACGTTTCGGGTTTTTTATCGATGCGCTGGATAAAATGGGCCTCCTGGAAAATACGATTATTGTTTTATTTTCCGACCACGGAACGGAATTTTATGAGCATAAACGGTTTGATCACGGGTTCTCCCTCTACGAAGAACTGATCCGTGTTCCTTTGGTATTCCGGCTGCCGCAGACCAGAGGCGGGGCGGTAATCACAGGCCAGGTAAGGGCGATCGATGTAATGCCTACTGTTCTGGATTTGCTGGGAATAAAAGTTTCGGATCAGGTCAGGAAGCAAATGCAGGGGGTTAGCCTTATTCCTTCTTTAAACGGTAAAAAGCAGGAACTTAAGGCATTTTCCGAGACGGATTACCGTTTCTATGTAAGCAAGCGTTCTGTGCGGACCCCGGAGGGTTTAAAGTTTATTTATTCGCTGGACACCGGTAATAAGGAGCTTTATAATTTAAAGGATGACCCTCGGGAGTTAAATAACCTGGCAGGCGTTAAGAAAAGGGCCGCTTACGAGTTGGAACAAGAACTTTTTGGATGGCTTAAAGAGATGGGCAGCGGCGAGGAATATCACCGCCGGATGATAAAAAAAGTCCTCAAGATAAAAGAATACTAAAGTATGCATATCGAAAAATTGACTATTTTAGGGGGAGTGGGTAAGAGCGGACAGCCGGAGCCGGTAGCCGAAATCAGCCTTAAAATGGGGGATGTGATCAGCGTGGTAGGTTCCACGGGTTCCGGCAAGACTACTCTGGTTGACGATATCGCGCTGTTTGCCGACCGTAATACCCCCACTCAACGCCAGGTTTTGATCAACGGCGTCCCCGCGCCGGAAGAGTTTACCAACGATCCTTCAAAGAACCCGGTTGCTTTTATCACTCAGCATACGAATTTTCTTTCCGACCTGCCGGTTAATGAATTTTTAAAAATTCATGCCGGGATTCGCCGCCGTGATAATATATCGTCGGTTATCGAGGAGACGATCGACTTTTCAAATAAATTGACCGGGGAACCGATCGATCCGGAAAATGCGATGACCGAATTATCAGGAGGCCAGACCAGGGCTTTGCTTATTGCCGACGCGGTGATCATCGGTAATTCTCCGGTTATCCTTTTGGATGAGATTGAAAATGCCGGGATTCACCGGACAAAAGCGCTGGAACTGTTAAGGGGGTATGAAAAAATATTTATTTTTGTGACACACGATCCGCGTATCGCGCTTTTATCGGATTTCCGGGTGGTGATGCAGAATGGGGCGATGGTAAAGATCATTGAAGCGCATGACGGTGAGGCCAAGGTTGCCGAAGAGATAAAAAAACTCGACGATATGATCCTGCATTGCCGTAAACTGATTCGTTCCGGGGAGAGGTTGGATGAAGATATCTTTAAGGAGCTAAGATGAAAGCGGTTATTTGTGCCGGTCCCCCTACTACCGGTAAGACCACGGTTTTAAAACAGGTCGTCAAAAAAGTTATCCGGGAGGGGTTCCACCCGGTCTATCTGAAGGTCGACGTGCAGTATGCGGTCGAGGATGAATTGTTTAAGAAGGAGTTCGGCATACCCGTGAAAAAAGTTTATTCCGGTGAACTTTGCCCGGATCATTGCAATGTGATGGTTCTGGGAGATGCCGTAGAATGGGCGCGTAAAGAAAAAGCTGATTTTTTATTTGTAGAGACCGCTGGCTTATGCCTGCGTTGTTCTCCTTATATCGAAGGTTCTCTGGGGATTGTGGTTTTGGAGGCTACCAGCGGTATGAACCTGCCTAGGAAGATCGGGCCGATGCTGACTTTAGCAGATATCGCGGTAGTGACAAAGATAGATTTGATTTCTCAGGCCGAACGGGAAGTTTTTCGGGCCCGGGTTATCGATGCAGCCGCCGGGGTTTCGATTTGCGAGACCAACGCACTTTACGGTATCGGGATTGATTCTTTGGTAAAGAAGATCCTTGCTTCACCCGAAATAGCCTCTTCTTTAGTGTTGCGCGGTAATCCTCCGGTAGGCACCTGCACTGTATGTGTCGGGAAAAAAGAAGTAGGCTGGCAGCGGCATTTTGGCGTTGTCCGGCCCCTGGAAAATGATATCTTTTACCGCGGAGAATAAAGGAGCGATAATGGACGGCGGAAATCGAATTGAGGAAATTTTGAGACAATTACCAGGGAAGGATTGTGGACTTTGCGGCTGGAAAACCTGCGCAGAGTTCGCCGAAGTTGTCTTAAAAAATCCCGCCGAAAAAGAACGGTGCGTACATCTAATCCGGTGCGGAAAATCGGAAGGAGCGCCGGAAGAGAATTCCATTTTATGGAAAGATTCCCTGGGGAGGGAATATGACTTTATTCTGGATACTTTTCCGGGGGATCCCGGCCCGCGCGAAACGATACTGCCGTATAACCCGGTAAGAGTTAAGGATTTGGATATTAAACCGAAAGATATTATTATCGGCCGTCCGATGGGCATGTCCTGCGGATGTCCGGTTACACATTGCGGTGTCGTGATGGATGTCGATCAGGTAAACGGGGTTATCTCATGGTGCGTTACCGGGCCGCTAGGTCCCCGTTCGGGGGAGCATAAAGACATCGGATATTACGTCGCCGAGGCATACGAGGGGATCGTAAAATCCAGCAATAAGGAATTAAAAATCGGTATGCGGTATTGGTTTATGCCGCGCCGGTGCATGCTGCAGTGGCGCCATAGCGGATTACTGAATTTTGTCAATAAAAGAAACGGCGTAATGGAAGTCCGTATCGAAGGCCTGATGATAGGTTAATATATTCTGTCGCGGAAATACGGTTTGCGTTGTCTTCCGGTTAAATTTCGTTCTTGTTTCCGTCGTTTCCCGGCCCGGGATCATACACATTTTTTAAAATTTTTATGCTGAATCAAAAGTCTTTATTAAAATTCAAGGCGGCCGGTACCGGAAATAATATTATGTTGCCGGTTATCCTGGCAATGGTCTTCATCCGCCCTTTTATTTCTTCATTGGCTTTTCCTTTTTTGGAAATTGTTTATTCTTTAAGCCTTTTGGTTTTTTTAGGCGTTTACCTGGTTTTCCGGAAGCCGGAATATTCAAAGGTCCGGAGCTTAAAGTATCCGTTTGCTGCATTCTGCCTGGTTTTATACCTGGCGGTTTTATTTTCCAGCCAAAAAGCCGAAAGCTTTGCCTGTCTTTACCAATATGCCTGCGGTCTGGGATTCTTTCTTTTTGCCATAACCTTATCCGATAAGGAGAAGGATCATGCCGTTCGGGTTATTCTCTGGGGGGGGCTAGCGGTAGGTTTATTGGGGGTTTATCAATATTTATTCGGTTTCAGGCATGTATTGGATTATTTATCGGGCAGCGTAAACTCTTCGTCTTTTGCCCTGGATTATCTGCAGCGCCGGAGGATATTTGCGCCTTTTGTTACCCCTTCGGCATTGGGGGGCTACCTGGCCATGGTTATATTATTATCTCTTTCCGGGAAAAAAAGCACCTGGATAGCATGGATACTGTTCCCTATTTTTTTCCTTACTAAATCGCCCGGGGCTTTTTTAAGCCTTTTTCTGGCGTTATTGATTTATATTAGTGTTCAAGGTAAATTTAAAAAGAAGGATTTTATGATTCTAGCGGTTTTACTGTTATTGTTGACGGCGACGGTTGTTATGCGTTCTTTCACTAACAAATATTATCTTCAACCCGGATTTTCGGTAAATATGAGACTTCATTATTGGCGTGAGTCGCTGGCTCTTATTAAGGCTCACCCCTGGCTGGGGGCAGGTTTGGGGAATTTCAGTCTCGGCAGCAGCCGCTTTGCTCATAATTCTTATCTCCAGTTTTGGTCGGAGACCGGTTTATTCGGATTGGCCGGTTTTAGTTGGTTTATTTTTTCCGCTTTGAGGATTTGTTTAAAAAATCTCAAAGAGTCCGTTGACAAAAAATATACCGCGGGGCTTTTGGCGGCTACTTCAGTGTTCCTGATTCATAATTTTATGGATTTTACTTTCTTCCTGCCGGAAGTTTCGTTTATCTGGTGGGTAATCCTGGGGCTGGCGGTTTAAGGCAGAATGCCCATGTGTTTTGTTTTACGCGTTTAGGATAGAACGCCCCCGGATGTATTTTTTTTGCGCCTTTCCGGGTCTGCAGGGTTTCAAACTTCAAGTATATTTGCGGCGGTAAAGACATTGGGGTTCGGACTTTTTAAAATAAAACCGTGTTTATCTGATGCCCAAGATTAACCTGTTATATGTTGTTACTAAATTGGAACTGGGGGGAGCGCAAAGGCATGTCTTGAGCCTGATTCGCGGACTGGACAAGGTGAAGTATAACGTTTGCCTTTTTACTTCCGCAAAAGGATTATTGATCAATGAGGCTTCTTCCATAGAAGGGTTGAGTGTTAAAAGATCTAATTTTTTGGAGCGGCCTGTTAACCCTTTTAAAGATATCCTGGCATTAGTTGAGCTTTATTTTTTTATCAGGAAGCACAAAATAGATATTGTGCATACGCATAGCTCTAAGGCGGGTATTCTCGGGCGTTTAGCCGCCCGGTTTGCCGGGGCGCGGGTTATTCTGCACACGGTTCACGGCTGGAGTTTTCATAATTTTCAGCCGGCTGCCGTCAGTTGGTTCTACGTATTATGTGAAAGATTATGCGCCTGCTTTACCGATAGGATAATTGTGGTTTCGGTGTTTGACCGGGAAAAAGGATTGGAGCACGGTGTTGGAAAAAGTGAGCAGTATCGGCTGGTTCGCTATGGTATAGATGTTATGGATTTCAGGGTGAGGAACCGGCGTTTCCGGATGCGGGAATCCCTGGAGTTAAATAATACCGATCCGGTGGTAGGGATGGTTGCTTGTTTTAAGCCGCAAAAAGCCCCTTTGGATTTTATCGAGCTGGCAAGTTTGGTGCGGAAAGATTTTCCCGAGGTTAAATTTATACTGGTTGGCGACGGCCGATTGAGCGGAAAAATTTTTCGCCGGATCAAACAGTTAGGGATTGAAAAAAATATGATTCTATCCGGCTGGCGGCGTGATATCCCGATGATTTTGTCCGGACTGGATGTTTTTGTGCTTACTTCGCTTTGGGAGGGGGTGCCGATCGTTGCCCTGGAGGCAATGGCCGCTTCGGTACCATTAGTGGTGACGGATACGGGAGGGATAAAAGAAGTGATAACCGACGGGGAGAATGGATACCTGGTGGAGCCGCGTGATATTCATTCTATGCACCGGTATTTAGTAGAACTTTTGTCGGATCCCCGGAAGCGGCGTGATTTAGCCGGGCGCGCAGCGGAAGATATTAGCTCTGAAGAGTTTTCGGCAGAAAGCATGTTGAAAAAGGTTTTTAGTGTTTACGATAGCTTATTGGGGGCAGCAGGTAATGTTTAAGTATTTTCTAATTTTTACTGCGGCATTGGTTTCCGGGGCGGTTTTGAATTATTTTCTTGCGGTCTTTTGCCGGAAACGCGGTTTTCTTACGCTAAAAGGTATTCCCCTGACGGGGGGCTTAGGTTCCGGGCTGGCATTTATTTTTTCGTCCGTTTTAAGTATTTTTATCCTGGGCCTTTCTTTTTCTAAAATTTTACCGGTAATTGCCGCCGCCCTGCTGACCTTATTTTTCGGGGTAATAGATGATATCAGGGAATTAACGGTAGGGCAGAAGTTCTTGGCGCAGTCATTTTGTGCGGCATTATTGATTATCTTCGGGATCCGGACCGAGATTATCTATTTAGGTTTTTGGGGAAATGTCCTGGTCTCTTTTTTCTGGATCGTGGGCATTACCAATGTTTTTAATCTGCTGGATATCATGGATGGCCTTGCTCCGGGAACGGTTTTGATCGTGAGCGCCGCGTTTTTATTGGTCGGATCTTTAATTCCTGATCCGAGCGTGCTTGCCCTCAGCCTTGTTTTATGCGCGATCAGCTCCGGATTCCTTCTTTTCAACTTCCCTCCGGCCAGGGTTTATCTTGGGAATTCCGGGAGTCATTTTTTCGGCATCTTGATCGCTTCACTCGCTTTAATTACGCATTATGCTTCGGAAGAGAACTTTTTCGCCTTGTTCAGCCCGGTGATGATCCTGGGGTTTCCGATCATGGATACAGTGCTGCTTGTCATTTTTCGTGTTATAAAAAAAAGGCCGGTATTTAAGAAAAGCAGGGATCATGTTGCCTTGAGGATCGGCGCGCTGGGATTTTCTCCCCGGGTAACGATCGCGGTAATGTATATTTTATGTTTTATCTTTGCGGTTTGCGGGATACTGCTTGCCGTCGCGGGTAGTATCTGGTCGGGCTTTATCGTGTCGGCGGTTTTTTTATTCAGTATCGCTATTTTTATAAGATTAGTCAAGGTGGAGAATCATGGCTGACAAGAGGGTTTTTATCCTGGGGGCAGGATTAACCGGCTTAAGCGCCGCATGGCATCTTAAGCGCCGCGGGATAAAGCCGGAGATTTTTGAAAAGGAAGGCTCGGCGGGCGGATTATGCCGTTCTAAGAAGGCGGGGAGGTTTATTTTTGATTATGACGGGCATCTCCTGCATTTCAGGAATGATTATACTTTAAAATTGGTCAAAAGGCTGCTAAAAGGGAATTTAAAAAGCCACAAAAGGAGCGCCTGGATCAGTAATTTTGGAGTTTTTAGCCGCTATCCTTTTCAGGCTCATCTGCATGCGCTGCCTAAGCCGGTTGCGAATGAATGTCTCCGGGGTTTTTTGGAGGCGCAGGCTTCTGGAGGCAAAGCCGTTCGCAGCGGGATTAATTTCCTGGACTGGATAAATTCTTCTTTCGGCAAAGGTATCGCCAGGCATTTTATGATCCCTTACAACCGTAAATTTTGGACTGTTCCGCTGAACCGGATGTCCTGTTCCTGGTCGGGAAAATTCATTCCCTGTATCGGGTATGCGGATGTCGTTAAGGGATTTTCTTCGGATACCGGAAAAAACTTCGGTTATAACTCTATTTTCTGGTATCCCGAAAAAGGAGGGATATCGCGGCTTCCCCTGGCTTTCGAAAAAGAGATCGGCAGGATCGGAAAGAATTGCGATATCGATAAAATAGACCTTAGAAATAAGGAAGTTGAAATCAAGGGTAAGGGAAAAAAGAAATTTGACGTCCTGATTATGACCGCGCCCTTGCCTGAATTGTTGAAAATTGTTATTCCGCTCCCGCCAGATGTTGAAAAGGCCCTTAAGAAACTGCGCTGGAATTCAATCTTTAATTTGAATATCGGGATGGAAGGAGAATGTCAAAAAGGAAAACATTGGATATATTTTCCCCATAAGAATACGGTTTTTTTCAGGGCGGGTTTTTTCCATAATTTTTCCAAAAACCTCGCGCCGCGTGGAAAAAGTTCGCTTTACGCGGAAATCTCTTATTCTGCAGATAAGCCGCTCGATAAAAAAGAAGCCGTCAGAAAGGCGTTAGGAGGCCTCAAAGAAGCAGGTGTTATTACCGGAAAGAACAAAGTATTGACGCTGGATACAAACGATATAAAATATGGCTATCCTATCTATGACCGGAATTATCAAAAGGCCACTTCAACAATAAAAAATTTTTTATCATTACATGGCATTATCGCCTGCGGGCGTTACGGAAGCTGGCAGTATATGTCGATGGAAGACGCGATACTTGAAGGAAAAAAGGTGGCTGAAGGGATAAGTTTATGAAAAAAGAAGGATTGGATAAATCCGGCGTTATTTTTTTAAAACAGCGGATTAAAGAAGCGTTTGCGAGTCGGCGGATCCTTTGGGACATGTCGGTTTCGCAGTTGAAAGCAAAATACGCAGGGTTGAAACTTGGCGCCTGGTGGGTGGTAATTATCCCCTTGCTGATGGCCTCGTGTATCAATTTTATTTTTGTTTCAGTCTTTAATGTCAGTATTCCGAATTATTTATTTTTTATTCTTAGCGGGATTTTTCCCTGGTTTTTTATCAGCCAGGCGATCAGCGAATCAACCAACGCTTTTTATGCCAATAAAGGTATTATCCGGCAGGGGGTATTTCCGAAAGAGTTTATCCCCATCTCTTCGGTGCTATCAAATTTTATTCATTTTGTCATGGGTTTTTGTGTTGTTCTCATCCTGTTTTTCTTCATCAATGTCCGGCTGGTATATTTGTTGCCGGTATTGAGTGTAATCCTTCTATTGAATCTTGTTTTTATCGCAGGGCTGGGAATGGTCTTTGCGGTGTTAAATTCTTATCTTCGGGATACGGCATATTTTCTTTCCGTGGGGTTGATGTTCTGGTTTTGGATCACCCCGGTTTTTTATTCTGAAACGATGCTGGATTTTCCGTATCGCTGGGTTTGCCTGTTTAACCCTGTAACTTATTATATTTCCGCTTACCGTCAGGTTCTTTATGCCGGGCATTTGCCTTCCGCCGGTAATATGATTATTTTGTTTTTAACCGCTTTCATCGCCTTTTCTTCAGGGTATATCTTTTATCTTAAGAACGAATCGGAGGTTTTAAAAAGAACATGAGCATGATAAAAGCGGAAAGCCTCTGGGAAAAATACCGCATAAAATTTATTATCGACGGCAAGGTCACCTGGGAGGAGGTCTGGGCCCTGGAGGATGTTAGTCTGGATGTCGAGGCCGGAGAAGTGGTAGGGGTGATCGGGCAGAATGGTGCCGGGAAAACTACCTTTTTAAGGCTTTTGGCGGGGGTGCTTGTTCCGGATAAAGGGGAAGTAGCTGTTAACGGGAGAGTCTCGGCGATTATGGAGTTGGGCGCGGGACTGAACCCCGAATTCACCGGCCGCGAGAATATACTTCTTAATGTCAGGGTTTACGGGATTAAGGAGGAAACTCTTGAACAGAAGGTTGAGGAGATCATCGCTTTTTCAAATTTAGGCAGGTTCATTGACGCGCCAATCAAGTATTATTCGCAGGGTATGTATATGCGGTTGGCTTTTTCACTGGCGATATTCGTTGAGCCGGATATCCTCTTGATCGACGATATCCTTGCCGTCGGAGATGAGGAGGCGCAGCAGAAATGCCGCCAGAAAATAGTGGAATTAAAGCGGGCCGGAAAAACGATTATCCTGGTGAGCCATGATATGGGAATTATCAATAAGCTTTGCGACCGGGTGGTGCTTTTCGACCGCGGCAAGTTGATCAAAAAAGGGCCTCCTCAGGAAGTGGTTCCGTATTATCTGGAGAGTGTAGGGGAAAAAACCGGGATTGCCTCCCTTGAGGAGGGCGGGTTGCGGGTAGTTTTCAATAACGGCCGGGTCATTGTAGTTTATCTTCAGCAGCATATCAGTAGTTCCACGGGAGGATATTATTCGTTATTCGATAACGTTTTTAAGTTCCATTCTCCTTCGACCAATCTTTCCTGGAAAGTGGTCCCGGTTTCTTCTTCAGAACTTGCTGCTGAAGGCAGGAATAGTGAAGAGGGGGATATCCTGGAGTCTTTTAGGATAACTCTGCGGGACGGGGCTTTGGATATTCATGTCAGTAGTAAGGGGGTTTCTTCGAAGCAGCATAATTTCAGTCTTTTTCTCCTGCCGGCTTATGACTGCTGGTCTTTTTCCGACCAGGAAGGGGTTTTTCCCGGATTTGTCCATCGGACGAATTGGCATGATTTCGGAGTCGATATTCCCAGCGGGGAAAAGCTTGGAATATTTTCATCATCCGATAATCCGCCCCCGGGTTTGGTTTTTGAAACAAAATCCGAAGGGGATATCTTGAAGATTTTTAATTCCGGATATGAGCAGGAATCAAGGATTATTCATCTTAGTCCGGTTTCCGCACGGGATCTTTGTTTGAGTTTTAAAGTATATCCTAAAAAAGAAGATTTCGAAAATTATTTAACGCAGGTACGCGAAGTTTTGACTGCAAGACGCCTTGAAGCTGAAAGGCTTGCCCGGGAAGAGGCTGAACGCCTGCGCCTTGAAGCTGAAAGGCTTGCCCGGGAAGAGGCTGAACGCCTGCGCCTTGAAGCTGAAAGGCTTGCCCGGGAAGAGGCTGAACGCCTGCGCC
>JAQTRM010000026.1:0-3475 GCA_028711825.1 Candidatus Omnitrophota bacterium | reverse complement strand
GTTGGTGCCTTACGAATAATTTGGACGCTTCTTCCTGGTTTGTGGAAAAGCCCGGTCCTGAAGAGCTCATGATAATTTTTGATTTTAATTTTCTTAAACAGCGCTGGCATTTGTCGTTTAAAGAAAATGGCATATTGGATATTAAGATAACAATTAATGCCTCTTCCGAATTTTCCGTGGATAACCGTTTCGTGAGGCTGGAACTTTTGAATAAATACGATTTATGGGAAACTTCCCATGAACACGGATCTTTTTCGGGTTCCCAGTATCTTAATGATATCTTGCCGGTAAGGTTGAAGAATATGAGGGTTTGCCAGGCGGCTGTTGCCGCGGAAAAAAAATGCGTTCCAAGAGCGATTTTCGAGGTTACCGGTAAGGTTGAACAATATGTGACCGCGATATTTAAACAACGGCAAGGGGAACAGGAAGCTTCTTGTATTAGTTTTTCTCCGGTATTGTCCTGGACTGAAAGGTCGCTTGCCCCGGGAGAAAACCTTTTTTTTGAAGGCAGGATTATTTTTGACGAGCAAAAAAAATTAACTGATAAAAGTTATATTAAATCCAAGGCTTTGATCGCCCGGGGGGATTTGAGTTTCAGCTTTGACCGCGGCCGGGGGGAATTTACATGGAAAGGGAAATCTTTAAATAAAGGGCTGGGTGTTTATACGGCACTGCGTTCGCAGGATATCTGGTATGATTCTACCCAGGCGGCCTGGAAGTATATCGTTAAAGAAAAAGAACACCTGGTAGTTGAAGGGCAGTGGGCATATATTCCGGTTTCCCAAACCTGGGAATTAAAATTTATTTCTGAAAATTCGTTGAGATGGGAAGTACGGATGGGGATTTATTCCAGGACCAGTATTGAAATAGAGCAGGCCAGCATTATGTTGAGAGAAGAATACCGAAGGTGGAAAGTTGAAAACGATATCCATGGAGAATTCTTGGATGAATTTACCAGGGATTATGATATCCTTCCTTTCAGGTATTGGTATGGTCCGGCAGGGCGTTCGGGTCTTATGGCGGAAAGCGATTCTTTGCCGAGGGTTACCTTTATAAATACCACCGGGGCAGGGCGGATGCCGAAAGGCCTGCTGGAGAACAGCGATTATCTTTACCGCAGCAGGATTATTCAATATCAAAGGTGTAATACCGGGGCGTTATCGCCCAAGAAGTACGCGTATTTTTCTGGAGTGATAAAAATTGAAGATAAATAATTTTACATCCGATTTTAAAAAAATATTTTGTCCGGACAGAACGGTTTCTGTTTCTAAGGTAAAGCCGCAGCCTGCCGCGGAAGGAAAAAAAGAAACGGAGTGGGAACACATTGTTTCGTCCGGGCCGTTAAGCCTTTGTTTGGGAAAACGCGATATACAGATTTTTTGGCTCGGTAAACAGGTTACCGTAGGAAGCGGTTTGAATCTCGGAGTAAATATCCTGGGTTTCTGGACAGATTCATCCAAGGCGTGCTGGGAAGTATTAGAGAAAGGCTCGGATTTTTTTATGGTGCGTATCGCTTTTAGCGAGATACCTCTTGTCCAGGACTGGAAGGTTAGCGTCCGCGAGGGAGGGCGTTTTAGCTGGGAGATTGAATCACGCAATAACGAATGGCTGCATATTGATGAATTTCGTATCCTGCATCTGTTAAATCCCGCTTATACCTCCTGGTTCTGCGGATATGAACAGGGAGATTTTTCGCGTTTTGATAAAAACTGGAAAGATTTTAAATTTGATCAATCATTTGCCTTGGCCGGGGTGCGGTTTTCGGTCGAAGGAAAGAAACTGCCTTCTTTGACTCTGGAGGATATAGATAAAAACCATAAAATCCTTATTCAGAACAGCTCCTTTAAGGAAAGATTGAGGATAATCGGGGTTCGAATGATTCTCCCGGAAGATAAGCGCGATCTTGCCCCGGGTTCCCGGCAGTCGTGCAGATTTAAAACACGGATTTTCGAGAATGATGCGGAACTGGATCGTAAAATAGAACTTTTACGCCAGGATGAATTGGTTTCGATCTTTAAGAAGAAAAATATCCCTTATACTAACAAGAATATCAAGGTTCTGTTGGCAAATCTTCCTTGGGTCCAACATGGGCAGACAGGGGTGCGCGCGGGTTCGCGTTGGCCGCACATTAAAGACCTTAGCGAAGGCAATTATATGCCTTTCCCGTTTTTTCTCGCTTACGCCACCGCGCTGCTGCAGAAAAACGGGGTGGATGCACAGGTTATTGACGCAGTGGCCGAAGGGTTAACGGAATCCGGCTTCATGGAGCACCTGTTAAATAAGGACATAGATTATCTTGTCGCCGAAACCTCTGTTCCCTCTTTTCTTAAGGATATCGAGATTTTAAAAAAAATCTCCGATTCGGGAATCAGAATTATCCTTTGCGGTCCGAATAGCCTGACATATCAGCCTTCTTTTATGGGACAATATCCCTTTATCGATTTTATCCTGCAGGGGGAGTATGAGTTTACGCTTCTTAATTTATTTAAGGCTTTGGAAGATGGAACGGATGTCTCGCGGGTGGCGGGGATTCTTTACCGCTCCGGGAAAGGCTTTTTGAGTACTCCCCGCCCGCTCCTTTGCGACATTAATCTCCTTCCCTGGCCCCATCGGGAAAGCCTGCCGATGAAAAAATATTGGGATCTTCCCGGTAATATCCCATATCCTTCAGTACAGATGCTTGCTTCCCGGGGATGCCCTTTTAATTGCAGTTTCTGCCTTTGGCCCCAGGTAATGTACCAGGGTAATTCTTACCGTATCAGGAATGTCGAGAATGTTGTCGAAGAGATGCGGTATTTGGTTGATAAAGGTTTTAAGTCTATATATTTCGATGATGACACATTTAACATTGGGAAAGACCGGATGTTAAAGTTCTGTCAGGAGGTAAAGAAGAAAGGGTTGGAGAAGATCCCGTGGGCGATCATGGCGCGGGCGGACCTTATGGACAGGAAAACCCTAGAGGAGTTGAAATCCTCGGGCCTGGCGGCGGTAAAGTATGGGGTCGAATCCTGCGTGCAGGATCTTGTGGAAGGTTACAAAAAAAATATGGATCTTTCGAAAACCGCGGAAGCCATCAAGATTACCCGGGATTTGGGGATAAAGATGCATTTGACTTTTTGCTTCGGGGCTCCGGGTGAAACCAAAGAGAGTATCCAAAAAACCATCGATTTTGCTTTGCGCCAGGATCCGGATTCGGTGCAGTTTTCTATTCTTACTCCTTTTCCCGGAACCAGGCTTTTTGAAGAACTGGATAAGGCAGGCAGGATCCTTACCAAGGATTGGTCGATGTATGACGGGCATTTTAACTGCGTATTCAAGCCCGAGATCCTGAGTGCCGGGGATTTAGCCCAGGCTAAACGCAGGGCTTACCATCTTTGGCAGGATGCCCGGCGCCGGAAAAGGGGTATCTCCGGGGATTTTGAAAGATTCGTAAAATATCTGAAAAAATACGGGATAGTTTTTGCATTCAACAAGG
>JAQTRM010000096.1 GCA_028711825.1 Candidatus Omnitrophota bacterium | reverse complement strand
GTCGATTTACCGCAGCCGGAAGGCCCGATCATCGCGGTAACTTTATGGGCATAAACATCCAAATTAACATTTTTAAGGGCTTGGGTTTTCCCGTAGAAAAAATCCACGTTTTCAGCCCTCATTTTTACCTGATTATCCATGCAAGCTCCTTTGCCTTTGACGTAAAAATATCGCGATCCCTGAAATCATAAGGACCATAAATAATAATACCATGCTGCAGCCGTAAGCGATCATCCTTTGTTGTTCGGGATGCGCGCCTTCGGTCATTAACGCGTAAATATGATAAGGTAAAGCCATAACTTCCGAGAAAATGGATTTTGGATAACCGCGGGTATAAAAAGCGGCAGCGGTAAAAAGGATCGGAGCGGTTTCCCCGGCAATCCTCCCGATACTCAGGATCACCCCGGTAAGGATCCCCGGCAAAGCGGTAGGAAGAACAATACTCCTGATCGTTTCCCATTTTGTGGCCCCTAGAGATAAAGAGGCCTCCCGGATCGACTGGGGAACCGCCAAAAGCGCTTCCTGAGCCGAAGAAATGATCATCGGAAGCGCCAGGATCCCCAGAGTAAGGCTGCCGGAAAGGATTGAAACCCCAAAACCGAAAAACTTGACGAATACCGCCAGGCCGAAAAGACCGAAGACCACCGAAGGCACCCCCGCCAGATTATTAATGCTGATCCGGATAATATTGACCACAAAACTCTTGGGAGAATACTCGCAGAGATATACTGCGCAGGCAAGGCCCAGCGGCAAAGCAATAATAATCGCCCCCAAAGTGATATAAAGAGTCCCGACAATTACCGGAGCGATGCCGCCTTTGGTCATCGCCGCGTAAGGCGCCTGGGTGAGAAAACCCCAGCTTAATACCCGGAATCCGCGCGAAGTAATAAAATAAATAATCGACCCAAGGCATAAGAGGGTAACCCCCATGCACATGAATAATCCGAAGAACCCGAAGTTTTGCGAAAGACTTTTTTTCATTTATTTTTTTTGCGGCGGCCGTCAGGATCCGCTTTTAATAACCGTAAATTACCCGCTCAGGCCCAATTTTATCCTGAAACGCCGGCTGATCATTTCGGCGATAATATTAAAAATAAAAGTAATGATAAAAAGAATGAGCGCAATCGCGAATAACGCGTGATAATGATCCCCTCCCATAGGGGCTTCCCCCATCTCCGCGGCGATCGCCGCGGTCATCGGCCTTACCGGCTCCAGGAAGGTATGCGGGATAACCGCCGCCCCTCCGGCGACCATAAGCACCGTCATCGTCTCTCCGATCGCCCGGCTCATCCCCAGAATGATCGCCGTGGAAATCCCCGAACCGGCGGCCGGGATCACCACCCGGGTCAAGGTCTGCCAGCGCGTCGCGCCCACCGCAAACGATGCCTCACGGAATGAATTCGGGACATAATTCAAGGCATCCTCGGCGATACTGCAAACGGTGGGAGTCGCCATGATTCCCAGGATAATACTGGCATTTAAAGCGGTAAGCCCGGTGGGCAGATGGAAGATTTTCTGCAGAAAAGGAGTAAGTATCACCATCCCGAAAAAACCGAAAACTACCGACGGGATACTGGCCAATAATTCGATCACCGGTTTAAGCACCGCTTTTTGCGCCGGGCCCGCGAGTTCGTTAAGATAAAGCGCGCTGCCGATCCCTAAAGGCAAACAAACCATTACCGCCCCCAGCGTCACCCAGACCGAAGCAAGGATTAACGGCAGAATGCCGAACTCCGGGGGGCTATAGGTAGGATACCAGGACTTTCCGAGAATAAAATTAAAAAAACTTATTTTCCGGAATATCGGCAACCCTTCCTTAAACAAGACCAGCATGATCCCCACCAGGAATAAAAGCGAGGCAAAAGCCAGCACGGTGAAAGTCCATTTGATGATTTTCTCTTTAAAACGCGACATCCTCATAATAGTAAGTATGGCACGGCGGAAATAATTCCGCCGTGCCATCCCATTGCCATGAAAAAACGCGGCTTATTTCTTTTCCCTTAAACCCACAAAACCTTCTTCCTCTACTATCTTCTGTCCTTCATCGCTCAAAATAAAATCGATGAATTCTTTCACCGCCCCTTTAGGTTTTCCGTTGGTATACATAAAAAGCGGCCGTGTGATCGGATATTTCCCGGAAACCACCGTTTCCTTCGAAGGCATCACCCCGTCAATCTCAACCGCTTTAACCGAAGGAGATATAAAACCCAGCCCCACGTAGCCGATCGCTCCCGGAGTGGAAGCTATGGTAGTGGCAACCGCCTGGTTAGACGCCTGCATCAGGGCGTCCGGACGGGTTTTGTCCCCGGACAAGACCATTGTCAGGAAGGCCTCGAAAGTCCCGCTTGAGGTGTCGCGGGAAACAACCACGATCTTTTCGTCGCTGCCGCCGACCTGCGACCAATTGGATATCTTGCCGGTAAAAATATCCTTTACCTGCTTTTTGCTCATCTTGGAAACATTATTAGAGGCATTTACGATTACCGCCAGTCCGTCCATCGCGACGATATTGGCAGTGGCATCCACACCGTTAGTTACCGCTTTATCCAGCTCTTTATCCTTGATCGGACGCGAGGCATCCGCGATATCGCAGCTCTTATCAAGCAAAGAAGCGATGCCTACCCCCGAACCTCCTCCGCGCACCGAGATATTTGCTCCGGGATTCTGGTCCATATAAACTTCCGCCGCCCTTTGGGCGATCGGGAGTACGGTAGTGGAACCTTCGATCACGATCTTTTCCGCATAACAGGGGACAAGCAAACCCAATCCTATTATCCCCGTTAATACTAACAATCCTATTTTCTTCATTTTTACTCCCTTCATTTTATCTAATCTGCCGCGTATTTAAACCGGCATTACCCGGATTCAACCGGGCAATGCCGCGTGATTCATAATAATTTGTTAGAACTTCATGTTCCAATCAAACTGCACGAGAGTTTCGGGAGCCTTGCTGCCGATTATACTCCATGAACGGTAAACATCAAGACCTAAAGAAGTATTCTTTCCAAGGCCGAAGCTTGCCGAAACTTCATGGCTCCTCATCCCGGTACTGCCGCCGTAACGGTCGGAATCAGGAAGGACATCGAGCACCGCGTCGCGTTCCAGCATGGCATAGATATACTTAACCTGCCAGTCTCCCCATTTTTCAACCTTACTGTTACCAAACTGGAACCCTACCGAGAAACCGTCGTTACCCTCCGAAACATCCACGTTGTTCACATATTCACCGAAGAACTTCAACGATTCGATGTTCCATCCGAAAGCCTTAAAAGGCTCCTTGATGCTCAACTCCAAGGCGGGGTTAACCATCTGGTAGTCGTAAACATAAGAAGATGTTCCTTTGGTAGTATTACCGGTGTTGGTAGCCGAAGAATAGCTGCTGCTGGTATGCCCTTTGACATTATGAAAGGACTGGTAGGATACCGCGCCTTTCAAAGATATGTCGTCATTAATCTTATAACTGGCTCCAGGCTGGATAAGATACGCCATCGGAGCATCGTAATCACCGCTGGTGTCGTCATCGACGATCAACGCGCCGCCGTTAAAGAAAAGCGACAACTTGGAACCGATGTTCTTGTTCAGGTTGATTACCGCTCCTTCAGGAGTGATATCCGTATCCCAGATCAAATCGGTAGGCTCCCAGAGGGTATCTTTTAAGCTCATTTTACCGCCGACCAGGGTAAGCCAGGGTAAAGCGTTATATTTAGCGTAAGCGTAATCCAAAACGATCGACTTCTTGGAGTTATAATCCCCGAAGGTAATATTGGTGGAACGGGGATCCCCGCT
>JAQTRM010000095.1 GCA_028711825.1 Candidatus Omnitrophota bacterium | reverse complement strand
TATTCTTTTTTGCTGGAATCGGTTGAAGGGCAGGAGAAAATCGCGCGGTATTCTTTTTTGGGCACTAACCCCAGCATGATCTTTAAAAGCCGGGGGAAGGAAGTGGAGATAACTTATCCCTTTTTGGGTAAGAAAGAAAAATTTATCACCTCCACATCGCCTTTAGACGAGATAAAGAAGATTATGCGGGATATGCGCAGCGTGCAGCTGCCCGGATTGCCGCGTTTTTACGGCGGGCTGGTGGGTTATCTCGGTTACGATACGGTGAGGTTCATCGAGAATATACCGGATAAGAACCCCGATTCGCTCAAGATCCCGGATATCCTTCTGATGATGACCGATTCACTGTTGATCTTCGACCGGCTTAACCATACCATCAAAATTTTAAATAATGTTATTGTCCCCAAGGGGGCGGGATTATCCGAAAAGAAGGCGCTTTATAAAAAAGCGGTAGGCAGGATTGAAAAGATACACGCCGGCTTTAACCGTTCCGTTCTGCGGCGGGAATCTTTGCGTAAGCCCGGGAAGCTGCGTATTGAAAGTAATCTTAAGAAACATGAATTCCTGGCAATGGTCCGCAAGTGCAAAGAGTATATTAAGAAAGGCGATATTATCCAGGTGGTTCCATCTCAGCGTTTTAAGGTTAAGACGCAAAAGGATGATTTTTCCGTATACCGCTCCCTGCGTATCCTTAATCCCTCTCCTTATATGTATTATTTCAAGCTTAAGGATTTTTCAATCGTGGGCTCCAGCCCGGAGATCCTCGTGCGCTGCGAGGATGGCCTGGTGCAGACCCGCCCGATCGCCGGAACGCGCCGGCGGGGGAAAGATGCTGAAGAGGACGCTGTCTTGGAGAAAGAACTGTTGAACGATGAAAAAGAGAGGGCGGAGCACCTTATGCTGGTGGACCTGGGCAGGAACGACCTGGGCAGGATAAGTAAGATCGGGCAGGTAAAGGTGGACGCTTTTATGCGCGTGGAGAAATACTCCCACGTGATGCACCTGGTCAGTGAGGTAAGCGGCATACTTGACAAAAAAAGGTTTGATATCTATGATGTATTGAAAGCTGCATTCCCCGCCGGCACGGTTTCCGGAAGCCCGAAGATCCGCGCGATGCAGATCATCGATGAGCTGGAAAATTTAAGGCGTTCTTTATACGCCGGCGCAATCGGGTACTTCAGTTTTTCCCATAATTTAGATACTTGCATCGCCATCCGCACAATTATCTTCAAGGACGGCTTTGCTTATGTGCAATCCGGCGGAGGGATCGTCGCTGACTCTGTCCCGGAAAAGGAATACCAGGAATCAGTGAATAAAGCCAAGGCTATGATGGAAGCAATCGCAAGATAATGAAAGGAGCAACAGTATGGCAGTGCATATTCGTTTAAGAAGGATCGGGAAAAATCCCAAGGGCAAGCCGCATTTCCGGGTCACCGTTTTTGACGAGCGGATGGGGCGCGACAGCCGGGTAATCGAGGAATTGGGTTATTATAAGCCGGTTACCGGCGAAGCGGTGTTAAAAAAAGAAAGGATCGCGGATTGGGTAAAGAAGGGAGCCCAGCTTTCCACAACCGTAAAGAGCCTGTTGAAAAAATCAAATAAAGGAGCCTAAAAATGCCTCAAACTACAGCAGTCAACCCGATCGTCCAGCTTCTCCCGTTAGCGCTGATTTTCGCGATATTTTATTTCCTGATTATTCGTCCCCAGAAACAGAAGGAGAAGGAACATCAGAAAATGCTTTCCGCGCTGAATAAAAACGATGAGGTAGTGACGATGGCCGGGATACACGGCACGATCGTGAATCTTAAGGAAAAGACCCTGACTTTGCGCGTCGATGAGAATGTGAAGATCGAGATCGACCGCAGCAGTGTAGCTTACGTAAAAAAGACGTCCTGAAATACCGCGGGCGCAGGAAAAGACTATGTGCTATCCCGTTTTCAGAGTATAAGAGTTAATCCGTTTAAGATAAATAGGAGTTGCGATCAATGGAAAGAAAGCTGATATATAAAATATTGTTGATCTTGGGGGTGGTGGGCTTATGCGCTTATTACGCCTTTCCTCTTAATAAACGTATTAACCTGGGCCTGGACTTACAGGGCGGGATGCATCTTTTGCTTAAAGTCGACACCAGCCATCTCGAGGGGCAGGCCAAGCTTGATGCCTGCGACCGGGCGGTGGAGGTAATCCGTAACCGTATCGATGAATTCGGGGTGAGGGAAACATCCATTCAGAAGCAGGGAGAGGATGAGATCGTGGTCCAGCTTCCCGGGGTTACCGACCGTCAGCGCGCGATCGAACTTATCGGCAAGACCGCGATGCTGGAGTTTAAGATCGTTTCTAACGATACCCAGAAACTCAAGGAAGCCCTTGACGGTAATATCCCGGAGGGTTATGAGCTGAAATACGGGCTTGACGATAATGAGCCCCTGCTTTTGGAGAAACAGGCGGTATTAGTGGGGGACACTCTTACCAACGCCTCGGTGCGCTTTGACCAGAGCCAGTTTAATGAACCGATCGTTGCCCTGCAGTTTAACGCCGCCGGAGCTAAAAAATTCTCCCAGGTTACCGCCGATAATGTCGGCAAGCGCCTGGCGATTGTTCTGGACGGCAAGGTCCAGTCCGCCCCGCGCATCAGGGAGGCGATACCTTCCGGGGAGGCGGTGATTACCGGCAGGTTTGACGCGCAGGCCGCCCAGGATCTGGCGCTTATCTTGAGGGTCGGCGCTTTGCCCGCGCCGATGCATATTGAAGAGGAGCGGACGGTGGGACCGCTTTTAGGCCAGGATTCGATAAACGCGGGAGTAAGGGCTTCTTTGATCGGCTGCCTTCTTGTTTTTATTTTTATGGCGGGTTATTACCTTCTGGCGGGCTTGATCAGCGATGTCGCGCTTCTTCTGAACTTGATTATTATTCTGGGGGGGCTTGGGCTGTTGCCGGTCCTTTTTCCGGGAATCTCGGCGACTTTGACCCTTCCGGGTATCGCCGGTATCGCGTTATCTTTAGGCATGGCGGTGGACGCCAATGTCCTGATCAATGAAAGGATCAAGGAGGAACTTGCGCTGGGGAGGAATCTGCGTACCGCGATTACTAACGGCTACAGCCGCGCTTTCAGCGCGATATTCGACTCCAACCTTACTACCTTGATCGCCGCATTCTTGCTTTTTCAGTTTGGAACCGGTCCGATCCGGGGATTCGCGGTTACCCTGACCATCGGTCTGATCGCGAGTTTATTCAGCGCGATCGTAGTGACGCGGACGATTTTCGAAATACTGCTGAATTTGGGATGGCTTAAGAACTCTCTGCCGATGTTAAAACTGATCCGTGAGACGAAATTTGATTTTATCGGCAAGAGAAAGATCTTTTACGCTTTATCGATCATTGTGATAGCGGTAGGGCTTTTTTCTTATTTTAAGAAGGGTCCGGCGGCCTACGGTATTGATTTCGCGGGCGGACAGCTTCAAGAATACCGTTTTAGCAATCCTCCGGAGATGGACCGCGTGCGCCAGGTGTTGAAAGATATCGGCTTGGCCGAAGCCAGTATTCAGCAGTTCAAAGATAGCCCGAAAGTGGTGCTTATTCGCACCTCGGAAGACAAAAACCAGCTTCTTACCGATAAACTCAGGGAGTCTTTTTCGGGCGATGATATCCAGATCCTGAGGATTGAACGTGTCGGCCCGGTCGCCGGAAAGCACCTTAAGGAAAAAGCGGTATTAGCACTCCTTTGGTCGCTGGCGGGTATCCTGATTTATGTCGGATTCAGGTTTAAACATTTTAATTTTGCGCTTGCCG
>JAQTRM010000025.1:6837-15960 GCA_028711825.1 Candidatus Omnitrophota bacterium | reverse complement strand
ATCGCCCCCACCGAAAGCCCCAGGAATTCATAAATCGGCCCCATCCACTCCCGGTCGCGCCGGGCAAGGTAGTCGTTTACGGTTACCACATGCACCCCTTTACCCAACAGCGCGTTAAGATAAGCCGCCAGGGTAGCCACCAGGGTTTTTCCTTCTCCGGTAGACATCTCCGCGATACGACCTTCATGCAAAATAATCCCTCCGGCGATCTGGACGTCAAAATGCCTTAGACCGATCGTCCGGCGGCTGGCTTCCCGAACCACCGCGAAAGCCTCCGGCAGAATATCCGCAAATACCTTGTTGCGGGTAATTTTAAGCTTCTCTTTAAGTTTCTCCTTTTCTTCAGGCATTGCCACTTTCTGCATCGCCTGCTGCAGCTCTTCTATCTCCCGCGCAAATTCATTGGATTTATTCTCCAGATATCTCCGGAATTCACCGCTCTTGGCGGCAAGCTGCGCATCGTTTAAAACGCTCAATTTCCCCTCGAAAGAATTCACCAGGTTTACCAGCCGCGCCACTTCGACCATTTTGCTCATTGACGGAGCGGGCATTTCGGCATGCAAAGAAATATTCAACCCGGGAAATTTTTTCCTAATCGAATCCTGTTTACCTTTAAGAATGGCTTTTTTGATCAACCCCAGCATCTTATCCCCGCTTATTTACCGGCGTTAAATTTAAGAAATGCCTCGATAAAATCATCCAGGCCGCCGTCTAGAACTTTCTGGCTATCACCGGTTTCAAAATCCGTGCGGTGATCCTTGACCAGATTATATGGATGCAGGACATAAGAACGAATCTGGCTGCCCCATTCGATCCTTTTTTTATCCGCGTCCTGCTGTTTCAACTCTTCTTCTTTTTTCTTCTGCTCCGCCTCGTAGAGCCGTGCCTTGAGTATCTTTAAAGCAGTTTGTTTATTCTGGAACTGTGAACGTTCATTCTGACACTGCACCACGATCCCGCTCGGCAGATGGGTAATGCGGACTGCCGAATCCGTAGTGTTTACACTTTGTCCTCCGGCGCCCTTTGAGCGAAAAACATCAATGCGCAGGTCTTTATCCTCAATTTTGATATCCATGTCTTCCTCGATCTCCGGAATGACATCTACCGAAGCGAAAGAAGTATGTCTGCGCTTATTGGCATCGAACGGAGAAATACGCACCAGGCGGTGCACCCCGCGTTCCGCTTTTAAATAACCGAAGGCATAGGCCCCCTCGATCAACATAGTAACATTCTTGATCCCCGCCTCTTCACCGGCAAGGATATCGATGGTTTTCACGCTATAGCCGTGGCTTTCGGCAAAACGGCTGTACATTCTGGAAAGCATCCCCGCCCAATCGCAGGATTCCGTCCCCCCCGCCCCGGCGTTGATACTCAGGATTGCGCTGCTCTTATCGAGATCCCCTCCCAGCAATACATGAAACTCCATCCGGTCGGCCGCCTTATTCAGGCTTTCGGAATCACGTTTTAACTCCAGGAGCATATCCCGGTCGTCTTCTTTCACCAGGGACAAAAGTTCTTCCAGCTCCCGGTACTTCTTATATGATATCTCCCACGGCTCGATTATCGCCTTAAGGACCTTTAATTCTTTAACGATCCGGGTGGAAGACTCCGAATTATCCCAGAAGCCTTCTTGCGACATCTGCCGGTTCAGGTCTTCAACTTTCTTTATCTTCTCGGTGACGTCAAAGATAACCTCTTAAATTTTCCAGCCTCACCCCGATCTCTTCCAGCTTATCTTTAATCTCTTCAATCATGATAATCTCCTTGCCTACGAAGGCAACACCAGCGCAATTCCTCTTAGCGCTGGGTGTAATTGTTGTTAGGTAACGCCTGCGCAATTCTCCGCCACAGGCGGACACTGGCCCAATACATCTTAGGGCCAGGTGCTCTTAGCGCTGGGTGTAATTGTTGTTAGGTAACGCCCGCGCAACTGTCAAAAACAATCCAGGTATAGATAAAGGTAAAAAAACCTGGCTCGATACCATTTCCTTAAGCTTTCTTTATCCCCCGGAAAGCCAGCATAAATTCTTCGCGGCTATCAGCGGCAAGAGAAGCATCCTCCAGGGAAACTTTTTCTTCCTGGACCAATTTAACCAAAGATTGGTTAAACGACTGCATTCCGAAAACCGCCCCATCCTCGATAAATTGAGGAATCTCCCGGACCTTATCTTCGCGGATCAGGCGGCTGATGGTGGAGGTTAAAAGCATTATCTCGCAAGCCGGAACTCTGCCCTGGCCGTTCTTTTCCGGAAGAAGACGCAGTGAAATAACCCCCTTTAACAACGTAGCCAGCTGATTCCTGGCCTCCTGGTGCTGATGGGGAGGAAAAATATTAATCAATCTTTCCACGGTCTGCGGGGCGTTAATCGTATGCAAGGTACTTAAAACCAGGACTCCGGTCTCCGCGGCGGACATCACGCTGGAAACCGTATCATAATCGCGGATATTCCCGATAAACATCACATCCGGGCTCTGCAGGGTGAAAGCGCGCAGGGCGACCGCGTAATCCGATACGTCTATCCCCAATTCCCGCTGGTTGATAATAGACTGCTTGTCCTCAAAAGTAAACTCTATCGGTTCTTCAACGGTTAAAATATGTTTTTTTGCATTCTGATTGATGTATTCGACCATGCTGGCGATAGTAGTAGATTTACCGCTGCCCATACTGCCGGTCAAAAGAACCAGGCCGCGCGTCTCCTGGGAAAGCTTCTTCAGGGCCTCCGCCGGGAGATTTAATTCCTCGAAAGAAGCGATATTGTTGCGCACATTACGGATAACGATAGAAGGCCAGTTCCTTTGCGTAAAGATACTTACCCGGAAACGGCGGTTAAATTCCGCCAGGTAAACCGCAAAATCCACATCCAGCTTGCTCCTGAAGGTCTCACACTGTTTGGTATTAGCCAGCTGCTCCATCGCCAGCATCACGTCCTCAACACTTAAGACCCTGCTGTCCATGGGAACAACTTTACCGGCAATCCGCAGGCGCGGGATACCGCCGGCCCGGAAGAAAAGATCGGAGGCCTCTTTTTTTACCATCTCCTGAATCAGCTGTTTAATCTCCATGTTACCTCCCGCCAAAAATTTTCATCTACCGGATTGCGCGCAACGGACAAATAAGCTCCGCAATCTCCGAAAAATATTTTTTATTATAACACCTTATTACCTTTTAATGTAGGATTAAATTCCATGTACCGGGCCAGCATCAAGCGGGTCTGGGCATCGAGTGCCGGAGCGGAACCGATGATCAGAATGATAAAAGGGACAAAAACCCACTCCAGAACCAGGAGCACATGTTTAAACCAGCTTATTCCTTTAGGGCGCGGGGGCAGGATAGTCCAGCTTAAAAAGATCCAGGTCAAGCTCGTTAACAAGGTAAACCTGAACAATAAACCGGCGATCCTGGGCAGGTTATAAGCAATTGCCATCTGGCTGAAAAACGCCCCTCCGAAAAATATCGGCAGAGGGCCGATCACCACCAAAATCACCGCCCAAACCGCCCAGGTGACATGGCTCTCCAGAAGATGAAAAGACCTCCGTACCTTATTCAACAAAGAAATATTCTTGTTCCTGATGAAGCCTTCGACCACAAAAGGAAAATTCTCCACACCCCAGGCCCATCTTCTTTTTTGTTTATACTGCACCACCATTGTCCTCCAGATATTCCCCGAATAAGCCGCGTCCAGCGAAACCGTAACATAAAGCGGGACCACGCGGTAATCGCCGTTATAATAAAGGTAGCTTTTCCAGTAAATCACCGAATCGTCGGAGATCATGTCCACCGGCCAATAATTTATCTCCACCAGGGTTTTAAAACTCATGCTATGGCTTGAAAAAGTGACAAATTTCTCCAGGCGCACGCTCTCAATCATCTGGCAGAATGAACTGCTGATCTCCACCAGCCGGGCGAAAGACGGGGCCTGCCAGATGTTATTATTGTAAACCGGCATCGGCTGATAACTTGCCTGGTGCCTTTTTTCCGCGGTAAGAAAATGATAGCTTAAGCAACCGAAATATTCCTTATCCACACAGGTATCGGCGTCGAAACACGAAACCACCACCTGTTGATAACGGATCTTGCGGGCATCCAGCAGTTCGCGGGCGGACTTCGCCGCCCAGGTAGCGTTAGCGCCCTTCGTCCGGGCTTCCCCGGGAAGGCCGTCGGGATGAAAAGTTGAGAGATAAGATCCGAAAATGCCGCCGAATTTTTCCTCCAGGATAAGAGCGTTATCGCGCGCGTAAGAACTTCTTTCCTCAAAAGCCATAATCACGATAATTTTGTCCCGGGGATAACGGCTGGCGGCTAAAGCTTCCAGGGAAGGACGTAAAACTTCCAAGCCTTCATTATAAACCGGAAAAATTACCAGCTGGTATAATTCCGAAAATCCGGCTTCCGGGGGCAGCCGCATACAGCGTTCCAGCCAATCTTCATTTCTCTGGCGAAAAATCCGCTGGTGGGCCATCACCAGGAGAGTTGTCAGATAAACCGTGCGGATAATCCAGTAAAAATCAAAAGAAATGATGATCACCGCGCTGAACACCGGAAAGAAGAAAGACAGGAAGATAAGCCCGACAATTATCCCCCAGGATAACCCTCCGGGGACAATTTCAAGAAAACGCTTTAAAGATAAGCGGCTATTCACCATTATCCTCCTTTTGCGCGGATTTAATGCCTTCAAAAGGCTGAATAATCAGCCTTTCCAAAGAATAAAGGTTGGAATGCAGCTCCAGCTTATAAAGATTATTATAAATTTCCCCGTCCGGGCTCCGCTGGGCATCGCTAAAATACAACACATCTTCTTTGAAATCGTAAAAAGCCGCCTTCTCGGCGTTATTCAGCTCCACCAGGTTGACCGGCAAAGCCCCGGGACGGGACTCAATAACCTGGATATGCTTATCCGTCAGGACTACCAGATGATAACTGTCCGAATGCCAGAAAGCGGCGGCGACCTTCTCCCGACGGTAATCCAGGAGCACCGGCGAAACCGGATATTCATAATTTTCCCGGTTATCGAAAAACACCACGCCGATCTGGCGCTGGTTGAATACGAAAAGCTTCCTTCTGTCCGGAGAAACCGCCCAGCCGTTAATCGGTTCGAACTTATCCGGAAGGCTGGCGACATCTTCAAAAATTCCGGAATCCAGGCCCGAACGGTAAACCACGCCTTTCCCCTGATCCAGGTAATAGATCGACTTCTTATCAGGATCGACAAAGAATAAATTAAAACTCTCCTGGTTTAATTGCTGCAAATTCGGACGTACCGGAAAAAGAATGATCTTATCCATGCGGCTGACTTTGCCGGCCTCCACTTCCACCTCCCCTTTCCAGGGATAATGCTGTTCCATCTCCAGAGATATCCTGTAGGTTCCGGGTAAAAGTTCCTGCATGCTGGTGGGAGTTTTTTCCGTAAGAAGCTTCCCGTTGAAATAAATCCGCGCTCCCGCGGGCTGGGTCTTAACAAAGATCAGCCCGGTCTTCACGAATTTCAGCGAACGGTTGTCAAATTTATAACCGAAGGCGGAAAAAAGAATAAGCGGAAGTCCGAGAAAAAAAACCAGGACGCTTAAAAAAAACAGCGAAAACCTTATCTTTTGGAAATTATACATGCCGCCAGCTCCTTTTCCAGCGCCAGGAGTGAAATCTTGCGCCCGGCACCAAAGGCATACCCTCCCGCTTTTTGATTACTGTTAACTACCCGATGACAGGGGATAATCAAAGGATAGGGATTACGCTTCAGAATCTGCCCGACCGCGCGGCAGGCCCCGGGAGAACCGGCTTTCCGGGCGACCCATTTATAACTACGCACCTGCCCGAAGGGGATACTTAATACCGCGCGATATACCTTTAACGTAAAATCGCTCATTTTTTGATAAATTCTTTCCGCCGCAAGAGATGATGGTAAGCTAACGCGAACCGATGCGCCTCGTCACGGATACGGCGGATAAGGTTTAAAGCCGCGCCGTCCTTGACCAGAAATACATTACCCTTTCCCGGCTGGCTGCTGTATACATCTTCGTTTTTTTTAGCGATACTCACCAAAGGAATATTCAAATGCAAAGCCTCCAGCTGAAAAGCGGCGGTCAGAAGATGGCCCTTGCCGCCGTCAATAAGCAAAAGGTCGGGCAGCGGCTTTTTCTCTTCCAAAAGTCGAGTATAACGCCGGCGCAATACTTCGGCAAGCATTTTATAGTCATCGATCCCGGCGACCCCCTTGATACGAAAACGACGGTAGTTATCCTTATCCGGCCTGCCCCGGAAAAAACTAACCATTGATCCGGTGGCCTGTTTTCCCGAAATATTTGAAATGTCGAATCCTTCGATCCTAAGCGGAAGTTTTGCCAACCCCAGGTTTTCCTTGAGCAGTTCCAATTCGTTTTTTGCCTCGAAATCATCCCGGCGCCCGGACATCCTGGAAAGGCTGACGATTTGGTCGCGGATTAAGGCGGCGGATTCAAAATCCCGGGAGGCGCTTTTTCGGCGCATCAGCCTGGTCAATTTTCTTATCAGGATACCGGCTTTCCCTTCCAGGATCATGGTAATATTACCGATTGTCTTGCGGTATTGCCGGATACTGATCATGCCGGCGCAAGGAGCCGGACAAAGTTTAATCCGGTGGTAAATACAACTCTTAACCGGAATCCTCCGGCACGATCGATAAGGAAATTCGTGGCGGATTATCTTTAATACTTCCTTTAAAAGCTTGGCATCGGTATAAGGCCCCAGATAAACGGCCTCCGGATCATCCTTCTTGCGCGTAATCTGGACCACCGGGAAATCTTCCCGGGAAATCTTCACCAGGGGAAAACTTTTATCATCTTTAAGCGAAACATTATACCGAGGCCTGAATTTATGGATAAGATTGAATTCAAGCAATAGGGCCGCTTCTTCGCTGGGAGCAAGACAAAACCGAATATCGCGGACATTAGACATTAAGGCCCGGGTTTTTGCGGGCATCCCGCTTCCGAAATAATTCAGAATGCGTTTTTTCAGGGACTTGGCTTTCCCCACATAAATAACCCTGCCCTGCCGGTCGGACATCAGATAAACCCCCGGAGAATCCGGAGCGGCCGATGCCTTTCTTTTTAGAACATCTGTATTATCCATTCCCGCACGCCTCTGCCGTTAAATATCATCTATCGTCCTTCTAAGCAGCCAATCGATAATCTCTCTTAACTCTTTGACCCTTAACACAAAACAAAAAAATAGATAAGCCAGCGCACCGCAGCATAACGCCCAGCCGAAATTCAAAGAACGGTTCACCAGAAAACATACCCCGGACATCAACAAAGAAGCTCCCAGGATCCGCCAGAATGAACCCCATATTTTTCTTAACCCAAAACCTCCAAGACGGCGGTTTAATATAAAAAAAAGAAAAAGAAATGAGATTATCCCGGAAACCGAGGTCGCCAGAGCTAATCCGCCAATCTTAAGCGGGAACATGAATAACGCGTTTAAAACGACATTCATCAAAAGCGCCAGACCGGCGATCTTGGCGGGAGTAACGGTATCTTTAAGAGCAAAAAAGCATGACTGCAGGATCTTTGTCCCTCCATAAGCGGCAAGCCCGATGCTGTAAAAAAAAAGGGCGTTACTGGTAAGCAATCCGGAGTTGAGATCAAATTTTCCGCCGCCAAAAAGGGTAAAAACAAGCGGACGCGCCAGGACCATAAAAAATGCGCTTGCGGGCAGCATCACAAAAAAAACAATCCGCAGGCCCCAGGAAAGCGTATTTTTCAACTCTTCAGGCTCTTTTTCCAGGGCCTGGACCGAAAAGGTCGGCAGGATCGCCTGGGCGACAGCGTTGCTGAAAATCCCGATCGGAAATTGTATCAGGCGGTAAGCGAAATACAGGACCGCTACCCCCCCATCTCCTACTATCGCCACCAGCGAACCAAAAACTGAATCCATAAAATTGTTCAGCTGGTAAATACTCGAACTGACCAAACGCGGGATCATCAGCCTTTTTACCTGCTCTACCCCGGGATGCCTGAAACAAAGCGAGAATTTCGGACGCAAACCTTTTTTATATAAAAGAGGGACCTGGACCGCCAGCTGCAAAAGACCCCCCAAAAGGACCCCGGCGGCAAGCCCCGTGGTCCCTTCCCCGAAAAGCAGGGCGCAGATGATAATAGCGATATTCAATAAGCAGGGCGCGAATGCGGAAACGGTAAAATTTTTCAATGAATTAAGCACCGCGGTAGCATAAGCCGCCAGACCTATCAAAAGTATATACGGGAAAATAATCCGGTTTAAATTGATCGTTGCCTGCAGCTTATCGGAAAAACCAATAAAACCGGGAGCGATCAGGCGCACGATCAGAGGCGAAAAAATTATTCCCAGGATCGTGATCAGGCAAAGAATTACCGTCAGGAAATTAAGCAGGATATTAGCCAATTCCCAGAACTCCTCCCGGGAACGCTTAACGCTGTATTCGCTTAATACCGGAACCACCGCGGCGTTGGAGGCGCCTTCACCCACCAGGTCGCGGAATAGATTCGGGATACGGAAGGCGATCACGAAAGCCTGGGCATAGATATAAACCCCGAACAGGCGGGCGATAATCACATCCCTGATAAAACCTAAAAGCCGCGAACTAAGGGTCGCCAGGCTGATAATCGTTGCCCAACGCGCTACTTTCCGGTTATGGTTTACAGGAGGATATTTGTTTGTTGACATAGACGGCCGATTATGATAATAATATTAAGTTACTATCTGGACAACAAGACTTTATAAACAATACATAAAAACTTGTGGTTGCGTCCCGCGCTAAAAGGAATCGCGTGGGTCTGAATTAAAACCCGGGCTTACACCCGACGCTAATAAGTATTGCGTCGGTGTTATGTCCGTACATAAGGAGAATAAATGCCTAGACGCAGAACATCATTAAAAAGCAACCGTATTAACAAAAGAAAACATACCCGTAATCTCAAGGTAAAAGGACAGCTTAAAAAAACAATCAAAGAATTTCAGGGTCTCTTGGCCAAAGGCAGCAACGCGGAAGCTAAAGCCCTGATTTCCCAGGTTTTTTCCCGCTTAGATAAAGCCGCCAAGAAAAACATCATACATCCGGCTACCGCAAACCGCAGAAAATCGCGTTTAATGCGTAAATTATCTCCGAAAAAAGC
>JAQTRM010000025.1:0-6737 GCA_028711825.1 Candidatus Omnitrophota bacterium | reverse complement strand
TTCCCGGAGAAATCCAGGAGGAATTGCCGGGAATCTTTGCCTAAAAGATGCGCCTCCCTGATAATAATAAGCCTTTTTGAGCTTTTTAGCGGGAGGGAAAGAAGCCTTTCCTGAATATCTTTTAGTTTTATTTCTTTGGCGTAAAGGCGGTCGAGATTAAAATCCTGCAGTTCGAAGGGAAGGAACTCGCGCTCTATCTTTTTAAGCTGCTCTTCTTTGGCCGCGATATCCTGGCCGGTAAATAAATAAATCCCGCTGGAAACGGGCTGCCGCAGGCGGCCAGAAGGGACATCTCCCGGCTTATTTCTGACAGGATAGGCCATATTACCATTGCTCGATCGTGCGATCAACAATACGGCGCGCCAGATCTTCTACTGCATTGTCGACCGCGGCGGATTCGGAAATCTTAATACTATTGGAAGAGGCATTGGAAGTAAAATAAGAATAGTTACCGTTAAAATTCTTTTCCTCCCAAAGCAGCTTGTTCTCCTTGGCGTCCCAAAGGCTTAAGTTCACGTAAACATTAATGCGGTATTCGGTAACCTCTTCATTGTCGGAGGTATAGCTTAAAGGATCCTTCCGGTATTCCACCAGCTCCCCCTTCAGAATAAGATCCGCGGAATCCTCTTTCGCCAGTCTCAAATTACCGTCAAAAAGATAACGTCCGACCACTTTATTGGTGACCTGCGTCTCAAGCATCGGCCGGTAAATACGGTATTTGTTGGCGGAAAAAGACTCGTCGGTGATATTAACCTTGTTGGCAAAAGGGGCGACGTAAATCGTCTCGTATTTACCATACAGCATGGAACGGGTAGTATAACCGCATCCGGAAAAAACGGCAAACGCCGCCAGACAAAAAACCGCCCGGATAAAAAACAAATTACTTCTTTTTCTCATTTTTCTGCTCCATGATCTGCAGTTGAGCCGCCGCTTTCGGCGCCCAGGAAGTCTGCCCGTAATCGTTAATTACGCTGTTATAATAAATCTTCGCCGAATCAAAGGCCTTCTGTTTTTCATAAAAAACCGCGATATTATAGCTGGCCTCCGCTTCTTTTTCCATGATCTGGCTGATATTCTTCTCCGCCTCCATGGAAAGCACGGCATCCGGATGTTCTTTTACGAAAGCTTCAAATTTTTCTTTTGCTTCCTGCACCGAACCCTGGTCATAGGCAAAACCTTTTGACAAACTCGCCCGGCAGGAAGCAATCTGGTATTGAGCGGCAGAAGCCCATTCACTGTCGGGGTAACGGGTAACCACTTTGTTGAATTCCTCCTCCGCTTCGTAATAACGCATCGCCCCTTTTAAAACCAACCCCAGCTTATATTGCGCCTTGGGGGCCAGAGGCCCATAAGTGGAATTCTCGACAACCTTGCCGAAAATCTCGATCGCGGGATTATCCACCGGCAGATTAAACCCGAACGCCTTACGCTTCTCCCCTCCCATAAATCTCTCGGCAATCTTATATTCCAGCTCGATAATCTCCTGAATACGTTCGCTAAAAGGATATTTATCAATCACCATCTGGTAAGCCTGGTAAGCCTCGTAGGATTTACCTTCTTTTTCTTCAATCCGCCCCAGATAATACTGACTTTCGGCCGCCTCGGCGGACTTAGGATAAGCCTTAAGTAATTTCCTGAATTCACGCTTAGCTATTTCATTCTGATCCCGGTCAAAGAAAGACTTGGCATAAGCGAACTGGGATTGCGGGTTATCTTTGGGTAAATTCTTGGGATTAACCCACTTGCCGCTCTTGGGCGTCCAAATCCAATAAGCGTAAGCCGGCTGGGCGGCGAGGAAAGAAATTAATAACAAACTTAAAATTATGCGCTTCATAATATTATGAATTTACCATAGCGAAGATAGTTTGTCAAAGACAAAATGGGGACAAGATCAAATAGAAAAAGAAGCGAAAGGAAGTTTAGCCAAATACGCGTTTATATTCAGGAAAATATTGACCAGCAGGGCCGGCGCCAGGCTAAAAACATGTCCTGCCGCGGGGAATACCAGAGAAACCAGAAGGAAAATAAAGCCGCTGACCGTAATTAAAGCCGCCAGGGGCACCACCAGGATATTAGCCAGAACGGTCACTAAAGAGAGGATCCGGAAGTTCATAAGGATAATTGCCAGCGTTCCCGCCCAAGCGGAAAAAGAAACCAGGCACCCTTCAATGAGATACCGCAGAAATTTGTTGACGCGGCGGCCATCCGGACAGATAAAAGCGTTAAGACGGGGATAAAGGAATACAATCGAAAAGACACTGGCAAAAGAAAGCTGAAAACCCGCGTCGAAAAGCTGGCGGGGGTTAACCCCCAGGATAAAAAAAGCCGCCAGGGCAAGAGAGTTATAAATATCCGGCTCCCTTTCAAAGAAATAAGCCGCCAGAAAAACAAGGCCCATCACGGTGGCGCGGATAACCGGATCGCTAGAACCGGTCACCATACAATACACAATCAGACAGAAAGAGATCAAAAACATCCGGGTCCGCCGGGGAACGCGCGCAAGCTTAAACAGGAGATTAAAAATAAAAACCATGATCCCGACGTTAAAACCGCTGACCACCAGGATATGCACTGTGCCGGTCTTTACCATAATATCCTTTATCCGGAGGGGGATATTACGCCTCTGCCCTAAAACCATCGCTTTCAGGATAACCGCCGGCAGCCCCGGCAGGTAAAGTTCAATCCTCCTCTCAAGATATGAACGCAGATTAAGGCAGCCCCGGATAATCTTCGAACCGCTGAAACCACCGCGCCTTACAACCTGGCCGCGCTCCTTGACCTGCAGCGCAAGATAAATATCCTGACGCGCCAGATAATCCAGATAACCCCCCGCATGACGGTTGAAATTAAAAAGACGACGCGGATTCCCCGCAAGGAAAAGATTCTCTCCGTAACGCGCCTCCGGAACGAAATTCATCCTTACCAGTATGTCGCCGCAACAGTTATATCCCATATTTTCAGCCCGCACCCGGCGCAGGCGGAAAACAAACCAACCGCGGCCGCCCATTTCCTCCGGAGGACTTGAAACAAAACCTTCCAGTAAACATCCCGGAGAGGACAAAGGCTCAAGAAGATTAAGGATATGGCACCCCGGGATGATGTGTGAATTTATCAGGTTAAGATACCCGGAGGATAAAGAAAGCGCCAAGAGAAGAAAAAAGAAAACCTTGCTTTCCCGGATTAACAGGGCCGCGGCGATAAAAACCATAACCGCCGCCCAGAAGAACAGACGAAAATCCAGGCGCAGGAACTCCGCCGAAACAATCCCCAGACAGTAAAAAACGGCCAGGTAAACCAAAGGCCTTTTCACTCGACAAAGAACCTTTCGCGGATTTTATCCAGCCGGCGCGGCCCTACTCCTTTGACCTCTTTTAAATCTTCGAGGCGGCGGATCCCGCCGTGGGCATCACGGTATTCGATAATTAAAACGGACAATCCCGCGGGAACACAACGGGAATGCTTCAATTCATCCAGAGTCGCCCGATTAAGATCCAAACGCGCAAGCTGAGGCCGGGGATATACCACTCCGGAAATACGTGAATCCGATTTTATCAGCCAGTTTAACGCCAGCCCGCTAAGCGCCAAAGCGAAAATGAACAAAAACGCCTTTTTCTCCTCGGAAGTAAAATAAACCATCTTTCCCGCGTCCCCGCTTCAATAGACGCAGCGGAACCCTTAATCTAACATAAAATATCCTGTCTTTTGATGAATTGTATTAGATGTTTTTTTGGTGTATACTTACCTTATGCCCGCAAAGATCCTGGTAATCGACGATGATTACAATATCGCAAAAAAAAGCAGGGAAGAATTATCGAAAGCGGGTTATATTGTAACCATTGCCTATAATGCGGCCGAGGGGATGGAAAAGTTAAAAAATGAAAAACCGGATTGCATATTGCTGGACCTTGTCCTGCCGGATGAAAGCGGTTTTAAAGTAGCTCAGAATATCCGCCTGCTCCCGGAATTTACCGACACCCCGATCATCGCCACCTCGCTTAAACACGAAGAAATCGACAAGCATATCGCCGCCAAAAGCGGGATCACCGTTTACCTTGAAAAACCCATCGATTACGCCAGGCTGCTTTTTGATATTAACGATGTTTTAAAACGATAGAAATCAGAGGACAATATTGACGAGTTTGTGCGGGACAACAATAACCTTTCGAGGGCTGCGGCCCTGAAGCCAGGGCGCCAGTTTTTCATCTTTTTCCGCTAATTCTTTCAATTTTTCTTCCGGGATATCGCGGGCAACCGTGATCTTACTGCGGACCTTGCCGTTAACCTGGATCACCATCTCAATACTTTCCTCGACCAGCAACCCGGGATCATACTCCGGCCAGGCGCTTTTAAAAATACTTTCCCGGTGCCCCAGCGCCTGCCATATCTCTTCGGCAAAATGCGGGATAATCGGGCTAAGCATAATCAATATCGCCTCAAAGATCTCCCGGTCCGCCCCGGACTGGTATACGGCATTGGTTAGTTCCATAATGCCGGCGATGGCAGTATTGAATTTGAACTCTCCGAAATCCTCGCTCACCTTTTTAACCGTGCGGTGCAAGGACCTTCTTAAAGAATCATCCGCCTTATCCTTTAAATTATCCTGGATCCTCCAGACGCGGTTCAAGAATTTAAAAGCCCCTTCCAACCCGCGCTGGTCCCACTCCAGCTCGGTTTCCGGGGGAGCGGCAAAGAGAATAAAAAGACGCAGGGCATCAGCCCCGTAATCCTTGATCATCGAATCCGGATCCACGATATTCCCTTTGGATTTCGACATCACCTCCCCGTCCTTTAAAACCATCCCCTGGGTAAGTAATTTTTCGAAAGGTTCGCCGAAATCTATCATTTCCAAATCCTGGAAAAATTTTGTAAAAAAACGGGAATATAAAAGATGCAGGATCGCGTGTTCTATCCCCCCGATATACTGATCCACCTTCATCCAATACGCGGCTTCCTTCCGGTCGAAAGGCGCCTGGTCATAACGCGGGGAACAGAACCTCAAAAAATACCAGGATGAGTCAAAAAAGGTAGCCATGGTATCGGTTTCCCGCCTGGCGTCCCCGGAACATTTAGGGCATTTTACCCGGACAAAATCCTCAACCTTCCCCAGCGGGCTTCCGCCTTCACCGGTAAAAGGAGCCTCCTCCGGAAGTTTAACTGGAAGATCTCCATAAGGAACCGGCACCACGCCGCATTCAGGACAATAAATAATCGGTATCGGGGTACCCCAGTAACGCTGGCGCGAAATAAGCCAGTCGCGCAGGCGCCAGTGTGTCCGGATTTTTCCTATTCCCTTCTTTTCCATCCATTCGGATATCTTGAGTTTGCCTTCAGCGTTAAGCAAACCGTCAAATTCCCCGGAATTAACCTGTATCCCGTCACCTTCATATGCTTCGGTCATGCTTTCCGCTGACGGCTGGCTACTGACGGCTGACGGCTGGATAACAACCCTCATCGGCAGGCGATGCTCTTTGGCGAAAAGAAAATCCCGCTGGTCATGCGTGGGCACCGCCATGATCGCGCCGGTGCCGTATTCCATGAGGACATAATCCGCCACCCAGACAGGCACTTCTTCGTTGTTCACCGGGTTAACGGCGAAACTGCCGGTAAAAACACCCTCTTTTTTCACCTCTCCCGAAACGCGCGAAGCCTTACTTTCCCCGGAAACCTTATCGATAAATTTCAAGGCCGCTTCTTCTTCCGATTTCCCCCTGATCAACTCTTTTACCAAGGGATGCTCCGGGGCAAGGACGATATAAGTCGCCCCAAAAATAGTATCGGCGCGCGTGGTAAAAACCGGGATAACTTTATCGGAGCCTTTAACGGTAAAATAAATCTCTACTCCGGAGCTTTTGCCGATCCAATTATTCTGCATCGCCCGGACCCGTTCCGGCCATTGCTTCAATTGTTCAAGATCATCAAGCAGTTTTTCCTTGTAGTCAGTAATCTTCAGATACCACTGTTCCAGGTCTTTCTGTTCAACCTTATTATGGCATCTCCAGCAGGCGCCTTCGATAACCTCTTCATTGGCCAGCGTCGTCTGGCAGCTCGGACACCAGTTTACCGCCGAGGCCTTTTTATAAGCCAGCCCCCGCTCGAACATTTTAAGAAAAATCCACTGGTTCCACTTATAATAATCGCTGTTGCAGGTGGAAACCTCCCTTTCCCAGTCGTAAGAAAACCCCATCTTCTTCAGCTCGGTCTCCATCTCCTTGATGCATTTACGGGTCCAGATATCGGGCTTGGTCTTATTTTTGATCGCGGCGTTCTCGGCGGGCTGGCCGAACGCGTCAAACCCCATCGGGTGCATCACGTTATAACCCTTAAGGGTCATAAAACGGCTGGCGACATCCCCGATGGTATAATTACGCACGTGCCCCATATGGATCTTGCCGGAAGGATAAGGAAACATTTCAAGCAGGTAATATTTCTTCCGGGCGGGGTCGGCCTGCGCGGAAAAAACCCGCTCCTCCTGCCATTTTTTCTGCCACTTTTCTTCAATCTCTTTAAAATTATAAAACATATTATTTACGGTATAGTTTCCTTACCAATTCCAGGTTTTCCCGGTCGCTCTGGGCAGTGCTCTTGGGAGTCTCCAGTATCATCGGTATATCTTTAAGCTTCGGATGATTAATAATCCTTTTCATCCCTTCCAGGCCGATATGCCCCTTGCCGATATGATCGTGCCGGTCATGGTGGCACCCCAACTCGCCGGCGGCGTCGTTTAAATGGATCAGCTT
>JAQTRM010000094.1 GCA_028711825.1 Candidatus Omnitrophota bacterium | reverse complement strand
CTTATAGGCTATGCGGCGGAGAAAGGTTTGTATATTAGAGTAAATACAAACGGGAGTTTTTTAAACCAGGATGCGATCAGCAGGCTGCTCTCGTATCGGGGGAAGGTGGTATTTTCTGTCAGTCTTGACGGGGCGTCCGGCGTAACCCATGATTTTAACCGCGGAGACGGGGCCTTTGATTCCGCTTTATCGGCGATTCGGGGCTTGATCCGCAATAAGCTGGACGTTTTTGTGGATTGCACGGTAAATAGGAAAAACTGCCGTGAATTGGCGAAGGTTTATCGTTTATGCGGGAGGCTTGGGGTTAATGCGCTGAACATTGGGGGGTTTAATCCTTTGGGGATCGGGGCACAGCAGAAAAAACCGCTTTTTCTTTCCGCTATTCCTTACCGTTTTTTCTTTTATCTTTTTCGCCTGGAGGTGTTTTTGTTTAACCTCTTCGGCGGGCCCGGACATACCCGCTTGATTACTTATCTGAACAAACGCTGTCTTGCCGGGACGCTGTATTGTGCGATAGAGGTAACCGGAAGAATATCTTGCTGCGAGCTGATGGATTATCCTGCCGGGGATCTTTTTGAAACGGGAATCGTAGAGGCCTGGCATTCAAGCCGGATGCTCCGGGCGCTGGATGCCAACCGTTTCGGAATCCCCTGCGGGATATGTTTGTTCCGTTATACCTGCAATGGTAAATGCCGGGCTTATGTGCTGGAGCAGGCGGGGGATATCCGGGAGGGTAACTTGTCTTGCCTGCGCGGAAAGCTGTTCCGGAAGCTAAGCGCGGTATTTCCGTTTTCTTTGCTCTTGGAGACCGCCGGACGTATTCTTGACCGGAAATATGCCGCGGCGTTAAAACGCTATGCTCCTTATAAGATTAAAGAAATAGAAAAAAATCTCTCTTCTTGAGTGGCCCGCGGCGTTGTTTTTGCGGTTAAATAATACTTGCAGCGCGGGAGGATGAGGAGTATATTTTATAGCGGGGGCCGGGAAAATAAAAAGTTATTTAATCCTGTCGCTCTCCCTAGTATTATGCGTTGATTTTCCTGCCAGACTCAAGGAAAGTGTTCAATTGGAGATCCGACCCCTGGACAATATTTCTAATAACATCCCTGAAAAAACAATTCAAGATTTTTCTATCGGCGGGTTCGGTATCCGTCTGGAACTTCCTTGCCGCAGAGAGAGGGTGTCCTTCGGGAGGACTTTTCTAAAATTTTCCTCGGTTCTTTCAAAAGAACCGGATATCCTTATCCGTGTTCAATACGGAAAAGCTCCGAAAATAAATTTGACCCGGAAAAATTTTCTCGCCGGTGTGGATAAATGGTGGGAATTCTATCGTTCGGGCAAAGATAAAGTTTTTTTACTCTATCCGGTAAAGAAAAAAAAGAGATATTTCTCGATATCTTATAAAAAAGTCATGCAGGCCGGGGGGCGGAGTATTAATATTAAATTTAAACGCGCCCACGATTTTAAATCAATAAATGCGATATTGCCTTTGCCCCGCCGCACCGCCGTTTTTGACAATGATTTTAAAAAAGGGGTTATTTATGTGGATTGTCCCGGAGGCTCTCCTTTGCCGAATCCGCTGGAGTATCCTCTTTTAGATTTGATGCTGGTAGAATTGTTAGCGCTGTCCGGCGGCATAAAATTTCACGGCAGCGGGGTGGTGGACGGCGGGGAGTGTTATTTGTTCCTCGGACTTCCCGGGAAGGGAAAATCCACGATTTCCGATCTTTGGCGAAGAGAAGCTCTATTGTTGAATGACGACCGGGTTCCGGTACGGAAAAAAGGCAAATCTTTTTTTGCTTTCGCGACCCCCGGCAACACTACCGTTACTCCGCGTTCTGCGAAAAGGGGTTTTCCTGTTAACAGCATATTTTTTCTGCAGCACGGCAAGACAAACCGGCTTCGCAGGTTAAATCTTTACGGCGCGCTTTCGATGTTTGTAAAATCATGCCCGATCGCAACTTGGGATGTTTCGGTTTTGAAACAAACAATAGTTCTTTTTACGCAAATGATAAAAAACTTGCCTTGTTATTCTTTGCATTTTGTTCCCGACCGGCGGGTTTTAAAATTCATCAGGGAAGCTCTGGAGCGATAACGCGAAAACAACCTGGTTTATTTTTTATCTATCCGGCGTGCCGGTTAGTGCAGCCCCGGTCTACATCCGGGGATTTTTTCCAAAGGACCAAAAGAAATGAAGGTTTGCCTGATAAATTCTAATCTTAATGAGCGAATCCTTCCGAATTCCGTGATAAACTTCGAAACGGGGATATTATCGCTGGGGGCGGTTTTAGAAAATGCCGGCCATGAAGTGAAGGTGGTCAACCTTTTCCGGATCTTTGGGAAAGACAGGATAAATAACCGCGGTTTTTCGTCTACCGCCGCGGCTTCGATCTTGAAATACAGCCGGGGGGCGGGGATTCTGGGGTTTAATACCCGCTGCGATACCTATCCGGTTGTTTTGGAGGTTGCTAAAAACTGCAAGACTCTTGATCCGGGCAGAGTTATCGTCCTCGGCGGACCACAGTCCGGATCTACCGACCGGGAAACCCTTCGGAATTTCCATTTTGTTGATATTATCGTGCGTGGAGAAGGAGAGAGGACTTTTCTGGAATTAACGCAAGCCCTGGAAAAATGTCCCGGGGCAAAATTGGACGGTATCCCGGGGATTACTTTTCGCCGCCGCGGCAAGATTATCCGCAACAAACCGCGCGGTTTGATCAAGGACCTGGGCAGCCTTCCTTTCCCTGCCTACCACCTGGTGGAAGATTTTTGTTTGACCCCCGCAGAAAAGAAGCAGGGATGGATATATGTTTCGACGGGGAGGGGTTGTTGCAGGGATTGTTCCTATTGCGCCGCGGCGGGGATGTGGCAGAGGCGTTACCGCGGGAGGCCTCCCGAGGATGTTATCGGAGAGATCGATTTTCTGAAAAAGAAATATGGCGTTAACAGGTTTTACCTGGGGCACGATAATTTTTTGATAAAACAGGAAGGGATTGCCGAAATTTGCAGGCTTCTTTTGAAAAAAAAGACAGGTATTGAATGGGCCTGCGGCCTGGCAGCGGAGGGAGGGGATCCGGTTTTACTGAAGATAATGTCTGAAGCCGGATGCCGCAGAATTTTTTTGGGAGTAGAAAGCGGTTCCCGCCGCGTCCAGAAAGCAATCCGTAAAAACGCGGATTTCTCGAATGTGGCGGACGTATTGAAGAAATGCCGGCAGTATAATATTTCCGCCGTTTTATTCTTTACTCTGGGTTTTCCCGTGGAAAACGATGAAGATTTAAATGCTACGCTCATGCTGGCGATCAAAAGCCGTATTATGGGTGACGCCTATCCTTATCTGCATCCTTTGGTTCCTATCGCCGGCACTGAAGTTTTTTTAAAGAATTCCGGAAAAATGGTTTTAAGAAAAAATTGGCTGAATTTTTCTCCGCTTGCCGGGTTGATCAAAAGGTCATCCTGGTGCAAAAGTGTTATCAGGCGGCATCCCCGTGTTTTCAGTAATTTTTATGCGATCAGGAATAAAAAAAATCCCCCCGGGTTCCCTTCCGAGGCCGCGGATATCTTTTCCGTGTTTTTATCCGCTTATCCGGCTTCGCTTTTTGGGGCTTTGAGCGGGCTCCGCGTAAGCCCCTTGTTATTTTTACGGTGGTTTAAGTCCTGGGCGCGGGAAAGGACGCCGCAAGCGCAAATGGAAAAAGGCGTTTACCCTAAAGTATTATTGCTGGATTATTTCCCGGTTTTTTTAGATAATATCTATAAGAAGAAAAATATTTCAATGGGGCCCGTTTCCGGAATTTTAAGCCTGGAGAGAAGAAAGATCGCCGGTTTGTGCCGTATTTTAAGGAGTAAAGATGGGAAAAATAAATAGCGTTTACGGGGAGTCTATCGGTAAGAATCTGGGGGCGTTTAAAATCCCTCTTTATATCGGCTGGACCTTGACCTATCGTTGTAATCAAAAGAAATGTCTTTATTGCATGGTCTGGAAAAAAAAGTCGCT
>JAQTRM010000093.1 GCA_028711825.1 Candidatus Omnitrophota bacterium | reverse complement strand
CTGGTACTTTTTATGTTTTTTGCAATCGCCTTTTTTGAAGATACGGGGTATATGGCGCGGGCGGCTTTCGTAATGGACCGTATTATGCACAAGTTCGGCCTGCACGGTAAATCTTTTTTGCCTTTAATGATCTCGACCAACGGCTGCGCGGTTCCCGGAATTATGGCCACACGGACATTGGAAAATAAAAAAGACAGGTTAATTACTATGATGGTCACCCCTTTTATGATTTGCGGGGCGAAGCTGCCGATTTTTGCCTTGTTTATCGGGGCATTTTTCGCTCGGGAGTCCGGAGCTAATATGATGTTTTTAATGTATACCTTAAGCATAATAATTGCTTTTGTTTCGGCCTGGGTGCTTAAGCGGTTTGTTTTTAAAGGTGAAACCTCGCATTTTGTGATGGAACTTCCGCCTTACCGTATCCCCACGATCCAGGGTTTATTGCTTAAGATGTGGGAAAGAGGATGGCTTTACATAAGGAAAGCCGGAACGATTATTCTTTTAATTTCGATAATTATCTGGGCAGGTTTTACCTTCCCGGAAATACAGCCCAAGGAAGGGATGAGCCAGGAAGCGTCCGCCTCGGCCCAAATGGAGCAGAGCTATGCCGGAAGGATCGGTAGATTTGTGGAACCGGCGGTAAGGCCTTTGGGAATGGATTGGCGCGATGGGGTCGCTCTTATCGCGGGAGTGGCGGCAAAAGAGGTGGTGGTAAGTACTTTGGGCACGATTTATAGCCTTGGCGAGGTAGATCCGGAGGAAGCTGAACCTTTAAAGGTTGCTTTACAGAATGATCCTTCCTGGAACCCGCTTAAGGCTTTCACTTTCTTGATCTTTTGTCTGATTTATCTGCCTTGTTTTGTGGCAATGGCGGTTTTTTACCGTGAATCCGGACCCAGTTTAAAATGGACGTTGTTCTTGATCTTCTGGACAACAATAATGGCCTGGCTGGTGTCGTTTATAGTATATCAGGGCGGCAGGTTGATAGGTTTTGGAGGATAAGAATGGAGAAGGTATCCATAATTTCTCTTGTTTTCCTGAGTATTACGCTGCTTGCCTGGCGTTTTTGGAAAACATTAAGGAAGGATAAAACTTCCTGCTGTGGATGTAGCGGACCACCGGGAGGAAAAAATGTGAAATGCGGAAAAAGCGGGTACTGTGGGGAAGAAAAGACAAGATTCGCGGATAAGGCGCATAAAAATAAAACGATAAAAGAAAGGAGATATTAATTGGGGAAAAAATGCGGATGTAACGGTAACTGCGGAGATTCATGCCGCTGCGGGAAAGACGATTCGGATGATGCCCGGGAAATTTCCCGGGAGTAAAAAATTAACTTAACTATTGAAAGAATAAGGAGGCAAAGATGCGTTTCAAGGGAGTATTAAGCTGGTGTTTAGCCTTGGGGATGCTGGTTATTTTAAGTGTGCCGGCATTCGCCGACGGCGGAAATTTAGAGGTGGCCATCGGAAAATTACAGGCGCGCCTGGAGGAACTTGAGAAAAAAGTAGAAAAACAAGAGTCTCATATTAAGGATCAGGAGTCTACTATCGGATCCCAGCAGGAGAAGATCGGGGCGTATGAATCCAAGTTTGCGAGTTTTGAAGAAAATTTGCACCGCGTACCGGGCGAGCCGCTCCAGATTCTGGAAGGGCTTGAGTTGGGGGCGGGCGGCACCGTTATCCTTCAGGGGGCGGATAATACTAATTACCGTGACGGGGATACACAGAAGGCTTCCCGGGCGGATGCCTCATATTCGGCGGATGTTACTCTTTCCAAAGAGTTCAAGGAAATAGGAGGCAGGGCTTTTATCCATCTTGAAGCCGGACAGGGCGCGGGATTAGAAGATAACCTCACCCTTTATAGCAACGTTAATCGCGACTCCGGGGATAGCGAGGCAAAGGTCGAGCTGACGGAATTCTGGTATGAGCAAGACCTTTTTAACGGGAAAAGCGCGCTTACCTTCGGAAAGCTCGATCCTACCGCTTATTTCGATCAGAATGAAATCGCTAATGACGAGACCACGCAGTTTTTATCCTGGATCTTCCGTAACTCTCCGGCGCTTGAATTCCCGGATAACGGAGCGGGAGTGCGTTTTGCCTGGATGCCTGCCGAATGGCTTGAGTTGGGATACGGCCTTTTCGACGGTACGGGAAGCTGGGAAGACGTAGGAGACAGTTTATTTAATATCGGGCAGGTGCATTTTAAGACGAATTTTTTGAATCTTCCCGGTAATTACCGTTTTTACGCCTGGAATAGCAATGCCGACCATACTAAGTGGTTAGATTCCGAAAAAACCAAAGAATCCGCTTACGGTTTCGGCTTAAGTTTTGACCAGAAAGTAAATGAAATAGTAACCTTGTTTGCGCGTTACGGCTGGCAAAACCCGGAAGTTTATAATCCGGAAATCACCGCCGCTGACGGATCGAATTATTCTCTGGAGCAGTCCTGGAGCGCGGGTTTTCAGGTAGAAGGAAAGCCCTGGGGCAGGGAAAACGACGCCTTTGGCATGGCGGTAGGCCAGGTTATGCCATCGGATGATTATAAAAATGCCAATTCCGGTTTTCAGGCCAAGGCTGAAGGGCATCTGGAAGCTTACTACCGGATATATGTTAATAAGCACTTGTCTGTCAGCCCTGATATTCAGTATATCTGGAATCCTTTCGGTAAGGACATTCCGGGCAATACGAGTGGTATATTCGTTGGAGGGTTGAGGGCGCAGGTCGATTTTTAAGTGCTGCTGGTTTAGTGTCAAGGCTGCCGGGTTTTTTCCCGGCAGCCTTTTTATATATTCGCCGTTTTAGAACTCCGGCTCTTCAAGTCCGGGTATGCGGGAATCGATAGCGGTTGACAAAGGAGGTATTTTTGTTATACTAAATAGAAATTGTTTCTATTTACAGAGAAGGCGAAGATTGGAAAAATATTTTGAAAAACTAAAAAATAACGGTTTTAAGCTTACGCCGCGGCGCCGGGCAATCATTGATCTTTTTGTTTCCTGCGGTTCACACCTTAGCCCCGAGATGGTCTGGCATAAGCTTAAGTTGAAATTCAAGCGTTGCGGGCTTCCCGGGGTCTACCGCAATCTGGAGGCTCTTCTGAAGTGCGGAATATTGGTAAGAATTCAGCAGGCGGACCGTAAGAAACACTACGGATTATGTGTTTCCGGTGACAATCATCACCACCATATTACGTGTATTAAATGCGGCAAGGTGGAGGATATTAAGGATTGCGCTATCCGCGGGATCGATAAAATTAAAGGCTATAAGATAGTAAGTCATTTTATGCAGGTTAACGGTATATGCGCTTCCTGCAGGGAATGATCTTGACCGGTTCTATTCCGGGTAATGGAGGTATGGCTATGGGTATTCTCAAAAAAGCGGCGGCGGGGATTACGGTGTTTTTATTTTTTACATCTGCAGTCTTTGCGGCGGATCAGGCGAAAAAGATGGAGGTAGTTACTACTCTTTTCCCGCTTTATGACTTCGCCCGCCAGGTCGGCGGCGATAAAGTTAACGTAAGTTTGATACTTCCTCCGGGGGTGGAACCGCATACTTTTGAACCTAAGCCGGCCGATATCGTCAGGATCAGCAAGGCCGGGGTTTTTATTTATACCGGTAAATACATGGAGCCCTGGGTTGAAGAGATGGTCAGAGGAATAAATGCCAAAGGCTTGCTGGTGGTGGATGCCAGCCGCGGGATTAAGCTCATGGAGGAAAAAGAAGAGGAAGAGGAGCATGAAGAGCACGGGCATGAAAATGAGCACCATCACGGCGGCAAAGATCCTCATATCTGGCTGGATCTGGCCAATGATCAGGTTATTGTCGATACGATCGCCGAAGCCTTTGCCGAAAAAGATCCCGCAAGGCGCGAGTTTTATTTAAAGAACGCCGGGCGTTATAAAACGGAACTTGCCGGGCTTGACCGGCGTTTCAAGGAGACGCTGGCGACCGCCAAAAGCAGGAAAATTATTTACGGCGGGCATTTTGCTTTCGGTTATTTTGTTAAAAGATACGGTTTGGATTA
>JAQTRM010000092.1 GCA_028711825.1 Candidatus Omnitrophota bacterium | reverse complement strand
TTTTTATTTTACCGGAAAAGAAAGCGCTTGCTTTGGTTCCGGAGAGCCCGGATGGAATTGATAAAGAAAAAGTTTTTAATTATCTCGCGCAAACTTTTGAGGAAGGGGTTTTTGTTACCGCCGATGAGATCCGCGGCAGGATGCCGTTTGAATTAAGGATGGCCGTTTCCTACCAGGAGATGATGGTTATCTTGATGGATCTTTGTAAGGAAGACGCTTTAAAATATTTCACTAAGGGCGGCCGCGCAGGTTATCTGCTGGTGGATCTGGGCATTTTCCCGAAAACCAGCCCGGTCGGAGAAAAAATCTGGGGGACCTTATTTTATACCGGCGGGGTGATGGGGGTGGCCGACCTTCTTACCAGCGGGCATTGGAGTTTCCTGCCGCGCAACGTGCGCAATCAATACCTTAAGATAACTTATGCCGGCTTGAGCCTGGGAGAGCAGGCGGCGGTGGATATTTTTGTCGAGGTTTATGTGAGGATGGCGCGTACGACCCTCCCGCATATTTATAATAAGCTTCCGGAGCACCTGCGTGAACGTTATGAGGATGATTTTGTGGATATGCTGCTTGCTCCCGCCGGCCTGACGAAGTTCTGGCAGGCGCGCTGCAAGATAAACGGTATTTCCGCCAACACCCCGATGGAAAGGGATTTCATCGCCTCCTTCGCCAAGCTTACCCTGCGTTCCCGGGAGGTCAAAGAGATCTTCTCCAAACTGAACAGCGGTTTCTACGGTTTACGCAAAAATATACGCCGGGTTGCCACTTACCAGCAAAGAAATAAGCTTGTCGCTTCACTGGAAAAAAGGATGCTTGAGACGATTATCAGTTTGCTGAAGATACAATTCGGACAGGGGATTGATGCGGTAGAGATGCGTATACCTTTGGACCAGGTTAAAAAGAACGGTTTTTATGAGAAAATGGTTATCTTCTATACTGAAATACTCGCGATGGCATACGAACCTCTTTATGCTAACCAGCCTACTTTCGCGCTTTATCATGCCACGGAAATCCTGAGACAGTCTTTATTCGGCAGGGAGGATTTTCTTATCGGAGAAAAATACCGCGCCAACGAGGCCGCTTTAAGGATCTTCCCGCGCCTTTATAATGCCTTCGCGCATATTTTGGGATGGAATGTGCCCGGAGGAGAGGAAGGGGCGGATGATTTAAAAGAGGAATATTTAAGGAGTTATATCGGTAATATCGCCGCGGAGGCGAAGATCCTTTATTCGAACTACAGTGTTTACGGGGAACTCCCGGAGTATATGCTTGAGGCTTTAAGGGGTATCGATTATGAAAAAGCGGAGAAGCTCCTGCCGCACCTTTTACTTTATCACCAGGCTTTGGAAAGGCTGGCGATTATCTGCGCTGCCGCTAATGCCATGGATATGGGCGACCCGAGTTTTCAGTCGGAAGCCGCCCGGGAAGGGTTTGACGAAGAGGCATGGCTTTTGCATAAGGTTGAAGAAATTGTCGTGCGGGGTTTCCAGAAGAATCACCTGGATTCTTTTTTCGGAGTGCTATTCTCGGGGTTATCGAGCCTCTTGAAAATGGAAAGCGCGCCGGAGGGGATAAAAGACGCATCGCGTCCGAGGGTAATCCTTTTGACTGATAATGCCGGGGAGACGGTGCTGGTAATGCTTCTGGTTAAATTCCTGCTGGAGATGGGTTTTAATGTTACGATTGCCAGCCGCGATACTCCGGTAATCAACGATATGACTGTCGATGATACAAAGGGTTTGATCACGCGGTTGCGCGAGATGGGGTATTTTGCCGGATACAGTGATTTACGCCTTGAAGCGATCTCTTCCGGTTCAAGGGTTTTTGCCACGCCGGTAGCGACTTTAAGCCGGGATTTTCTTTCCCGTTTTCGGGATGATAATACTTTCTGCGTTATCGCGATGGGCCAGGGGAATGCCGAAAGCCTCTGGCAGATGCAGGTAAAGAAGCCTTTCGTGCACATCCTGATGGTTAAAAGCCCCGAGAGGATCAAGGAGTTCGTGGGGATTCCCAAGCATTCCGCAATGCTGGTCGCAAACCTTCCTTTGCCCTCCGGAGATCTTTTGGAAGGGGCGGATCTACCCCGGGAATATGTCTGCCTGGTCGAACGCCAGGATCTGGTGGCAGTTTTAAATGAACTTGGGGTGACGGTCATTAACGGCAGGAACGTGTATCTTTACCCGGCGGAATTCGAGAATATCGGCCGGTTCGTAGAGTGTTTTGACTCCAAAGGAATAACCTTGGATGCCGCGGAAGGCCCGATTTATTTGGGGGAGGCGGAGTTTGGCCGGGATGTTACGGTGAAGAGCACGGGAGGTGTTGTGATACGCGGCGGCGCGGTAATCGGCAACGGGGCTTATATCGAGAACTCAAGTATTATCGGGGTTTCCATAGCCGCCGGAGAAAAAGTCGTCCGCAGAAGAGCGGAATTTGTTGACGGAGCCCCGATCCGTTTCCGTCATAGCGGCGCGGATAATCTGCTTAAGTCCCAGAGCCCGCGCGGCGGAGAGATATCGGCTCTTTCGATTAATAAGCCTTTATTTTGCGAGCTTCTTAACCGCGGGGTGCGGATCCTGGGGAATCCGGAAAATATCTATATCGCGCAGGATGCCCAAATCGGAAAAGGGGCCAGGATTTATTCCGACGTGGTAGTATCCGGCGATACGGTAATTGGAGAAAAATCCGAGATTGGACCGCGCGCATTTATCGGCAATACTAAAGTTTCTCCCGGGGCTAAGATTGTTAATTCCAAGCTTGAAAACTGTTCGATATTCAGCGGCGCCGAAGTGGAAGGGGTCGAGTTAGAGGATGAAGAGGTCTATCTCTATGAAGGGGAGGTTTTGCCCGGCCGCCAGGTCAGTGGATTTATCGTGGATCCTGCATTAAACAGCGGATTAAACGGAATACTGTCTGTGCGCGCCCGCCGCCCTGACGCAAACAATTATTACCGCCTGGTTCCCGAGCATGCGGAGTGTCCCATCGGCAGGATAAGGGAGGAATACCCGCTGTGGTATGAAGCCTTGTTGAGCCAGGTGGTTGAGAGTATTTATGCCGCGCGGGATCTTTTGTCCGAATTAAAAGAAGACCGCAGCATCAGTACGGAGCTTGCCGACAGGATTTATGATACTATCGGAACGGTCCTGGAAAAGGGAATTCTTGATAATCTTACCATGGCCCAGGCCAAAGGGGTAATCTGGCAGATTATCTGGTTGTATGCGAAGTCTCCTTTCCAGCTTAGGAAAAAATCGGCGGATAAAGAGGCCTTTGTTACGGCAAAATATCTCATCGGCATCCTGGATTCCTGCGTATCCGGAAATCCGGGCGAATGTGAGGCAAAGCGCCTGAAGCTGGCGATGCAGTTTGTGGCGCTCTCCAACCTTAATGTTTTCGACCGCTCCCGGGAGGTAAGGGCTTCGGATAAGCTGACCTTGGCGCCGGCTAAGTTTGAATCCGTCACGGAAAAAGTTTCCGCCCTGCAGGATGCGGATTCGATATTATCATTTATAAAAGAGAATAGATATTTTTCCGCGGACAACTCCGATATTGTCATAGAACATCTTTTATCCGTACCGGAAGAAAGCCGGCGCGCCGGGAATATTATTTTTAATGTCGATAACGCCGGGGAAACGGTTTATTCCCTGGTTCTGATAAGAGAATTGTTGAGATTGGGTTACCGGGTTATTGTTTCCGCCAACCCCAAGCCGATCGATGATAATTATGACTTGCAGGATTTGCAGGAGCTGTTAACCGATCCGGCGGTGAATAACAGCGGATTTGTGGGGGATTACCTTAAAGAAGACAGGATAAGGATAATTTCCAACGGTTCCGTTAATACCGGCCTGGACCTGGCGCAGGTGAGCCGCGATTTTTACGAGGCGGCAACGGATAAGAATACCGTAATGATGTTTTCCGTGGGATATGCGGTGGCAAAGAATATTATGGGCCAGGATTTACCTTTGCCGGCGGTTTCGCTCTTCTGGGGCAAGGATACGAAAATAATGCAGGCGGAGGGCCTGAATATC
>JAQTRM010000091.1 GCA_028711825.1 Candidatus Omnitrophota bacterium | reverse complement strand
GACAGAACATTACAAATGGCGGCAGTAAGTGTGGTTTTACCGTGATCGATATGACCGATGGTGCCGATATTGATGTGCGGTTTACTCCTTACGAATTTCTCTTTAGCCATCTTTTTTATCCTCCTTGCCCCGAGGGGCACACCCGCGTAATTCATTATAAACGCGGGGTGTCTGTTTTTAAAAAGTTTTCCTTACGTTAGAATTTGCCGCTCCCGAAATAACTTTTTCCGCTACATGCGCGGGAACTTCGCTGTAGAAGGAAGGTTCCATTGTATACGATGCGCGGCCTTGTGTCAAGGATCTTGTTACGGTCGCGTAATTAAAAACTTCAGAGAGCGGAACGTGCGCCCGGATGGTACGCAGGTTCAACCTTTGGCCAAGCGCGATTATTTTCGCGCGGCGGCTGGAAAGATCGCCGATGATCTGCCCCATGAATTCCTCCGGGACCACAACCTCGATATCCATAATCGGTTCAAGCAAAACCGGCTGCGCCTTTTTCATGCCGTCCTGAAACGCGATTGATCCTGCCATTTTAAACGCCAACTCCGACGAGTCTACTTCGTGAAACGAACCGTCGACCAAAATTACCTGCACATCCGTAACCGGGTAACCCGCCAGGACTCCGTTTTTGGCAGCCCCCATAACTCCTTGTTTTACCGCGGGAATAAATTCGCGCGGTATAGCCCCGCTTTTAATTTTATCTTCAAAAGTATTCCCGGTCCCCGGTGTTTCCTGGGGAGCCATCTCGATCACACAGTGGCCGTATTGCCCGCGGCCTCCGGACTGCGAAATAAATTTTCCCACACTGGAAACGCTCTTTCTGATCGTCTCGCGGTAAGCGACCTGCGGAGAACCTACCGTCGCTTCAACATTAAACTCGCGCAGAATCCTGTCCACGATAATTTCCAAATGCAGCTGCCCCATTCCGGCGATAAGAGTCTGTCCGGTTTCCTGGTTATAAGTAACCCTGAAAGAGGGATCTTCATCTTCCAGCTTATGCATCGCGATCCCCAGTTTTTCCTGGGCATCCTTGCTCTTGGGTTCGATCGCCTGCTGGATGACCGGCTCGGGAAAACGCATCGCTTCGATCAGAATAGGATTTTTCTCCATGCAAAGCGTATCACCGGTCTTGGTCTCTTTAAGCCCCACCAACGCCGCGATATCACCGGTGGAAATACTTTCAGTCACCTCCTGATGGTTGGCATGCATCTTAACGATCTTGGTTACCCTTTCCCTCTGGCGCTTGGTAGCGTTATAGATGTATGTACCGGAGGTAAGCGTCCCGGAATACATACGCGTAAAATAAATCTTACCCACGAAAGGATCGCTGGCAACCTTAAAACACAAAGCCACAAAAGGAGATTTATCGTCGGCAACTACCTCTTCAAACTCCCCGGTATCCGGATTGGTGCCTTTAACCGCGGGCACATCGACCGGAGAAGGAAGGTAATCCTTCACCGCGTCCAATACCATCTGGATCCCTTTATTCTTGAAAGCGGTGCCGCAAAGCACCGGCACAAATTTATTGGCAACACACCCTCTGCGGATCGCGGCTTTAAGCTGCTCGTTAGTAATAGTCTTACCGCCCAGGTATTCCTCCATCAAAATATCATCAGCTTCTGCCACCTTTTCGATAAGAATTAAGCGGTATTTCTCAAAATCCGCCAGCATCTCTTCGGGGACATCCTTAACCTCAAATTCTTTACCCATATCCTGATCATGGTAATGGATTAATTTCTTTTCCACCAGGTCTACTAAACCGCTGAAATTCGCTTCCCGGCCTACCGGCAGCTGGATCGGTGCGGCATTAGCCCCCAGCCTTTCATGGATCTGGCTCACCACCGCAAAAAAATCCGACCCCGTACGGTCCATCTTATTGACGAAAGCGATCCTGGGGACGACATAACGGTCCGCCTGGCGCCAGACGGTTTCCGACTGGGGCTCAACCCCTCCTACCCCGCAAAAAACCACTACTGCGCCGTCTAAAACTTTCAGGGATCTTTCTACTTCGACGGTAAAATCCACGTGCCCGGGAGTATCAATAAGATTAATGGTAATATCTTTCCAGGCACAGGTAGTCGCCGCCGAAGTTATAGTGATTCCCCTTTCCTGTTCCTGCACCATCCAATCCATCGTCGCCGCGCCGTCATGCACTTCACCAATCTTATAGTTCTTGCCGGTATAAAACAGGATACGCTCGCTGGTCGTAGTTTTGCCGGCGTCGATATGGGCGATAATCCCGATATTCCTTAATTTTTCCAGAGGTATTTTTCTCATTGTTATTTCTGTCTCCTGCCTATATTCTACCTTCTATATTCTATGTCCTGCTTTTTTACCAACGGAAATGCGCGTAGGCCTTGTTGGATTCGGCCATTTTATGCGTATCATCCCGCTTCTTGATCGCCGAACCTTCCCCTTTATACGCGGAAACAATCTCGTCGGCGATTTTTTCCTGCATCGACTTGCCTTTTCTGTTTTGCGCGAAATCTCTGATCCAGCGCAGGGCGATGGAAGTGCCGCGCTCCTGCCGGACTTCAATCGGAACCTGATAAGTCGCCCCTCCCACGCGGCGGGGTTTTACCTCCAGGCGCGGACGGGCATTATCAAGAGCTTTGTAGAATACCTTAAGTATATCCTGCTCGTTGAGGTTCTTCAAAACAATGTCGAAAGCGCTATAGACCAGCCTCTCCGCGACCGCCTTTTTGCCGTCACGCATCACCATGTTCATAAATTTAGCGACGATCTTGCTATTATATTTGGGGTCCGCAACAATTACTTTTTCCTGCGCTTTTCTTCTTCTCATTTTCTTTCCTTTTATTAAATATCTACCTACACCCTGCGCTAATTGGTATCGCGCAGGTGCGCGCTAGGTAGCGCGAATTATTTTCCTTCTTTCGGCATCTTGGCTCCGTATTTGGAACGGCCTCTCCTGCGCGTATTGACGCCCGAGGTATCCAGGGAACCCCTTACGATATGGTAACGCACGCCCGGTAAGTCCTTGACCCTTCCGCCCCTCACCAGGACGATGGAATGCTCCTGAAGATTATGCCCTTCGCCGGGGATATAAGCGGTAACTTCCAAACCCGTAGTAAGCCTCACCCTGGCGATCTTCCTCAGGGCGGAGTTGGGTTTCTTGGGGGTCATCGTACGCACCTGAAGACATACCCCTCTTCTTTGAGGACAAGCCCTTAAGGCCGGGGATTTGCTCTTCTTCTTTTTAGTAACTCTACCGAGTCTGATTAACTGTGCGATTGTAGGCATAATTTATTCCTTTTCCTCTTTCTCTTTCTCTTCTTCCTTCTTTTCCTCATCCTTTACGACGCTTGCCGCGATGCCTGTTTTTACCACGTCGATATCGCGATGCGCCTTAAACCCGGTACCTGCGGGAATCAAATGCCCCACAATAACATTTTCCTTAAGACCGAACAATTCGTCGCGTTTCCCGCTGGTGGCAGCTTCCGTCAAAACACGGGTCGTCTCCTGGAAACTCGCGGCGGAAATAAAACTTTCAGTGGTAAGAGAAGCCTTGGTGATACCTAAAAGCAGCGGCGTCGCCTGCGCGGGTTTGCCGCCCTTCTTGATCACCCGGGTATTTTCCTTCTGGAAAGTCCACTTATCGACCTGCTGGGTCGCCAGGAATTCAGTGTCGCCCGGATCTTCAACGCGCACCTTCTTCAACATCTGGCGGATAATCACCTCGATATGTTTATCATTGATCCTTACGCCCTGCAGACGGTAAACCTCCTGGACTTCATTCACCAGGTATTCCTGCAGGACCTTATCGCCGCAGACACTCAGGATATCCTGCAAAACCACCGGCCCGTCGGTCAGCTGCTGGCCGGCCGAAACCTTATCCCCTTTATAAACATTGGGGTGTTTACCGTGGGGAATGCTGTATTCCCGCGACATTCCGGTCGGAGACTTGACAATTATCACCCTCTGATTTTTCTTGCTCTCGCCGAATTCCACAAAACCGTCGATCTCGCTGATTACCGCCGGATCTTTCGGCTTCCTGGCCTCGAACAACTCGGCCACGCGCGGAAGACCTCCGGTAATATCGCGGGTCTT
>JAQTRM010000090.1 GCA_028711825.1 Candidatus Omnitrophota bacterium | reverse complement strand
GCCAATATATTTATTATCTCTTCCGTATGCAAAAGCACCAAACCGCCCCTGACCAGCGGATCCAGGTCCTGATAAGCGGAATTCGATCTCAAGATGATCCTGGAAACCTTTTTAGCGTAACCGACGACCCCGGAAACCCCTTTGTTTAACCCGTCGCTTTCCGGCCACTTGGCAATTTCAAAATCATCCAGGATGCGGCTATCTTGGACTATCTGGTTAAAGATCGCCGTCAGCACCCGCGAAGCCTCGCTCCAAAGCGACCCGAGATCCAGGACCTTCCCGGAAGCCACCTCCTGCGATATCTTCACTTCCATATTCTCGCTATCGGCCAGCTGCCTTGTGGAAGGAAACACCGCTGAATAATCGAGTCTCTCCCAGGGATGCCAGGTAAAATTATCTCCGGCGGCCATCTTGTCCCAGATCTGCTGCATATTGGGAATAACCAAAGACCTGAGACAGACACTGATCTCTTGAGGCGAAGACAACCTCGGCAAAACCGCACCCAGCCTTAATATCCCCTCGAATTCTTTTATTATGCCTTCCTTTAATTCATACCTCTTCCAATCTAAAACTGACTGATGCGACCTCTCTAAAGAAAACGTTTTCTCTCCGGGCATAATAAAATTATACAATCCGGACAGATAGCCGCTATCCAAAATTAAACCCGCCCTCTCAGAAGCCTCAAACAGAAAAGTTATTTCATGCGGGCAGGTGCTGAAATAATCGTAACTTGCCCGGCAGGCAAGTTCATGGGAACCGGTATTAATTTCCACGGATTCATGGCGGACAATATCATCGATAAGGATCTGAAAGGATTTTGTTGCGGGATTATCCGGGATAAAAGGCGGGGCGCGTGACGCCAGCCCCTTTAATATCGATATCTTGCCCGGGTTAGTGACGGTATCGGCGATCTTGCCGGTTTCAGTCTGCGCCACGAATAAAACTTCTCTCCCTTTAAAATATAACATCAGATTATTCAATTGGCCGGCTCCGGGGATAGCAGGGTAACCGGCAAGGCGTGCGGGATAAGTTTTAGGAGAAGGACCTTCCGGCTCCATCTCTATCTCTAAATTAATCCGCGCCTCATTCACGACTTTATCCGCAAAAAATTCTTTATCGGGTCTTCCCTGTTTCGCGGCCATTAACGCGATATTTCCGCCTTCCTCTATAATATGCGCCAGCGCCTTCCTTTTGTACCAATGCATAAAACTTTTCCCGTCGGATAATTCACGCAGCATCGCAAGCTGCTTTTCATCCATCCCTTCGATATCTTCAAATGTCATATCCTGCACAATGCCCGATTTTTCAGGATAACCCCATCTGCGCAAGCCGCTCACGAAACCGGCCCCGTCTTTCATAAACATCGTAACTATCGCCCCGCGGTCCGAATAACCCTCGGACATCTCGAAATCGATATTAGCTATGCCGCTCTGCAGTTCCGGATAAAGATAAATCCATGGGAAAGGATTCTCCAATCCGGCGAATTTTTTTCTCTCATTATGCCCCCAAACAACCAGAAAGGTAGATTCTCTGTCTACAAATTCCTGGGTAATGTGGCCGAGCACTTCATGCCCCAAACCCTCCAGGCCGCCGTTCTCGACAAACTTCTGCACCGATACCGCCTTGGCATGAGCGTCGATATCCGAATACCAGCTGTTTATTATGCCAAAAACCTCTCCCAACTCCTGCCACATCTTTTCCCTGAATGCCATGGAATCGGGTATAGTATCCAGATCCTGGAAAAATACACGCACATCCTCGCACATAAGCTCCAACGCCGGCAACCCGTTCATGCCTTTATATTTCACAATAAACTCGCCGCGGTCGTAATCTACGGGCATAATATTATGCATATGCAAATTACCCAGGATGTCTACATAAAAAATACGAAAATTCTTCAGCTCCCATAAGGCCCGCCCCACTATCTCGGGATCCTTCCAGAAATTTTCCGGGCTCACCTCTGAAAATTCGATTTCTGGAATATCCAGATGGCGATCAGCATTTATTTTCCCGATAGCCCGGTTATATTCCTGTTTTTTCTGTTCCAAAAATTTCAAAGATTCCGTAAAAATATCCACGAGGTGGCGTTCGGATTGCCGGATATACCCGGGCTCATCTTTACGTAATTCATTCTGCTGGCGGATCCTAAAATTTTCTTTCTTCGCATCCGACAAGTCTTTTTCATGCATTGCCCTTATCGCCGCCAGGTTAATCGGAGCAAATTCCCCTAGGCCCTGGAGTTTCAAAACCCTGTTAACTACCGCCAGGGACAGGTTGAACCTCCTCTGGTTAACCTGTTCCAGCTCGATATCCCCCCAGCCGGCGTGATGGAATGCTTCATATGACCAATACGCTATATGATGATTTTTAAGTTCCGCGGAATTAAAATCTATGCCCTGTTTGGCAAATAAACGGTCGACCCCAAGCACCGCCATCGTCCTCCAAAAATCATGATTTCCGATAAACGGCTTGGCCTTGCCTTCCCGCCTTAACCAGGAGACAAGTTCAAATATGCCTTCGGGATTATAACCGCGGTCATATTTATCATTAAGGCCCACAAAGCGTACCTCGGTATTCCCAACCTCAATTCCTTCTTCAGCCAGAAGGGCCTTTAAATCATCGAGTTTTGCTATGCGGGTATAAATATCCTCCGGCAAGCCCAGCACAAAACCAATCAAGCCCATGGCGCGCCGCGCTCCGCCGTGCATATCCTGTATCGCGGCGATTACCGGCAATTTTCCGGAACCCGGAGCCTCTAATTCAGCATCGATCTGCTGGACAATATACAATTGCTCCAATATCCTTTTTTGCGGCTCCCACAAGTCGAGAATAAGCATCATGCTGAAACGGATATTGCGGTTATCGGAAATAGAATATTGTGCTTCTATGTCGGAAAGAACTCCGGCCAGGAAATAATACCGCTGGGGGGTAAGTTCGGCATTATCGTTATAAATTCTTCTGAGAAGCGAAGTGATAGCGACGCATACCTTAGGGTAATTCTGCCTGTCGAAAACGGCATTTATATATATCAGGCGATACATCACCGGCAACAAAAATAATTCATACTTGGAATAAATATCCTGCGCCTTTTCCTGCAAACTGGTCATAAAAGGATGGCAAAAAGAACGTTCATTCAAGTTTCCGCGGTTTAATGACTTCCAATCAACGATATCTTTTACCGCCTCAAATGTTTTCAAAGCCATCAGGGTATCTTTCTTCGCTTCATCTTCATCGCGGATGCCTTTTGAGATATGCGCTAAAAGTTCATGATATAAAATCTTGAGCTGCAGCCCCTCAAGCGCAAGGCCTTCTTCAGCCAGGTCCGCGGCGGAAATATGGAAAAAATACGGATGCAGGTAGACAGTCTTTTTATCGATATCACAGGCGGCAACACAATACCGGGTCAATCCGGCATCTTTAGTAATAACAATCCTCCAGCAGGCGGGAACCTGTTTTAAACAACCTAAATATTTTCCCAGCATCTTCGATGCCCGGCGTAATACTTCAGAATAACTATCGCAAGATGCATCCGGGGACCGCAAAGCAAAACCCCTCATCTGAATAACGATATCCCCGCCGAATTCTTCATTCGCCTGCCGCTGCGCCTCTTCAGAAATACTAAGCTCGTAAGTATTGCGGCAAACCGCACCCCTTCCATCACGCTCTCCCTGCCCGGGACCGGCAACAACTAACCGGATACAGCCCCGGGATTTCCCGGCCCAATTCAACACCACATAATCTTGATCGATTAGCTGGACCAGTCCTTTCTCCTGCAGCAGGATCAGCAAATTTAAGTATCCATCCAGTTCATTTTCGTCAATGGTTAAACGGGTAAACGCATGATCCACCGCGGCAGCAACATGAATCTCATGAAGCCTCTTGATAAGTTCTTTTTCCTTCTCCGACAGTTCCTCTTCCCACATCTCAAACAATCTCTGCCTAAGATTGAACTTCGGGTTTTCAGGATTACGCCCTGCGGGCTGGATTAATTCCCCGTTTTCATAAATGATAATTTTATCCGTATTTATCCCGGCCGCGTTAACCCCGGGCGAAACTATCCATTCTATTGAATCATCCGAAAGCACTCCTTTATCAAAACCCATCACTCCTGAACTTTT
>JAQTRM010000089.1 GCA_028711825.1 Candidatus Omnitrophota bacterium | reverse complement strand
CTAAGCGCTTCGACAAAATCATGCCAATCGGTGGTCCCCAGAAGGCGCAAACTGCCGATCGTATTGGCGATCGAAACCTGGTCCGCCGCCTGTTTCTGGCTGATCGCCCGGATAATCCTGTCCAGGGTCTCACCTTGTTCTGAAAGTTTCTTCTCCAGCCAGGTAAAAGGAAGATTAAGCGCCTGGCTTTGGCCGTGCAGGCGCCGGGTGAACTCCGCGACAAAGGCATCCGATAACAATAAATTAGCCCTGGACATCGCCGCGATTTCAAAGATCACCCCGTCGGTATCTTTGGCCGAAACCTCCAGGATACGCGTCGCCCAATAATTCGCCTTATCCCTTTCCGTCTGCGCCACGATCAGGCGGGAAGAAACACGCCTTAAGTTCTCGATCAGCGCCAGCCTTAACATGATCGGGATAGCCCAGAGTTCGCCGAGCTTCAGGCAGCTGACGCTTTGATAAGCCGTGACAAATTCCGTAAGCCCCCGGTTGTCCAGCCGTCCGTCGCCGTGAGAGACAAGCTCCATCGCCAGCTCATAAACGCGCGGGTAACCGGCAAGCGGGCCTTCTGAAAGATAAGGTAATTCACGGATGTAGTTTTCAGGGAGGTATTTCTGGGCAAGCCTGATCTGTTCCTCAATGAGGTAATAGTTATCCAGAAGCCATTCCCCGGCGGGCGAGATCTTGCGCTTGGTTTTACCGGTCTCATTGAGCAGCTCATGGATCTCGGCAAGGACCTTTTCATTCTTCTTCAGGCGCAGCAAGAGCTTATTCCGCCCTTTTTTGTAGCTTACCGAGTGCCCCCGGGCGAGGTTTTTGGCGTGCGTCTTAAATTGTTCGATGCTGAAAAGTTCGGCGCGAAGAGGTTCTTCCTCGATATTGCTATTCGAAGCCAAAAAAGCGCCCAGGCGCATTTTAAGGGGAAAGACAAAATCTTTAAGAGGTTTCAGAGACAATACAAGCTCCTGATTTTAAAGCCGGGGGGATTCCAAACGGCGAAGGTATAAAATTTTAGGATGACACTTCCCTAAGAAATTATTATACACTATAAATGATATTTCGGTTAGACAAAATCTCACCTTTTAATCCTCCGCCTTAAAAAGCCGATGTTTTAAAACGGCGAACGTATAAACCGCGATTTGCGTAAGAACGGAATTTCACAAAAATTTAATAGTTCTTTAATGATAATTTTACATTAAATGTTATAATAGGTTTATGGAAAAAAATAAATTCTACGCGGGGATAGATGTCGGCGGGACAAAAATAGCAGGCATTCTGGCAACCGCACGGGGAAAGATCATCAATCGTGTCAAATCCCCTACCCCCAAAGACGCTTCCCCGGGAAAGATAACGCGCATCATCTCCGGCCTGCTGGAAGAGATGCTTTACGCGAGCGGCCTGCGTAAAAAAGACCTCTTAACGGCGGGGATCGGTATCCCGGGAGTGGTGGATACTAAAACCGGCAGAATAATCCGCACCCCGAATATGAAAATTTCGGGATCCAGCTTCCGCAATATCCTGGAAAAAAAACTGAAAATAAAATGCCTGCTCGGCAATGACGCCAACCTGGGGATGCTGGGGGAAAGATGGCTGGGGGCCGCAAGAAACACTCAAAACGCGGTGGGGATCTTTATCGGGACCGGGATCGGCGCGGGGATCATCGCAAACGGCGCCCTCATCTCCGGCAGCCACGGCGCGGCAGCCGAATTGGGGCATATGATCATCCGGGATGACGGCCCTAAATGCAGCTGCGGCAACATCGGATGCCTTGAGGCGCTTGCCGGCAGGTGGGCGATAGAACGGGATATTAAACAAGCGGCTAAAAGAGGGGAAAAAACAATAATCACCAAACTGCTTGATAAAAAGACCGATACCCTCAAGAGTAAAATCCTGCGTAAAGCCCTGAAGAACCACGATAATCTTACGCTCGAGATAGTTACCGCGGCCGCCCAGCAATTGGGGATCGCCTGTGTTTCCATAAGGCACATCTTCGACCCGGAGATGATCGTCCTGGGCGGCGGGGTAATCGAGGCCTGCGGGGATTTCATTATCCCGATTGTAAAGAAAAAGGTAGAAAAAGACAGGTTTTTTTCCGATATCGGGGAATGTTCGATCGCTCCCTCGGAGCTCGGGGACGATGCGGTAGTTTTAGGGGCGGTAGCGCTGGCAAAAACACAACTTTAAACGGACCGCCTTAAATCTTCCCACAACCGCTCCCTCCGCATCCCTTCCCAACGGCGGATGAAGTCGGCATAAACTTTCCCGCGCAGGATACCGCATTTCCGTTTTAAACAAGCCAGGGCGGTTTTAAAACCCGGACTGTCCGCGCCCGGAACAGCCTTCAACGCTTCGCCGAGCACATCAAGTTCATGCAAATCCCCGAGTAGATCCTGAATATCGCGGCTGGCCAGGATATACCTTTCGAGCCGGCTGCCATACCAGGGATTCAAAAGTTCCAGCGTATAACGCAGGTTTTTAGCAAAGACGCGTAAAAGATGCAGCTCTTTTACGCGGCGCGGTTTATACGCGTAAAGGGAAAAACCCAGCATTTTATCGAGCCTCTTTAAGATTACCCGCGCGGCATCGAACCCGCCGGAGATATCGCTGTCTTTGGCGGAAAATAACGCCTCAACCCGCGCGGTCAAATCCGCCGCCTTAAGCCCCGCCAGCCTGCGATATATCTTTTTCTGCGCTCTCCTTCTCTTTCCCCTCAGAAACCGGATTATCCTGCCGGTATAAACGGCGTAAGAACCGTTTTTCATCTCTTTCCCGGCGGACTCCAAAAACCTGATCTGAACATCCAGCTGCCGGGCCGGGCCCAGGGCGCGCCCGATATTCCCGATCTCTTTCTTTAAGTTCCGGGCTTTTTCGGAAGGCAGTATATCATCAAACGCTTTTATCGCCGCCCTTAAACGCCGGGAGGCCACGCGCATCCGGTGGAGCGGTTCGATATCCGCGCCATATTCGTAACGAAGCAGGCGCGGGTATTCCTCCAGAAAATCCTCCAGGTACCCGGAAATGATTTTCCTGGCGCGCCTGAAAAACCCGGCTTTACTTCTCATAGTATTTTATGAAATATTCCTGCACATCGAAGGCTTTGTCTTCGGAGGGAGGGCGGATGTATTCGCCGTTTGAGGAAAGGATATGCGATTTGACATTATCTTTCCAGCATTCTTCAAGCACCGAAAGTAAATGCCCGTTTAAATCCCGCCTGCCGATCTCAAAAAGAAGTTCGATCCGGCGGTCGAAATTACGGCTCATCCAATCCGCCGAGGCAAGAAACACTCTCTGCGAAGAATTGTTATTAAAGGCGTATATGCGGGTATGCTCCAGAAATCTTCCGACAATACTCTTAACCTGGATATTCTCGCTCATCCCCGCAACGCCCGGGATCAAACAGCAGATCCCGCGCACGATCAATTTGATCTTCACTCCGGCGCTGGAAGCCTCATAAAGCTTATTAATGATCTGCGTATCCTCAAGGGAATTCATCTTGGCGAAGATCGAACCGTTTTTGAACTTTTTCTGGAACTGGATTTCTTTATCGATCAGTTCAAACAGATAATTGCGCATATCGTTCGGGGAAGCTACAATCTTGCGGTAACGCCCGGGGATAGAATAGCCGGTAATCACGTTAAAGATATCGGAAATGTCTCCGCCGAAATCGTCGCTTACCGTAAAATAACCCATATCGGTATAAATACGGGCGGTCTTTTCATTGTAATTTCCGGTAGCCAGGTGCACGTATCGGGATATCCTGCCTTCTTCTTTCCTTACTATTAAAGCCATTTTTGAATGCACCTTAAGCCCCGGCATCCCGTAGATAACATGGCAGCCGGCCGATTCAAGATCCCTTGTCCATCCGATGTTTTTCTCTTCGTCGAAACGCGCCTTTAGCTCGACCAGGATGGTTACCTGCTTCTTGTTTTTGGCCGCTTCAGCCAGCGCTTTTATGATTGCCGAATCATCATTGGTGCGATAGAGGGTCATCTTGATCGCCAGGACATCATTATCTTTTGCTGCCGCCTGGATCAGATCCACCGTAGGATAAAATGACTGATAAGGCACATGCAGCAAGAAATCCCCTTCCCTGATCTTATCAAAAATATTTTCGTATTCCGTCTTGGCGGG
>JAQTRM010000024.1 GCA_028711825.1 Candidatus Omnitrophota bacterium | reverse complement strand
ACCCCGCCTCCTTTTGAAATATCCTTCGGCGCCATGGAAATCACCGAAAAAAAAGCGATAATTTCCCCGGTAGTCGCTCCCCGGTTTATCTGGATACTTTTTATTTTACGCTGGTGCAGCAGGCGGGCTAATTCATCATAGAATCCTTTACGGTTAAGCTCTTTGCCGTCGATCAGGATCCCGGCATCCCCCACCCCAAGCTTAAAAGGCTCCAGGTAAGATTGGGCTTCCTCGAGTTTCAGCTTGAAACTTTCTACGGATTTAATAAAATAAGGATGGTCTTTGGGATAAGAAAAGGCGTTGGTAAGGGTAACCCTTAAGCTGCGGAAAAAATCTTCGATTACAGTCTCGTTATTCACGAAAGTTATTTTACATCCAAAAAACTGCCTCCGCAACAAATAAAACGCCGCACCTTGCATAAGATGCGGCGTTTTATCGTTTAAAAAATTTTGCTATCAGCTTTTCAATATTTTCCTGGCTTTATCATCCGCAAAATCGGTAATAAAAGGCACTCCGGTTTCTTTCTCGGTTTCACGGTTGGCCGAAAAGATATCCTCCCTGCTGATCGCCTTTAAAGTAAACCTCCTGGCGCCCGCCATAAGTTGTTGGATGCCGGCGGCCAGTTTGTCCGCCAGAGTCCAAAAGGCTACCGCCCCCAGGGGGATATTTTTCATTTCATCTTTCCCTACCTTCTTCTGCAGGTCATAATATCCCGCGAAAAGTTCTTCGGCGGTGGTGCCGAGATCCGCAACCGAAGCGGGAAATTTATCCCAGCTGCCGCTGACTCTCGCCTTCACCGCAGGATCCAGAACCCCCTGAATATTGGAGCCGAGATAAGCCGGGATCATTAACGCCCTGCCCATGCAGGCCAGTTTCGTATAAGGCGCCCCCAACGCCAACGCCTTAAAGATATGGTCTTCTCGGGCAAGTCCTCCGGCGAACGCCATATCGACGACACTTTTACCTTTTTTGGCAAGGATCTGCGCATATTCATAAGCCTTGGCGTGCAAGAGCACCGAGGGGACACCCCAGGCCTCCATCATATTCCAGGGGCTCATTCCCGTGCCTCCGCCTGAACCGTCGATCGTAAGAAGGTCCAGTTTGGCTTCGGAGGCATATTTTATCGCCATTGCCAGCGCCTCCATGCCGTAAGAACCGGTCTTCAAAGAAATCCTTTTATATCCGATCTTACGCAGATATTTAACCGCCTTCATAAAACTTTCCCGGACCCGGGCTTCCGAAGACAAACTGGTATAACCCAGGCGGCTGTGGCGGGCGATCGATTTGATCGATCCGGATTTAAACGCCTCCTGAACCTCAGGGATAGTCGGATCCGGATCCACCACATAACCGCGTTTTTTCAGGAACTGCGCGTATTCCAGGCTGTTGACCTGTATCTCGCCCCCGATACATTTGGCGCCCTGCCCCCACTTCAATTCGATAATCACCTTATCGCCGTATTTTCCAATCACATATTCCGCAACTCCGTTACGGGTATCTTCCACATTCATCTGCACCAGGATCGCACCATATCCGTCATAATAACGCATGAAAGTTTCGATGCGGCGGTCAAGTTCCGGGGCCTTAATAATCTTCCCGTCCCGGATCTCCGCCTGTTTATCGATGCCCACCACGTTCTCGCCTACCACAATCGGCACGCCGACCAACGCCGCGCCGACGGCAAAAGACTCCCAGTATTTTGCGGCAACAAAAGTAGAACCCAGGGCTCCGGTCATCACGGGAACCCGGAATTTCGTTTTTACAATTTTACCGAATTCACCTTCGACACTTACATTAGGAAAGATACATTCATCTTCGGAATTCGAAAGGCCTTTAGGAAGACCGGTAGCGCCGTAATTATAACCATTAATACGCAATGAATTATAAGAAACCCCCAAATGCGTAGTATTGGAACTCCCGGCGGTAGTAAAACTGTAATCCCGGGGATATAATAATTTTCTGCCTTTGAGGCTTGACAACCAGGTTTCACATTTTCCCGCACAATCAACACGGCAAAGAGTGCAGAGCCCGCTTTCACAGGGGTTCCCGCGGTTCACCGTCCCTAAAGCATCATTCGTCTTAGGCCACTGGATCATCTAATATCTCCTTCCTCAATTTTAATCATTTTCTGCCTAAAAATAAGGCAGTGATACTTTTAAAAAATTCTCCCTTTTACCAGCCGGGAGAAAACGCTTTAGCCGAAACGTAATTTATCGCGCATTATCCTTAAGGCCCCATAATGCATACCCTTTTAAACAGCTCGTCAAACCATCAGGAATTATTAATGCTTCGCCCGGATCACCCTTTTCAAAACGCCGGTAAAGAGCGGGATCCGTATTCCTTCAATGCGCCCGGGATGATTTGAAGGATTGATTTATATCATAATACAGCGGATTTGCTTGTCAAGAATTTTGCAGGATGCCGGAAGAGGCTTTCCTGGCCATCCCCATCGCTTCAATTACCGTTCCCTCGCCGCCTACGATATCCCCGCCCGCAAAAACTCCCGCCACGGAAGTTTCCATTGTCGCAGGATTAATAATAATATCTTTATGCTTGTCGGTTTTTAATTCCGGCGTAACGCTGCTTAACACCTGATTGGCGCCAAGGCCGATAGCGATAATCGCCAGGTCGCAGGGAACGCTGAAACCGCTCCCCTCCAAAGCTACAGGGCGCCTCCTGCCGGAAGCGTCGGCTTCTTTCAGCTCGCAAAGAAGGCATTCCAGGCCGCGGACAAAACCTTTTTCATCCGGCTTGAATTCCCGGGGTTCAACCAGGAATTTAAATTCAACCCCTTCCTGACGGGCATGCTCGATTTCAATCCTCCTTGAGGGCATCTCGGCAAGCGTCCTGCGGTAAAGTATCTTTACGTCCGGCTTAATACCGTTTATCATCTGCAGGCGCAGGGCGCTTCTGGCCGCGTCCAGTGCGGTATTGCCCCCTCCGATTACCACTACCTGCCGGCCGATATTTACGGGGGTATGATAAGCGGGGAATTTGTAGGCGGACATCAGGTTGATCCGGGTAAGAAATTCATTCGCGGAATAAACATTGCAGGCATTTTCCCCTTTGATGCCTAAAAAAGAAGGCACCCCCGCCCCAAGCCCCAAAAAGACCCTATCAAACCCCTCTTTGAATAATTCATCAAGAAGAAGGGTCCTGCCCACCACGATATTATTCCTGAGCTCAACCCCGAGTTTTACCAGGCTGTTGATTTCATAATCCAGGATTTCCCGGTCCAACCGAAAAGCGGGAATTCCGTATCTTAAAACTCCTCCACAGCTCTGCAGGCTTTCAAAAACAACCACCTTGGCGCCTTCCCGCGCCAATTCCCCGGCGCAGCACAGTCCCGCCGGCCCCGAACCCACGACCGCCACGCGAAGCCCGGAAGCCTTGCGGCTGCCGGCGGCTGCCGGGGCCGCAGGAAGTTTAAAACGCATCCCGTAATCTCCGGCAAACCTCTCCAGGAAGTTTATATTGATTGCCTCTTCCGAAGCAAAAGATGTTTTATTCCGGTTAAGCACACATGCCCTGCGGCACTGATATTCCGCCGGGCAAACTCTGCCGCAAATCGAGGGGAAATTATTCGTTTTACGGATAGTATAATAAGCCCCGGAATAGTCTTTTTTGGAAATCTGCGCGATGAATTCTTTGATGTTTATGTTTACCGGGCATCCTGAAATACAGGTAGGATTCTTGCATTGCAGGCAGCGGGCGGCCTCCGCAAGCGCGTCTTTCTCCTGATACCCGGAGACCACCTCGTTAAAATTCCGCACCCTTTCCTGAACGGGCAGCTCTCCCGCCCCTATCGGTTCTTTATTCATGGTTTTAAAGAATTTAACCTGCAGATATGGCTTTCTTTATCGCAATACATGGAGTTCCTCAATCCCAACTCTTCCCAATCCACCTTATCCCCTTCGAATTCCGGGCCGTCGACACAGCTGAATTTAGTCTGTCCGCCTACGCTTACCCGGCAGCAGCCGCACATCCCGGTCCCGTCAACCATCAAGGCATTCAAAGAGACAACCGCCCGCACGCCCGCGGCGCCGCTGACAAAAGAAGCCTTTTTCATCATCGGGATTGGGCCTACCGCGTAAACCAGGTCTTGTTTTTCTTTTTTCAGGACCTCTTCCAGAATATCGGTTACAAACCCCTTGCGCCCCTCCGACCCGTCATCGGTAGCCGTATAAAAATTATCCGCTAAAGATTCCAATTCTTTTTTTAATATCAACAGGCCTTTATTCCTGGCGCCGATAATCACCGTGATCCTGTTCCCCGCCTGTTTCAGGCTTCCGGCTACCGGATAAATCTCCGCCACCCCCACTCCCCCGCCAAGTAAAACAACATTACCGTATTTTTTTATTTCGGTAGCATGCCCCAGGGGGCCGGCCAAAGCGTATAGGCTGTCCCCGGGCTCAAGAGCCCCCAGCATCCTGGTAGTAAAACCGGTTTCCTGAAAAACAATGGTGATCGTCCCCGCTTGGCTATCGGACTCCACCATGGTAAGCGGAATTCTTTCCCCTTCACGGCTGGCCATAATAACCACGAACTGTCCGGCGCGGGCCTTCCGGCTGATAAGGGGCGCGTCCAGAACCATCCGAAATATTCTTAATCCGGCATGATCCACAAGGGTATCTTTAGATAATATTTTCATTTTGCCTTAAGGTTATGTTTTTCTCATTTTAGGGAGCTTTATAAAAGTTGTCAAACCATAAATTTTATTTACTCTCCAATAGCTTAACCATCCAGCTTTTCAGCTTTCAGTCCTCAGCTATCAGCTCTCAGTAAAAACAAAACCATTGTTCGGGGGACGTCCTTTCAGGGGACACCCTGTTGCTCTATAACTGCTAAAAACACAAATAGTTATGAAGAGGGTAATCTGTAACCGGTAACTTAAAACTGTTAACTTGACTTGGTGATAGTATATAGTACAAATTACGAGTTACGGATTACTAGTTACGAGTTATGTGCTTTTACCTTTCGCTTTAGCTGCAGGCTGACAGCTGAAAGCTGATAGCTGATAGCTGATAGCTGTAAGCCAAGATTTGAATTTTCCGTGAACTGTCAACTGTGAGCGGTGAACTGATCCCGCTTTTTCAAAGAATCCGCGCGCGAATAATCGACAAACCTGCCCAAACCTTTAGCCATCTTTTCCATGCAGGTCCCGCAGGCGCCGGGCGCCTCGCTGACACATCTTTTCTGCGGGTAAATTTCATAAAGTTTCCGGTAAGGCAAAGGGGTAAAATTCGGCATCAGGACGTTCGCCCCGCAGGCAAGCCCCTCCGGGCGGTAATCCCGGTCAAGGCTTCCCAGGGCGGTGGTCGCCGGCAAATGCGCGTTCCGGGTAACAATGCGGGTCAGCGCCAATGTCTTTAAGGCAAGACCGGCGTCCCCTCCGGGCTTGTCCGTAAAACAAGTATTCTGATGGGGAATAAAAGGCCCGATCCCGATCATGTCGAAGTCGCGCTTCTTGAAAAACAGGATGTCGCGCGCAATCGTCTTTAAATCCTGCCCCGGCAGCCCGACAATAATCCCCGAGCCGGTCTGATAACCCAGGCTCTTTAAAGCATTCAAGCAACCTATGCGGTGCCTGAAATCCATCCCCGGGTGCATTGAAGAATAAAGCTTCTCATTGGAGGTTTCTATCTTTAAAAGATACCTCTCCGCTCCCGCGCGCCGCCATAGCCGGTAATCTTCATTTTCTCTTTCCCCTACCGAAAGGGTAACGGCGATATCGAACCTGGATTTAATACTTAAAATAACATCTTCAAGCCATGCCGCATCAATTCCGGCATCCTCTCCGGACTGCAGCACTACCGTCTTAATCCGGCAGGAAACCAGGCGGCCGACCGTATCCAGGATCTCCTTCCGGCTCATGCGGTAGCGTTTTATCTTAGAATTATCTTTATTGATCCCGCAATAAAAACACCTCCGAAAGCAGTAATTTGAAAACTCGATGATCCCGCGTAATGCGATACCTTTACCGCAAAACTTTTCCCGGATTTTATCGGCAAAAGTAAAAACTTCCCTGATTTCTTCCGGATCCCGGAGGGATAAAACAAACTCCAGGTCTCCGGGGTCGGGAACGCGGCTTGTATAAATTTTATTTAATATTGTTTTAACAACGGAATATTTCATCTTGCCTGTTTTGTCGCATACGAAAAATAATCCTTCGACATCTCACGCTAAAACGTAAGGCTTATTTAAGGATTGATACTGAAAGCGGCCCCCGGCCCTGAAGGCAGAAGCTTGATTCAGGGCAAGGCTTAACTGGAAAAAATATTTATTCAGCCTTGCTTAAGCCGGATTTTACCGAAACTCCGGGGATTTTTCCCAGCTTTCCGGTTAAGGCCCCTAATTCATCGGTAGTCGCGTTAACGATCAGTACCATAACGCTTAACTCTCTTTTCACATGCGGGATACCCATCCTGCCCAGGAACAATTCTCCGAATTCGGTCAAAACATTATTGACCAAGGGCGCTGCCTTTTTACGGTTATGAATAATAATCCCCACAAACCCCAGACGCTTCTCCATATTACACCTCCATCTGTTAATCAATTCTCGAATGCTCCGACCTAAAGACCGGGGGCATTTTTCTGAATTGTGCTTCGACTACGCTCAGCATCCTTCGAAGCATCCTGAGTAAAACCGAAGGAATACTGAGCCGTTTCCATCCCCGGCCTTCAAAAACCGGGGTTTTAAAACGGCGAGCGTATAAAAACACACCCCTGCTTTTATAAAACGGCCAACACCCGGCGCTAAGCGGTATTACGCCGGTGTTGTTTTGTCAACACACACCCGGCGCTAAGCGGAACACCCCACGTTTATAAGGAATTACGTGGGTACGCCCTTGTGGGCGTTGCGCCGGTGTGGCCTCGTGGCAGATACCTGGCGCTAATAGGAATTGCGCCAGTATGGCCTTGTGGCCAAAAAAATCCCGGGTCTCTTAAAAAATAAAGAAAACCGGGATTTTAATCTTTCCCCCTTTGAACGCAGAGCCGAATTTCTCCTTGCCTCAGGAACTAAAATCTAAAACTGTTATTTAACGTAAACCGGACGGGATTGATAATGCGTGTGCAGCAGGTGCTCCGACTTCTCCCCTAACGGTTTACCCAAAAACTCTTTATAAAGCTGCTGGACAAAAGGATTCTCATGAGAACAACGTAATTTGGCATCATGGTCATCCTGGTAAATCCCGGAGGCCCGCTTGATCCTTAATTCGTCGGTCACCCCGTAAGGCTGGCCGCCGCCACCCACGCAGCCTCCCAGGCAGGCCATCACCTCGATAAAATGATACGGTATTTCCTCGTTATTCTTTTCCGCTTCCCTTACCTTATTTAAAACGTATTCCACATGGTTCAAGCCGTGGGCGACCGCGACCCGGATCTTCTTTCCGTTAATCGCAATCTCCGCGACCTTCACCCCTTCCAGCCCGCGGATCTGGTTCAATTCAACCTTATCCATATTCTTGCCGTTTAACAGAAAATACGCGGTCCTTAAAGCCGCCTCCATTACTCCTCCGGTGGCTCCGAAGATAACCCCCGCCCCGGTATAATCCCCCAGCATATGGTCCGGATCCTCGTCGGGAAGATTGACAAAATCAATCCCCGCCTGCTTGATCATGCGGGCCAGTTCCCGGGTGGTAAGCGCTACATCCACATCCTGGCAGCCGGAGGCATACATCTCCTCGCAGCGGATAATCTCATTCTTCTTGGCGGTACAGGGCATGATCGAAACCACCGCGATATTCTTCGGATCGATATTCTTTTTCTGCGCGTAATAAGTCTTGGAAAGCACCCCCACGATCTCATGCGGGGATTTACAGCTTGAGAAATGATCGATCATATCGGGATGGAATTTCTCCATGAAATCCACCCAGCCCGGACAGCAAGAGGTGATCAGCGGCAAAGGGCCCGTCCCGTGCAGGAACCTTTGCAAAAACTCGCTGCCTTCCTCCATAATCGTGACATCCGCTCCGAAATTCGTATCAAATACCGCTTTAAAGCCAAGCCTTCTTAATAAGGCGTAAAGTTTCCTGGTTAAGTTCGTGCCGATCGGATAACCGAAGGCCTCGCCGATCGCCACCCTCACCGCCGGGGCAATCTGAACTACGCAATATTTACTCTGATCCTGCAGCAACTCCCAGACCTTGGCGGTCTCGTCAAGCTCCACGATCGCTCCCGTAGGACAATGATTGGAACACTGCCCGCAGCGGATACAGGGAGAATCCGCCAGCTTAATGTCGCCGGCCGGAGAGATCCGTGTGCAAAAACCCCTTTCCAGAAAAGAAAGCGCCCAGACATTCTGCATCTCCTGGCAAACCTTGACGCAACGTCCGCAGCGGATACATTTCTGCGGATCAAGCACGATCGTGCGGGTAGAATCATCCTTTTCCGTCTCGGGAAGGAATTTCTGAAAAGATTCTTCACGGATACCGAAATCCGCCACCAGCGTCTGCAACTCGCAGTTATTGTTACGTCCGCACTGCAGGCAATCGTTAGGGTGATTGGAAAGAATAAGCTCCAGGACCGTGCGGCGCACCGCCACAATCTCCGGGTCGTGGGTGGTAATCTCCATGCCATCTTCCAGCGGCGTGCTGCAGGCACGCAGCATCTTCGGCGTCCCCTTGATCCTCACGATACACAAACCGCACCCGGCTCCCGCGGGAAGATCGGGATGCTTGCAAAGAGTAGGTATCTTGATCTGGGCCTTTTTGGCCGCATCCAGGATACTTACCCCTTTTTCCACCTCTACCGGTATATTATTAATCTTGGCTTTGATCATCACAATTACTCCTTGGCAATAGCATTAAATTTACACACCTCAAAACACTTCCCGCAGCGCACACATGTCTTGGGGTCGACAAAAAACCCTTTTTCCTTATCCCCGCTGATGGCATTCACCGGGCAGTTGATCACACAAACCCGGCAGCGCTTACAGCGGTCCTGGATAACATTATAATTAAGCAGATGTTTGCATTTATGCGAACGGCATTTCTTGTTTACGATATGATCCCGGTATTCTTCTTCGAAATACCTGATCGTGGAAATTACCGGGTTGGCGGCAGTCTGGCCTAAAGCGCACAAAGAAGCCTTCTGCATCGCCAGGGCTATCCTTTTCAGCTTATCAAGATCCTCAATTTGCCCCTGGCTTTCGGTAATTTTATTTAATACCGAAAGCATCTGGTAGCCTCCGATACGGCAGGGCACGCACTTGCCGCAGGACTCATCCACACAAAAACCCAGATAGAATTTCGCGATATCCACCATACAGTCATCTTCATCCATCACGATCATCCCGCCGCTCCCCATGATCGATCCGAGCTTCTGCAGGTTTTCATAATCTACCGGGGTATCCAGATATTCTTTGGGGATTACGCCACCGGAAGGGCCCCCGGTCTGGATCGCCTTAATTCCTTTATCCGAAAGCATCCCTCCGCCGATATCAAAAACGATCTCTCTTAAGGTAATCCCCATCGGGACTTCGACCAGCCCGGAGTTCTTTACTTTCCCGGTAAGGGCAAAAACTTTTGTCCCTTTGGATTTTTCGGTACCGATCGAAGAATACCAATCTCCGCCTTTTAAGATTATCGGGGCGATATTGGCCAGGGTCTCGACATTATTGATCGCGGTAGGCTTATCCCAGAGCCCCTTTACCGAAGGATACGGGGGGCGCGGACGCGGGGTCCCGCGCCTGCCTTCGATGGAAGCGATTAAAGCGGTTTCCTCGCCGCAGACAAAAGCACCCGCCCCCAGGCGGATATCGATATCGAAACTAAAATTACTACCGAGGATGTTTTTACCTAAAAATCCATAATCGTAAGCCTGCTTTAAGGCTTTTTCAACTCTCTCTACCGCCAGGGGATACTCGGCGCGCACGTAAAAATAACCCTGTGAGGCGCCGATAGTATAACCGGCGATAATCAAGCCTTCCAGCACCGAATGCGGATCACCTTCCAGGACGCCGCGGTCCATATACGCGCCCGGGTCGCCCTCATCGGCGTTACAGATCATGTATTTCTGGGTATCCTGGGTTTCATGGGTAAGTTTCCATTTAAGCCAGGTAGGAAAACCCGCCCCGCCCCTGCCCCGCAGGCCGCTTTTCTTTAATTCCTCGATCACATCGGCCGGCTTATAGTCTTTTAATACTTTAGCCAGGGCGCGGTAACCATCCTTGGCAATGTATTCGTCGATATTTTCCGGATCGATCTCCCCGCAGTTACGCAGGACAATCCTTAACTGTTTCGGCTCCTCTTTAAACAGCAGGCGGTCGATCACTTTGCCTTCTTTTACCGTCTTGGCAACGACCTCTTTCAAATCCTCTTCCCCGACCTTAACATAAGTAACATCTTTTTCGGGGAATTTGACAACCAAACCCTGATTATAAATCCCGATATCCGCCACCCGCACCACCTGCGCTTTTTCCTCCAGGGAATTTTCCCTTAAAAGATTAAGAAAAGCCGCGTAAAAATCCTTGGTGCGGTCGCCCTCTAACCCGGTATCCTTGATAAAAACTATTGTTTGTCCCATTTTATCCTTACCTTTTTGTCCTGAGTTCATAAATAGCGTCTTTAACCAGGGCGTTTCCGCAAACATGTTTGTCCAGGATCTTCATTACCCCCTCTTTGTCTACCTTGCCGTAAATTACATCCGGCATCCCCTTGACGCGGACTTCCACCGAGGGTTCGGAATAGCACATCCCCTGGCATCCGCATTTCTTGATCTGGATGTCGAGATTCCTTTTTTTGATCTCCTCGACAAAAGCCTCATAGACCTTATCGGCTCCCGCGGCGATCCCGCAGGTGCTCATTCCCACCTTAATCCAATCCTTGCCGTCGTCCTGATGCGCCGCTTTTATCCTGTCCAAGTCAGCCGGTTTGATTTTCGCCATATTAACCTTCTTTCTGATGCTCGCTGTATTCGGAGAGAATCCCCATTACCTGATTCTTCTGCACCTTGCCGTAAACCTTCTCGTCGATTTTGATAACGGGGGCCAGGCCGCAGCATCCCAGGCAACGCACGACATCCAGTTGAAAAAGACCGTCTTTTGTCGTCTGTCCCTCTTCGATATTTAATAAAGTCTTGATTTCATTAAGCAGGACCGGCGCGCCTTTTAAGTAACAAGCGGTCCCCAGGCAAAGCGAAATAATATGCTTGCCGGGAGGCTCCAGCTTAAAAAAGTTATAAAAAGTAATCACTTCATATATCCTGGCCAACGGGGTCTGTAATGCGCGGGAAAGCTCCAGGGCGGCGGCGCGGGGGACATAACCGAAATAATTCTGCAATTCGTGCAGGATCATGATAAGGTTGCCCTCTTTATCCTTCCATTTTTCAACCAGGCTGGCAATTTCTTGCTGCATGTTTTTCTTTTCTTCAGTCATCTTCTTATCCTTGATTTTACTCGGTTTTTTCCGCGACGTTCACAAAATAGATCAGGTTTTCAAGTTCAATTTCAAGGTTCACGTAATTGACGATACAAGACTCCGGGGCCTTCAATCTCAAAGGGGCGAAATTAAGCACTCCCTTAATCCCCGCCGCGCAGATCAAATCCAACGCCTGCTGGGCGGCGATATCCGGAACCGCCAGGATCGCGATACGTATACCGTTAGTTTTAATAAAAATCCGGGCTTCCTCTAAAGGCAGGATTGGAACAGGGTTTGAGCGGTTGATCTTGGCCGGATCGATATCAAAACCGGCGATAATTTTGATCCCTTCTTTTTCGAACCCCCGGTAGCGCATCAACGCGCTTCCGATGTGGCCTCCCCCCACCACAATAACTTTTTGCAAACGATCCTTGCCCAGGATATTGTTTAATTTTTCCAGCAACAGGTCTATCTGATAACCGCCCTTCTTATTCCCGGAAATGCCGAAAATCGAAAAATCCTTCCGCACCTGGGAGGCGGTAACCCCCACGGCATCCGCGAGGTTATCTGAGAAAACTTTCACAAAACCTAAAGCCTGAAGCCTATAAAGAGCATTCTTATAACGCGAAAGACGGATAATACAGTTTTTGTTCGTAATCATATTGTTCCATTTTTCACAATAATAAAATTACTATATCAAAAAAGGTATTTTTGTCAAGGATATTTACTCCTGCGGCGCGCCTCGAAAACCGGGTGATCCGCCGGTCTTATAAAAGCAGTATTACCTGATTATTCAAGACCTGCAGGAACCCTTCCGGAGAAGAATCTATCAGGCTGGTACCGCCTTTTCCGTCGCGCAGGACAATCTTGCCATTCCCGAGCTTGGCAACCAAAGGAGCGTGGTCCGCCAAGATGCCCAGCGAGCCTTCGACCGAAGGCACTACCAGGGAAACCGCCTGCCCTTCAAAAACCGTCTTTTCGGTGGAATAAATACCTACCTGGAATAATTTAGCCATTTATTTATTATTAAGGGTCTTCTTACTTTTCTCGATCGCTTCCTCGATCGAACCGACCATATAAAAAGCCTGCTCATGCAGGCTATCGAGCTCGCCGCTGATAATCATCCCGACCCCTTTGATGGTATCCTCCAGCTTTACATATTTACCTTTCATGCCGGTAAAGTTTTCCGCGACAAAAAACGGCTGCGAAAAAAATCTCTGCACCTTGCGGGCGCGCTGCACGGTCAACTTATCCTCATCCGAAAGCTCGTCGATACCCAGGATAGAAATAATATCGCGCAGTTCTTTATAGCGCTGCAGGATCTTTTGCACCGCCAGGGCCGTATTATAATGCTCCTCCCCTAGAAGCCGGGGATCCATGATCCGGGAATTCGAATCCAGAGGGTCAACCGCCGGATAAATCCCCAATTCGGAGATCTGCCGCGAAAGGACGATCTTGGCGTCAAGATGCGAAAACACCGCCGCGGGAGCCGGGTCAGTCAGGTCGTCGGCCGGGACGTATACCGCCTGGATCGAAGTAATCGAACCGTCGCGGGTAGAAGCAATCCTTTCCTCAAGCTGGGCAACTTCGGTAGAAAGGTTCGGCTGGTAGCCTACCGCTGAAGGCATCCGGCCCAGCAGGGTTGAAACCTCCGAACCTGCCTGGATATAACGATACACATTATCGATAAACAAAAGCACATCTTTCCTTTCCTGGTCGCGGAAGTACTCCGCGATAGTAAGGGCCGATAAGCCGATACGTAAGCGCGCTCCCGGAGGCTCGTTCATCTGGCCGAATACCAAGGCGCTGTTTTTCACTACCTTGGAATTATTCATCTCCAGCCAGAGTTCATTACCCTCCCGGGTCCGTTCGCCGATCCCGGCGAAGACCGAAACCCCGCCGTGCTCGGTAGCGATCGTGCGAATAAGCTCCATTACCACTACCGTCTTGCCGACACCCGCTCCGCCGAACAATCCCACCTTACCGCCTTTGGGGATCGGCGCCAGAAGATCGATTACCTTTAAACCCGTCTCCAGGATATTCTCGATCGGAAGCTGTTCCTGGAAGTTCGGAGAGGTCCGGTGGATAGGGTTCCTGGCCTCCGGATGCTCCAAGGGGCCTTGGCCGTCGATCGGTTCGCCCAAAAGATTAAATATCCGCCCCAAAGTTTGCCTGCCTACCGGCACGGTAATCGGGTTTCCGGTATCCACAGCCTTCATCCCGCGGACCAGGCCGTCGGTAGATCCCAGGGCGATACAACGCACGGTATTATTACCGATGTCCTGGGCGACCTCCAGGGTAAGATCAATCCCGCTCTCTTTAACCTTAATCGCGTTTAAAAGCTGCGGGCCCTGGTTTTCGGGAAACCTGATATCCACGCTCGGCCCGATAATCTGTAAGATCTGTCCTTCTGCCATATTTTTACCCTCTTAATGCTTCCGCTGATGATGAAATTTCCAGGATATCCTGGGTAATCCCCGCCTGCCGCATCTTATTCCGGAAAAGAACCAGCCGAACCAGAAGGTCCTTGGCGTTATCGGTAGCCGTCTTCATGGAAACGATCCGGGCGGCGTGCTCGGAGGTAAAAGATTCCATCAGAATAAGCTGCATTTTAACCCTTAAGTAACGCGGAATAATCTCCGCGAGTATGCTTTTTAGATCCGGCTCGACGATATAGTCTACCGGCTTAACAAGCCGCTGCCGGACAGGCAGAAACCGTTCAATCAAAGGTTTCTGAAAAAGAGAATTCTCGAAATAAGTATAAGCCAGATGAATCTCCCCGGCGCGCCCGCTTAGAAAAAGGTCGGTTATCTCCCCGGTCAACCGGTCGCAAAACTCCTGTTTGAATTTGCCGTTTAAACCGGCATATGAACTCAAAATCCTCCGGGAAGAAGACTTGAAATAATTCAGGCCTTTCTGTCCCACCAGGATCAACGCGGGATCCCGGTCTTTATTCTTTTTCAGGAACTCTTCCGCGGCCCGCAGTACATTCTGATTGTACATTCCGCACAATCCGCTATCCGAAGTCACCAGGACCAGCACGCTTCCCGCCTCGCGAGAAGACTCCTGGAAATACGCCGACAAATCTTCCCGGCAGGACCGCGCAAGGTTCTGCATAAAGTTTTCCAATTTAGAGGCGTAAGGCCGCAGGACAAATAAACTATCCTGGATCCGGTTAAGCTTGGACACCGAAATCATCTGCATCGCCCCGGTTACTTTCTTGGTATTTTCCACGCTGCGGATACGGTTTTTTATCTGCTTTAACGACTGCATCAAAACCCCTGCCTTCCATTCAGGAGCGCCTTTTTAAAAAAACCAAAAAAGGAGCGCTTCAAAACTAAGATAGAAATTCTTTCTTGAATTCGCAGATCAAAGTATCAAGCTTATTTTTCGTCTCCTGATCCAGCTCATTTTTTAATTCAATCTCTCCGCGGATTTCCGGGAATTTCGCGTCGATAAATTTATAAAGCTGTTGTGTGAAATTTTTGACCGAACCGATGCTGAGATCATCCAGATAACCGTTGGTCCCGGCATAGATAATAACCACCTGCTTAAAAACATCCAGCGGCTCATACTGCGCTTGTTTCAAAACCTCCACCATTCTCTCTCCGCGGGTCAGCTGCGCGCGGGTAGTCTTGTCCAGATCGGTGCCGAATTGGGTAAAGGTAACCAGTTCGCGGTACTGCGCCAGATCAAGCCTGAGTTTGGAGGCCACCTGCCGCATCGCCTTGCTCTGGGCTTTACCTCCCACCCGGGAAACCGAAAGCCCCACATTAACCGCCGGGCGCACCCCCGCGTAAAAAAGGTCACTCTCCAGGTAAATCTGTCCGTCGGTAATCGAAATAACGTTGGTCGGGATGTAACTGGAAATATCCCCGGCCTGGGTCTCGATAATCGGAATAGCGGTGATCGAGCCGGCGCCCAAAGAATCGTTCAGCTTGGCAGAACGTTCCAGAAGCCTCGAATGCAGGTAAAAGATATCCCCCGGATAAGCCTCCCTGCCCGGAGGCCTCCTCAACAGCAAAGAAAGCTGCCGGTAAGCCTGGGCATGCTTGGAAAGATCGTCATAAATTACCAAAACATGTTTTCCGGAATACATGAATTCCTCGGCCATCGCGGTAGCCGCGTAAGGCGCAAGATACTGCAGGCTTGCCGATGCCCGGCTGGAAGCGCTGACAATCGTGGTGTAATCCATCGCCCCGTATTTCTTGAGCACCTCGTTAACCGCAACCACGCTGGATAATTTTTGTCCAATCGCGCAATAGATACAATAAACATCCTTACCCTTCTGGTTAATAATCGTATCGATGGCGATCGCGGTCTTTCCGGTCTGGCGGTCCCCGATGATAAGCTCGCGCTGGCCGCGGCCGATCGGGATCATCGTATCAATCGCCTTGATCCCGGTTTGCAGCGGCTGGTTCACCGGCTGCCTTTCCACCACATTCGGAGCGCTGGATTCTATCGGCCGGGTTTTTTGGGTGTTCACCGGGCCTTTTCCGTCGATCGGACGGCCCAGGGTGTTAACCACCCTGCCCACCAGCGCTTCCCCTACCGGAACCTGCACGATCTTGCCGGTGCGTTTAACGATATCACCCTCACGAATCGTTTTGTCCGGGTTATCCGTCCCGAAAATCACCACCCCCACACTGTCCTCTTCGAGGTTTAAGACCATCCCCATAACATTATCGGAGAACTCCACCAGCTCACCCATCATTACATCGTCTAAACCGTAAATCCGGGCAATCGTATCCCCCACCTGGATTACCGTCCCCACCGATTCGGTGCGCAGGCGCGATTTATATTTCTCCAGCTCTTTCTTAATAATTGATGTTACTTCTTCGGGTTTAAGGACCATTTTTTACCTCTTTCAATATCAATCCATCCGGACAGCGGAGAGCTTATCTTTAAGTTCCCGGAGGCGTTTTTTTACCGAACCGTCGATAATGGTGTTACCGATAACGACTTGCACCCCGCCCAGCAAACTGCCGTCCAAATCGATATAAAACCTCAAGTCCTGTTTTAATTTGTTCCTCAAAGCATCCTCGATATTCTTAATAAGGTCCAGGTCCAGGGGAAAAGCGGTCTTCAACAAAACATCCACCTGGCCGTGATGGCTGTATTTTGCGCGCAGGTACTCGGCGACATCCAAAAAAATATCCAGGCGTTTCTTATCAAGAAGGAGCTTCAGGAAATTACGGATATCTTCGGATAATCCGTCTTTCATTACCCCTTCGATAATCGCGCATTTCTCGGTATAAGAAATCTCCGGGTTTTCCATTAACTCGCTGAAACCGGGGTTATCGCGGATAATGTTCTTTACCATGGCAAGATCGGTAAGCACCTTGCCCACCCCGCTGGAGGTGCGGGCGACGCTTAAGAAAGCTTCGGCATACCTGCTGACCACCGCTTTATCTTTAATCATGGCGTATTTTCGATCTCTTGGATAAAATTTTCGACGATCCTGCGGTCGCCGTCTTCGGTAAGTTTTTCCTGGATCACCGCCCGTGCGGCATCCAAAGCGATATCCACGATCTTATCCTTGATCTTTTCCTGGACGCTGGAAATTTCATGCTTCACCTGCTGGCGCGCGTCATTAATAATATCCTGCGCTTCTTCATGGGCCTTCTTGTGGATCTGCGCGCTGACCAGCTTGGCCTGCTCCACCGCCCGGCTGATTTCCGCCTGGGCCTGGCTGGCGATATCGGAAATCTTCAGTTCATAATCCGATTTAAGCCGCTCGACCTGCATGCGGCTGTTCTCGACCTCTTCAAGCTGGGAACGGATATTTTCCCGGCGCTCGTCCAACAACTTAAGCATCTTGGACCAGGCAAATTTCTTAAGCAAAAAAAGCAGCAGGAAGAAACTTAAAATCTGCGCGAAGATCTCACTGCCGCTAAGCATTTTAAATAGTTCCATCAAAACACTCTTTCTTCATCCCTCTAAAAAGATCAAAGGGTTATTTACTGACGTACATAAAAGCAAATACTAAAACGTAAATCGTAATCGCTTCGATAAACGCGCAACCGATGATCAATATCATCATAATCTTGTTGGCGGATTCCGGCTGGCGGCTGACCCCTCCCAATGCCGATGATACCGCCCACCCCAAACCGATTGCCGAACCAAAAGCCGCCACGCCTAACGCCAAAGGAATACCTAAATCTAAAGCTGATTTAAAATCCAT
>JAQTRM010000088.1 GCA_028711825.1 Candidatus Omnitrophota bacterium | reverse complement strand
GCCGCTTCGGTTAAACCGAAAATCGTGAAAGTAAATGACAGAAACAAAATTAAAGATTAAAACATACGGAGAAAAGGTCCTAAGGGAAAAAGCCGGGCGGGTGGCTAAAATTTCCGAGGAGCACCGCCGGATTTTAAGCCAGATGTCGCAAACGATGTATGAAGGCTCCGGGGTGGGGCTGGCCGCGCCCCAGGTTGGGATCAGCCTGCAGATGATCGTGGTGGATATCGGGGATGGGCTTTATAAGCTGATAAACCCCAGAATATCGAAGAAGCGCGGCAGACAGGCGATCAGTGAAGGGTGTTTGAGTCTTCCGGGAATTTCAGTGAAGGTCAAAAGGGCCAAGCATATCCGGGTTTCGGCCAGGAACGAAGAAGGAGTTCTTCTGGAGATCGAGGCGAGCGATCTTTTCGCCTGCGTCCTGCAGCATGAGATCGACCACTTAAAGGGGAAACTTATCGTAGATTACGCCTCGTTCCTGGACAAAGTGCGTATTAAGAAAAAACTTTCTGTTTTAAAGAAAAAAACCGGTCAGCCCGGATAGTTTAAGGAGAAGCGGCTTGGAAAAACACGAGTTGATTATTATCGGAGGGGGGCCGGCGGGGTTGACCGCTGCGATTTATGCCGGGAGGAGCCGCCTGGATACTTTGCTGATCGAGAAAGCCGCCGTAGGCGGAAGGATATTGATGAGTGAGATGATCGAAAATTATCCCGGTTTCCCCGGGGGAGTCTCTACCCTCGAATTAATGGGGCGTATGGAAAATCAGGTTAAGGAGCTCGGGGTAAAGATTGTCAGCGAAGAGGTTTTGGGGCTGGATCCCGCTGCTTTAAAGGTTAATACCGGCGCCGGAGTTTATGCGGCGGAAGCGATAATTCTTGCCAGCGGAGCGCGCCCCCGAAAATTGAATGTTCCCGGAGAAACGCAATATACCGGCAGGGGGGTTTCTTATTGCGCAACTTGCGATGCCCCGTTTTTTAAGGGAAAAACCGTGGTTATCGTGGGAGGGGGGGATGCAATGGCGGAAGAGGCGCTTTATTTAAGCCGCTTTGCCGCTTCGGTCAGCCTTGTCCACCGCCGTTCTGAACTGCGCGCTTCGCCGATCCTGCAGGAAAGAATCCGGCAGGATAAAAAAATACATTTTATCTTGAATAGCGTGGTGTCCAGGATAAACGGGAATATTAAAGTGGAATCGGTGACGCTGAAAGACCTTTTAAGCGGAAATGAAAGAGACTTTTCCTGCGACGGGATATTTGTTTATATCGGACAGGAGCCGGAAACCGGTTACCTTAAAGGAAAGATCGACCTGGACGAGGCGGGTTTTATCCGCGCCGGGGAAAATATGTCCACCAGCGCCGCCGGAATTTTTGCCTGCGGGGATTGCCGCAAGAAGGGTTTTTACCAGGTAGTCAATGCCTGCGGAGACGGGGCGGTTGCCGCCGACGCGGCTTATAAATATGTCACCGGGACGGTGAAGAATGGAGTAAAGTAAAATGGAAAATTTTCCGACAACCAATAAAAAATTAATTGAATGGGTCAATAAGGCCGTAAATCTTTGCCGGCCCGACCGCATTGTCTGGATTGACGGTTCGGAGGAACAGAAATTGCTCCTGGAAAAAGAATCCGTTAACGACGGCGAGTTGATCCGCCTGAACCAGGAGAAGCTGCCCGGTTGTTTTCTGCACCGCACCGCCCATGATGATGTTGCCAGGACCGAACATCTGACATTTATTTGCACCAGTAAAAAGGGCGATGCCGGACCGAACAATAACTGGATGTCTCCGAAAAAGGCCTACGCCAAGGCAAGAGAGATATTCCGCGGCGCGATGAAGGGGCGCACGATGTATGTGATACCTTTTTCCATGGGGCCGGTAGGCTCCCCTTTCAGCAAAATCGGCGTGGAGCTTACAGATTCACGTTATGTGGTCCTGAATATGATGATCATGGCCCGCTGCGGTGATGCGGTGTTGAAACAATTGGAAAAAGGCGATGACTTTACCAAATGCCTGCATTCAAAAGCCCAGCTGGATATTAAAAAAAGGCTGATCCTGCATTTTCCCGAAGATAATACTATCTGGAGCGTCGGCTCGGGATACGGCGGCAATGTCCTCCTGGGGAAAAAATGCCTTTCTTTGCGAATCGCCAGTTTTGTCGCTCGTAAGGAAAAATGGATGGCTGAACATATGCTGATCATGGGCATCGAAGAGCCCGACGGCCATGTGGAATATATCGCGGCGGCTTTTCCCAGCGCCTGCGGCAAGACCAATCTGGCGATGCTCATCCCGCCGGAAGGGTTGAAGAGCAAGGGTTACCGTATTTGGACGGTAGGGGATGATATCGCCTGGATGAGGGTTGATTCCGACGGTTCCCTTTGGGCGGTCAATCCGGAAACCGGGTTTTTCGGGGTGGGGCCGGGGACAAATTCCAAGTCCAACCTGAACATGGTCAAGACGATCCAAAAAAACACCATTTATACCAATGTGCTTTTAAGGCCCGATAATACGGTCTGGTGGGAAGGGGCCGACGGAGAGGTTCCGTCCCAGGGAATTGACTGGAAAGGTAACCCCTGGAAGCCGGGGATGCTTGATAGTGAAGGCAAGCCGGTCAAAGGGGCGCATCCTAACGCCAGATTCACCGCTCCGATCGTGAATTGCCCTTCGGCTTCTTTCAGGCTTGAGCAGCACCATGGCGTTCCGATCTCGGCAATCGTTTTCGGCGGCCGGCGCCAGCATGTTTCTCCGCTGGTTTATGAGGCTTTTAACTGGGAGCACGGGGTATTTGTAGGGGCAACGATGGGCTCGGAACTGACCGCCGCCCAGGTCGGTAAGCTCGGCCAGGTCCGGCGCGACCCGATGGCGATGCTTCCTTTCTGCGGATATAATATGGCGGAGTATTTCCGGCATTGGCTGAATATGGGGAAACTTATGGCGCATCCGCCCAAGATTTTTCATGTCAACTGGTTCAGGACGGACGCGCACGGTAAATTCATCTGGCCGGGATACAGCGAAAACCTCAGGGTGCTGGAATGGATACTGGACCGCTGCAATAACCGGGTCAACGCGATGCAGACCCCGATCGGCTATACCCCTTATCCCTTCAATATCGATTTGAACGGTCTTAAAATAAGCAGCGAAGCGATGGAAGAATTACTGAAAGTGGATAAGGCGCAGTGGCTGGAGGAGACGAAGGGGATATACAAGTTTTTTGGGGATTTCAAGAAAGACCTGCCGAAGGAACTCTGGCAGGAATATAAAGCGCTGCTTGGGCGTTTAAAGAAAGATGGAAAATAATCTTATTCTGAAAACCGGGCTCAAGGATCTTCCGCTTTTCCGCACCGGGAAAGTCAGAGATGTTTATGATCTCGGCGATAGATTACTGATCGTTTCTACCGACCGGATATCGTGTTTCGATGTGGTTTTGCCCAGCGGGATACCTTTTAAAGGCAGGGTGCTGAACCAGATTTCGGTGTTCTGGTTTGATTTTATCAAAGATATGATCGGGCATCATTTGGTAACCGCGGATTTCGATAATTTCCCCGAGCCGCTGAAGAAATACCGCGCTTCTCTTGCGGGACGTTCGATGGTGGTTTTAAAGACCAGGCCTCTGCCGGTAGAATGCGTGGTAAGAGGCTATCTTTCCGGTTCGGGATGGAAAGAATACCGTAAGACGCATTCGATCTGCGGTAATCCCCTGCCGGAAGGCTTGAAGGAATCCGAGAAGCTTCCGGAAGTGATTTTTACCCCTTCCACTAAAGAGGATGTGGGGCACGACCAGAATATCGACCAGAAACATGTGGAAGGCCTTATCGGCAGCGAGCTGGCTTTAAGCCTGAAAAACATCAGTATCGCTATCTATAAGCGCGCGGCGGATTATGCCCTGGGGAAAGGGATAATTATCGCCGACACTAAATTTGAATTCGGTTTGCATGAAGACCGCCTGGTCCTCATCGATGAAGTGCTTACCCCGGATTCTTCGCGTTTCTGGCCGCTTGACCAGTATCGTGCGGGGGGTTCCTGTCCGAGTTTCGATAAACAGTTTGTGCGCGATTACCTGGAATCTTTAGACTGGGATAAAAATCCACCCGCCCCCGCGCTCCCGGATAAAGTTATTAACGCCACGACCGAAAAATATTTAGAGGCTTATCGCAGGCTGACCGGCAGGACTGATCTTCTCTAAATGACAAAAATCAATCCCTCGATACCGCAT
>JAQTRM010000087.1 GCA_028711825.1 Candidatus Omnitrophota bacterium | reverse complement strand
ATATCAGCGATAAGGAAAATGGCAACCAGAAGAATAGATTATACGGCGGCGTTTATTTAAGCTACGTATTTTAACATATAATACAACAGGAGGAAGAAAGATGTTTTTATCCGGAGGTGAACGATGAGAAAGAAAATAAAAGAATGGTTTAACGGTAAAAGGGCGGCGGTCGCGGCGCTGGGGATCGGCTTGTGTATTTCCCTCATAGCTCCTTTATCGGCTTTCGCGGCGGATCCTTCGGGAGCCGAGACTTTGGCGCAAAATCCGCAAGCGCCGGTAGATTATGTTTGGATTCTGGTCTGCGGTTTCCTGGTTTTTTTCATGCAGGCGGGGTTCGCGATGGTGGAGGCGGGATTCTGCCGCGCCAAAAACGCCACCAACCTGATGGCCAAGAATACCATTGATTTCGTGATGGCTTCTTTGGTTTTCATGGCGGTGGGTTTTGCCCTGATGATGGGAAATGACTATCACGGTTTGATCGGCACATCAGGATGGTTCCTGCATGGGGAAAGCTACGATGTCGGCAGATACCTGATGTTTTTCTGGCAGCTGGTTTTTGCCGGGACCGCGGCAACGATTGTTTCCGGAGCGGTTGCGGAACGTTTGAAATTTAAAGCGTATTTTATGTATAGTTTAGCGGTTATCGCGGTTATTTATCCGATCTACGGGCATTGGGTTTGGGGCGGAGGATGGCTTTCCAAGCTTCCTTTCGGGGTAGGCCATGTGGATTTCGCCGGTTCCGGGGTAGTGCATACCATCGGAGGTTTTGTTGGATTAGCCGGCGCCATTGTCTTAGGTCCGCGTTTCGGCAAATTCGGTAAAGATGGAAAGCCGAAAGCGATTCCCGGACACAGCATTACCCTGGCCGCGTTAGGTACTTTTATCCTGTGGTTCGGGTGGTTCGGTTTTAACCCGGGTTCTACTTTCTCGGCGCACCAGTTAAGGATCGCGGTGATCGCGGTGAATACCAACCTGGCGGCAGCAGCAGGCGCGGCGGTAGCGTTGCTCCTGGTTTTTATGAAAACTAAGAAATGGGATGTGGGTATGATGTTGAACGGCTGCCTGGCGGGTCTGGTTGCCATCACCGCTCCCTGCGCCTGGGTTGAGGCTTGGGCGGCGGTAGTAATCGGCGCGATCGCCGGGCTTCTGGTAGTATTGGGTGTTTATTTCTGGGAGGCACGGGGGGTCGATGACCCGGTCGGCGCGGTGAGTGTCCATGGTCTCAACGGGGTATGGGGGCTTATCAGTGTGGGGCTTTTTGCCGACGGGACATATGGCCTGGGTTCAACCGAAGGGCCGCTGGTTAAAGGTTTATTTTACGGCGCCGGATATGGCCAGTTAATTGCTCAGCTTATCGGGGCGGTAGTTTGCGCGGTTTGGGCTTTTACGCTCGGCTATGTCATCTTTAAGCTGATGGATAAGTTCTTCGGAGTCAGGGTCGCTCCTGATGAAGAACTTAAAGGTTTGGATATCCTGGAACATGGTACTCCGGCTTATCCGAACTTCTATACTACAAATCAGGGTTAACTTATCAATCTAATTTTGCCGCTCCGCCGTAAAAAGCGGAGCGGCAGGGAGGTATAATCATGAAAAAGATAGAAGCGGTTATCAGGGTTGAGAAACTTGAAGAGATTACGAGCGCTCTGGAGATTCTAGGGTGTCCGGGCATAATGATCACTCATATTGAAGGGCATGGGAGGCAGAAGGGCTTGGTGGAGCAGTTCCGCGGCAGGGAATTTAAGGTGAACCTGTTGCCTAAAATCAAGCTGGAAATAGTTGCCAAGGACGCGGAAGTGGATAAAATCGTCGGCACCATCTCCCGGATTGCCAAAACTGGCGAGATCGGTGACGGGAAGATCTTTATCTCCGCGGTTGACGATGCCTTAAGGATTCGTACCGGCGAAAAAGGCGAAGCCGCCATCTAATAAATATGATTGACCGGGAGCTGATCGACAAGATAAAGGAGCTAAAGGACAAGAATGGCTATACCCTTTATGAATTGTCGAAGAGGATAGACGTTCAGATCGGCACACTGGAAAGATGGCTTAAGACCGGAAGGATAAACCGCCTCTACGGAAGGCTTGTCAGGGAAAAATTGGGAATCTAATTTATTTTAGAAAGGAGAAAATTTTAGGTATTTGGGGAGTATTTTTTTATTCTATTTTTATCAGTTGAGTAGACATCTGTATAATGAACCGTTAAGGAGGAGAGAAGAGATATGATTAATTCGGGGGATACGGCTTGGATTTTGATCTCCGCGGCTCTGGTGTTATTAATGACTCCGGGGTTGGCTTTTTTTTACGGCGGCATGGTGAGGCGTAAGAATGTTTTGAGTGTTTTAATGCAGTGTTTTATCATTGTTTGCGTTTTAAGCCTCCAATGGGTATTATTCGGTTACAGCCTGTCTTTTTTTCCGTCCGGCGGATTCTGGGGCGGTTTAGGATGGCTGGGGTTAAACGGGGTGGGATTAACCCCTTACGCCGATTACGCCGGAACGATACCGCACCAGGGATTCATGATATTTCAGGGAATGTTCGCGATTATCACCCCGGCTTTGATTGTGGGGGCCTTTGCCGAAAGGATGAAGTTTTCGGCATTTCTGGTTTTTACCTTATTCTGGGCAATCTTTGTGTATGACCCTTTGTGCCATTGGGTTTGGGGGATGGGCGGATGGCTGCGGAATATGGGTGCGCTTGATTTTGCCGGAGGCACGGTAGTGCATATCAATGCCGGGATTGCCGCATTGGTTACGACAATCATCCTGGGCAGGCGTTCAAATCTGGACAAAAATGTGCCTACTCCGCATAATATGCCTTTCGTAGTATTGGGAACAGCTTTATTGTGGTTCGGTTGGTTCGGTTTTAACGCCGGAAGCGCTCTGGCGGCCAACGGCTTGGCGGTTAACGCTTTTGTCACTACCAATACCGCCGCCGCAGCGGCAGGCCTCAGCTGGGCATTGATCGAATGGTTCCGTAACGGTAAACCCACGGTTTTCGGTACCTGCTCCGGCGTGGTCGCGGGGTTAGTGGCGATTACCCCGGCGGCCGGGTTTGTGGGAGTAGTACCGGCAATCATCATCGGATTGCTGGTAAGCGTATTCTGTTTTATCGCGGTTACCGTGATCAAGCCTCTTTTCGGCTATGATGATTCACTGGATGCTTTCGGGGTGCATGGGGTGGGAGGTATTTGGGGGGCTCTTGCTACCGGGCTGTTTGCTTCGAAGCTGGTTAATCCCGCGGGGGCAGATGGTTTATTTTTCGGCAATCCGAAACAATTCATGATCCAGCTCGCAACGGTGGCAATAACTATTGTCTATACGGGCGCCGTAACTTTTATTATCTATAAGCTGGTAGATCTGTTTATCGGTGTAAGGGTTGATGAAAAAACGGAGGCGGTAGGCCTTGATCTTACCCAGCACCGCGAAAGGGCCTATACTGTGTTAGAATAATAGTATCTAGTAGCTAGTATCTAGTAGCTAGTAGATAGTAGGTAGAATATAGAATGTAGGAAAAACAAAAACTGAGGGCTGACGGCTGAAAGCTGACAGCTGATATCTGACGGAGGAGGCACGATGAAACTGATTATCGCGATAATTCAGCCGCACCGGCTGGAGGATGTAAAGGAAGAGCTATATAGATCGAATGTCAATCTTTTGACGGTAAGCGAAGTCCTTGGCCATGGCCGCCAAAAAGGGGTTACCGAGGTTTACCGCGGGGCAAAAGAAACAGGCAATCTTTTGCGTAAAGTCCGCCTGGAGATCGCGGTGAACGATGATTATCTTGAAGCGGCGGTAAAAGCGATCGTTAAAGGCGCCAAGACCGGGGAAACCGGAGACGGCAAAATTTTTGTCCTGGATCTTAAGGAATGCGTGCGTATCCGGACCGAAGAGCGTGGTAATATCGCTATCGGCTAAAACCGGTTACCAGGAAGGCGGTTTTATTACTTGTATTAAGAGGTTTATAATCTGCCCGGGACTTTAAATGTTCCTTTTATTTTGCAGCCGGGCGTGGTAAAATTGAAAAATACGGTTTTCGCTAAATTTAAAAAGTCGGCGTATGCTTCATGGATCCGGTATTCCACCGCGCCGATAAATGATTAAGGGCATAAATTGATAATCGGGAGGAAAAGATGAGTATAAGGCAGAAGGTTTTATTCCAGATCAAAAGCACGGAACTTGAAAAAGTAACTTCACCGAGAAAGGCGTCTTCTTATTTCGGCGAGAACACCTTTAGCGTCGGCAC
>JAQTRM010000086.1 GCA_028711825.1 Candidatus Omnitrophota bacterium | reverse complement strand
TATTTATGGTCCATTTTCTCAAGGCAGGCCCCCAGCTCTTTTTTCAGGAATTTAAAATCCAAAACCATCCCGATCTTATCGAGCTTTCCGGACTCTACCGTTATCTCCACCACCCAATTATGCCCGTGCAGGTCCTCGCACTTGCCTTTATATCCCCTTAAATTATGCGCGGAGCTGAAAGACCCCTGGACTTTTAAACTATACATTATTATCCACCTTCTTAACGTTTAAGATTTTCCTGCCCATGAACCTCTGCGCCAGCGAACTGAACCACTCCGGGTTATCGCTGACATAAAATTTATGTTTCCCGCCTTTGCCGCGGTTTAAAAGCTCCTCGCTGGCAAGAATCTTCTTGATCTCGAATGCCACCTGTTTGGCCGAATCGATCAGGGTAACCTGGCTGCCGAGGATGCCCTGGATCACCGGCTTAAGCAGAGGATAATGCGTGCAGCCCAAAATCACCGTATCCACTCCCGCTTCTTTAAGCGGATTAAGATATTTCCGGGCGACACTCAAGACGACCTCCCCCGAGAGCCACCCCTCTTCGACAAACGGCACGAAGAGCGGACAGGCCACCGCGGTAACCTTTACCTTGGGGTCGAACTGCTTGATCTCTGTCTCATAAGTCCGGCTCTTGATCGTCCCTTTGGTCCCAATCACTCCGATACGCTTATTCTGCGAGGCGTAAACCGCTTCCCGCACCCCGGGATTGATCACCCCGATGATCGGGACGCGGAAGTTATTCTTAATCACCGGCAGGGCGAAGCTCGAAGCGGTATTGCAGGCGACACAGATCAGCTTCACATCCTGTTTCAGCAAAAAAAGGATATTCTCAATCGAAAAACGGGTTACCGTCTGAGGAGACTTGATCCCGTAAGGAACACGGGCGGTATCCCCGAAATATACCAGGTTCTCATTGGGCAGCTGGCGGATAATCTCCCTGGCCACCGTAAGCCCGCCGACCCCCGAATCAAATACGCCTATCGCGCTCAATTCTTCCTTCCTTGTTCATGGATATTATTTAAACCCGCGCCTTGCGGGATTCAACGCGAAAAATCTATAGGAGACATCTCCTGTGAATACTCCCGGATCCCCTCAAGGATTCCCGCGGCCAGTTTCTCCCGGTATGATCCCGTCTTAAGAAGCTTTTCCTCTTTCAGGTTGGAAACAAAGCCCGCTTCCACCAAAACCCCCGGCATGGTTATCCCCTTCAGCACCTGGAAACGGGCGCTCTTTGCACCCAGGATGTTCATACCGACATTATCCCGGATCGAACCGCACAAAGAACGGGACAGCTCGATGGACTCCGCGCGGCTGTTGGTATAAATCATATCCCAGATAATCGCCTTCAATTCCAGCGGCTCCCCGGAAAACGAGGCGTTCTTCAAATTCAAAGGAGTGCTCCGGGCGGTAAGATAAGCGCGCCGTGAATCGCTCACGCTGGGAGCCACATAGTAAACCTCAAAACCGTTCAAAGAACGCGAACGGGCGGCGTTGGCATGCAAGCTGATAAACAAATCCGCTCCCGAACGATTAGCAAGCTCCGCCCTCATGGGAAGCGGGATAAACTTATCCGTGGAACGCGTCAGCACAACCTGGACGCCTTCGGCCCTCAAAAGCCGGCTAAGCCTTTTGGCGATATCCAGATTGACATCTTTTTCCTTAAGCCCGTATTTCCCGATCGCCCCCGGGTCATTACCGCCGTGCCCGGGATCGATAATTACCTTGCGCAATTTTATCCTGTCGCGCCGTGTCCGGGAAACGGGCGGAACGGAAAAACTAAACAACAGATCAAAAACCTGGTCTTTAAATTCCTTCGGGACCGCCAGGACCCCGCGGTAAATATCCACCGGCGAACTCAGGCGCATCACATTTCCGTCGACAAGGACCAGGATATCTCCCGCCCGCAAGATTACCTGATGCGAATCCTTGGAAAGCCGCACCGTACGCAGCAGGGAATCATATTTCATCTCTACGCCGCGCTGATCGCATAATCCGGCTAAAGGATAATAAGCCGTCCCGCCGATGGTATAAACAGGAAGCCCTCCTCCCGCGGGAATGGTGGCGCAGCCGCTTAAAGCCGCGGCTAGCGCGCAAAGAACAAGGCCCGGAAGAAAAATCCTCCCGAACAGCATATTTTTAATGTTTCGCATGATTTATCAGCTATTAAACATCAACTGTGAACTGCCAACCGTGAACTGTGAACTTTCCTGAGATTTGCATAAATAGTGGACCCGCCAAAACTTTCAGTTTTGGCGAGGTCTCACCATTTTTGCTTTGCAAAAATGGTGGAGGTGGGCGGAATTGAACCGCCGTCCTTAAGTAATCGAACAGGAACCGCTACATGCTTAGTCTGATATTTCAAGCCTTAGCCCCGTAAATCCTACCAGGCAGGGTTTTACGGAACGCAGCCTTTTAAATTTCGCCCCGGTTTGGAAGGCTAACCGCCGGCGCTATCCTACTAGGGCTCTAATCTATCCCGTAGGCTGGACAGTTAGAGGCTTCGGGCTTAATTAAGTCCGAAGGCTGGTACGAACATCGGCCTGGCCGCCAAAGACGGCTGGACCAATGTTCCTAAACGTGACACTTGCGTGTTTGCGTTTAATTTTTGTAAGGGTTGTTAACGCGGCTAACCTTACCTCCGCGGCATGCTGTTCTTGCCCGACATATCTTAAGTCGAACCCTTTCACCCCCAGGTTTTCAAATAACAAAAAACGTCTATCCTCTTCTATTCTTCATGGTCCGGCGCAGCTGTTCGTCGGTTTCCCGGCGGCGGATAGTATCGCGCTTATCGTAAAGTTTCTTTCCTTTGCAGAGCGCCAGGTTAACCTTGACGTAACCCCGGTCATTAAAATACATGCTTAAGGGTATCAGGGTAAAACCTTTCTGGTTCATCCTGCCGCTTAATCTTTGAAGCTGCCTTTTATGCAGAAGGAGCTTGCGCTGGCGGTCCGGATCGACGTTTAAATAACTTGCCTGCGCGTAATGGCTGATATGCGCGTTATATAGAAATATCTCCTGCCCTTCGAAGCGGGCAAAACTGTCATCCAGGTTAATCCGGGCGGCCCGCAAAGACTTAACCTCGGAGCCTTTTAATTCGATGCCGCACTCAAAAGACTCCAGGACCTCATAATCCCTGCGCGCCTTACGGTTAGTAACAATATTATTACTCATTTTAGCATAACCAGGTATAAATATATACTTAAAAATAACGGTATCGTGAACAGCCCGGCGAGGTGGTTAAAGCATACCCCCTGGCTGATCAGGGCGTCTTCAATATCGAAACGGCTGATGACTACCGATAGGGAGGTCGCCGAAGGCATCGCCAGCTGCATTACGATCAGAAAACCCAGCAAATACGGCAGGGATAGCTTCAAAACCAGAATCAAGCCTAAAACCGGTAAAATAACCATCTTGCCCAGAAAAGAGAAAAAAATCGCTTTTCTCTGGAGATCCTTAAGCCGCACCATGGCGATATTCCCTCCCACGATGATCATCGCAAGCGGCAGGGTGCAGTCGCCGACCATCGTAATCGGCTTAAAAAGGACATCCGGAATAAACCTGTTCCATCCCAGAAATACCAAAACCAGGCTGGTAAGATTTGCGATTACCGGGGGGCTGAAAATACTTCCCGGACGGAACTTGACATCCTTGCGGTAAGTAAGCAGAAAATTTCCCAGCGACCAGAAAACCAGGTCGAAACCCAGAAGGAAGAGAATAATAAAAATAAACATCCCTTCCGCCTGCTCGCCGGTAAATAATGCCGCGGCAATCGCCAGGGGCAGGTATCCGGAGTTCTGGAAGGCCACCAGGCTTAAAAACTGCAACTTATTGGTTTTTAAACCGGACAATTTTAACAACACCCAGCCTACCGCTAACCCGGTAACCGCGATCGCCATACTGGAGAGAGGAAAAATCCACCAGTCCGGGTAAAGCCTAAAACTGAAACCCCGCAGCATATGGGAAAAGATCAGCGCCGGAAAAACCGCCTGGATCAAAAGGCGGCTTAAAGCGTTCAACCCTTCATAAGAAAGGACGTTTTTCTTGACCAGGGCATACCCCAGCCCGGCCATGACGAATATCTGAACCATCGCAAGGCCGTTGATCTTAAATTGCGTCAAAAACATCGCTTACTCCTCATAATTACAAATATTCCATTTATTGGAATTTTTTATTATAGCAGTAAAAAAAGCCGCTAGCAATCCATTTGTGTCAGTTGTCAGCAAAAATAAAGGGGACGGTTCTATTTTTCTGGTAAAACTAAGGTTAAAAAATAGAACCGT
>JAQTRM010000085.1 GCA_028711825.1 Candidatus Omnitrophota bacterium | reverse complement strand
GATCGCGTTCAATTACCTTATGCCCCTTCCCCCAGGGGCCCCAGCGCCGCGCGGTCTTGCCCGGCAGGTCGTTCCTGAATAAAGCCACTACCGGGGTGCCGACGCAGGCGGCCAGGTGCATCGGCCCGCTGTCTCCGGAGATAACCACGCTGGCGCGCTTTAACAACACCGCCAGTTCCGGCAAAGTAGTCCGGTTTACCATACTTATGATACTATCGCTTAACTCCAGCAGCCCCGGGTAAACGCCGACCATCACCACATTCATATCGAGCTCAAACCTGATGCGGCCGGCCAGTTCGCAAAACCGCTCGACCGGCCATTGCTTGACCGGGTCGCTGGTAAAAGGATGGATCGCCGCGATCTTCCGGCCGATAAAATTCTTATAAAGGCTTTCGTCTATCCTGATTGAAGGAGCCTTATCGGAGGCCTTCGCCCCCACCAGGCCCGCCAGCTCCAGGTTATAATCCACCTCATGGCTTCTGCCGAAATGTTTAAGGTCCTTCATTTTATGCGTAAGCAGAAAACCCCACTTGCGGTCATACCCTACCCGTATCGGAATACCGGCCAGAAAAATACAACGGTGCGCTTCCTTGGTAGGGTTAAAAACCACGCAAAGGTCAAAACCAAAACCCCTTAATTTTCCTTTTACCTGGTCCCAGATGACAACCTTGTCGGCGCATTCAACCGCCCCTGCCAGCTGGCAGAGATCAGCGCTAACCGCCAGGGTCAGCTCCGCTTGGGGATAAGCCTCTTTTAGGGCGCGGAATGCCGGGATATTCAGTAAAAACTCCCCGAACCGGTCACTGCGCACCACCAGTATCTTCTTGATCATAAAATGGAAACTTCCAAAAGGCGCATTTTTTTCCGCAGCACCTTGGTAAGGATTTCAAAAGAAATATTATCTTTTTTCAAACATGGGGCCAGGGAGATCAGGCTTTCCCGGCGCATCACCAGGTAGGGGCTGAACCAGTCGTTTATTTTCGCCCCGAACGCCGCGTTAAATACCGCCTCCAGCAAACGGTTCTTTATGCTAAAAGGCTTCCGCCCCCGGACACCCAGGACAAGATCCGTGCCATTCCCCCGGATCGCCTCCAGCAGTTTAAGGTAAACCGAAGGCTCATCGTAGGATTCCGGTTCCCGGATGATCACAAACTCCCCGGAGGCGTTCTCCAGGCCGCTGCGCACCGCGGAGGCCTTTCCGCGGTTACTGACGTGATGAATCACCTTAAGGCCCGGTAAAGAAACCCCCCTTAGGGCAGATTCGATATCCTCTCCGGAACAATCATTCACCACGACGATCTCTTTTTCAAGCGGGAGGCCGCCGACCCGGTTGATGGCCTCCTGAATGTTCTTTTCCTGGCAGCAAACAGGCATAATTACGGAAAGTAAAATACTCATCTCTCGACAATCTCCTTTTTTACGGAAAAATTATTCAGGCTTAACAATAACCCCGCCACAAACCAAAAAGACGCGCCGATCTGGTTAAAAAGGCTGGTCTCGGTAAGCCCGTTCACTAAAAACGCGATCACGCAGGCAATCAGCGATAAAGCCGAAATCTTTAAAAAATCATCCTCCAGCGCCAGATACCTCCGCCAGGCGCCCCTGAAAAGCATAAACAAAAACCCCAGAAAAATCCCCAAACCCAAAAACCCGGTTTCAGCCGTAAGGTGCAGGAAATTATTATGCCCATACATCCCGTCCGGGGTAGCGGCGTATTTTTCCATCTCCGCCAGTTTATAATTGCTGTAGTTCTTGCTGAATGTATTGATCCCCACCCCGGTTACCGGATGATGCCGGATCATATTCCAGGCGGTAGCATACAAGGTTATGCGTTGAGGGCTGCAGACGAACACCACCGGGTTATAATTTACCTGCCGGGCCCAGTCTTTTAAGTTCCTGGGGATAATAAACGGGGTTGCCAGCAAAATCGCCAGGATACAGATCAGAATAACCTTATGCCGGCGCACTAGCGCTAAAAATAAAACCGCGGTAAAAAATCCGATTGCCGCGCCCCCGGAAAAAGTCATCAGGATCCCGGCCGCTCCGCATGCCGCGGCGATAATCATAAGCAGCTTTTTCCACCCCTTCAAAAAGAAAAACGCCAAACCGCATAAAAAAGGCGTCAGAACCGCCAGGTAAATCCCCATACTGTTGGGGGAAGAAAATGAGGCGGTCGCCCTCAACAGATGGAGCGAACAGGAACGCAAGGCGTTGCCGCGGATAAAATCGCTTCCGGAGACAAGCTGCCAGGCCGCGTTCAAACCGGTCAAAGACACGGAAAAAGCGATAGAAACGGCAACCCTTTTTAAGTGTTTTTCGTCCCTTATGCTCCCGCTGCAGGCCCATAAAAGAAAACCGTATTTAAGCAGTTTCTCGATCCCTTTTATGCTTGCCCGGTAATCCACGGAGTTATGAAAAGAGGCCAAAGCGGCGATAATAAACAACAGGAACAGCAGGATTGCGCCGCCTGCCGCAGGCGGCTCTTTTTTCAGGATTTTACCTAAGAGAAATGAAATGATTACCAGGACGATAAAAGTATTCATCAATCCGGTAGATATGAGCATCGCAAACGGAAGGATGATTACCGACCAGTAATTAAGGGCCCCTATAAATTCAATGGCCTTCTTCATTGCTTTAACATCTCCTGTTTTTAACCCGGTTCTTTATCACTCTTAAAAACATAATAATACCCCGAGAGCTTCACCGCAAAACTAAAAGGTTTTACCGTGTCGGAGTTTGTAACCTTTATACGCTTAAGCTCATAAACGTCGCGGTTAAACCTGACAAAACCGCGATTGGTGGTGCAAGCCCCCTTATATCCCGCCTGCGCTGCCAATTCTTTTACCCTTTGGCTAAAACCCCCGGAAGGATAACACAGATAATCCGCCGGCAGGCCGGTTTCCCGTTCAATCGCTTTTTTCGATCCAATAAGCTCCTCCAGCACCGCCCTATCATCAACTACCCCTCCCAGATAAAAATGAGATTTCGTATGCGAACCGGCAGATATCTGCCCCTTAGACATCTGCCGGATCTCTTCCCAACTCAAAAACTGCTTGTCTTTATCCGAAGACGGCGCCTTACCCACAAAATCGGTAATGATGAATATCGTGGCGGGAAATTTAAACTCCTTCAGCACCGGATAGGCGTATTCAAAATTATTCTTATATCCGTCATCAAAGGTTATAACCACCTCGTTTCTTTTAAAACCTTTATTGTTCTTTATTCTCTCCGCTAATTCATCCAGCGTAATTACCTTGTAGCCATGCTTCTTGATATATTCCATCTGCCTGTTAAAGTTTTCCGGGCTGACATAAAAGCTCCCCTCTCCATAGCCGATTTCATGATACATCAGGATCGGAAAGGTATATTTCGGGAAAATATAACAAAAAAACAAAAACACCGCGATCAATACCGCCGGCAGCAGGATAAAAAATGTTTTTTTCATGTATGAGTTAATTCTTAAAAGCGCTTAAACAACAAACGCATTCCGTCCCGGTTGAATATTCCAACTCCCCCGCCTGCAGGGGAGAAATCTCCTCCCAGTAATTATTGCCTTTAACCGCCGGGGTATTCTTAAAAAACTTAATTGTTTTTACCGAAAATCCGGCAAGCAGTTTATCTAACCCCTCCCGGCCATAAATCCTCTGCTGATTATTAACAAGAGGCTTGCCGAACGGAACCGTCAGGATCAATAATCCGCCGGTTTTTAAAACCCTCCGGATCTCCGACATGCCTTTAATATCTGAAGAAACATTATCTTTAGGGTCGTCATAAAAACCTATTCCGATATGTTCAATCGTAGACACGCAGGTTGCCGCCTCAAAGCTGTCTTTTTCAAAAGGAAGTTCCAGGATACTTCCTTGCCTGAATTCAAAATTCGGGACCCGGTAAGGATACTCCCGGAAATCAAAACCCGTAACCTTAAACCCTAATCCGGCAAGAAACAGCGGGAGAACGCTTTCCATGCAGCCTAAATCCAGAACTTTACTCGTTTTAGGGATTCCGGACAAAGCATCGATCGCAAAAGGAATTTCAATGATCCTTTCATTAAGCAGGGCCTTCTTGATAAACGGCCTGCGCTTTAACATACGCCAGTCAAAACGGCGCTTGTATTTCAGAAAAACCGGCTGGTTGATAAAAAAGCTGTCTTCCATGATCCTATTCCTCAATTTTACTTCCGGCACTCCCAGGGGTCCGAAAGTTTCCCGGGGGCAAGAATATCGGGATTTTTAATAATATACTTCTCCCCATACTTACATATCCTGATAATATCGAACGCCCAGATCATCGCGGCGTA
>JAQTRM010000084.1 GCA_028711825.1 Candidatus Omnitrophota bacterium | reverse complement strand
ATATGCCCGGCATTAAAACCAAGGCCGAGGACGAGGAAGACAGAGTGGTGCTTTTAGGGAGCGTGAAATTCGCTTCGGATAAGGAAAAAGTCGCTACCGCTTTAGCTCCTTTAAAAAATAAGATTTTGGATTTGATCTCGATAAGAGAGGAAGAGGCAGTTATTGAGATCGATGTCCAGGTGCTGGAACTTAACCGTGGTTCCCAGGATACATTAGGCTTGACCTGGCCGAGTTCGATTAATCTAACCGAGGTAGGTTCTCCGGCGATATCCGCGGCGGGGACAACCTGGGGCAAACTTTTCAGGGTAGTAGATATTACCCGTGAAGCTTTTACGCTGAAATTGGATGCTTTGATCCAGGAGGGCAAGGCGCGCATACTTTCGCGCCCTCGTTTATCCTGCCAGAGCGGAAAAGAGGCTAAACTGGTGGTAGGAGGAGAGGTTCCGGTATTAAGCGGTACGGTTACCCCTAATTCCAGTTCTTCTACGGGAGTCGGCGCGACATCTAACGGTCAGGTTGAATATAAGGAATATGGGGTTATCTTGAATATTAAGCCCCGGCTTGAAGAATCCGGGCGCATTCATCTTAATCTTGACGTTGAGGTCAGCGAGGTAGGAGATATGATAAGTACTTCTTACGCTTTGGCTTATACTATGACCAAGCGTACTGCGACCACCGAACTATTTCTGGATGACGGACAGACCATGGCCTTGGGAGGTTTGATTAAAAAGAGGACTAATGAAGACGTAAAAAGGCTTCCCTGGCTTTCTGATATCCCGGTTCTCGGCGCAATCTTCAGGCAGAGGACTACACAGACAGGATGGACTTCCGATACGGATAAGATAAATGATACAGAGTTATTTATCATGCTTACGCCGCATCTGGTGGATCAGGGTAATAAAACGGACAAAGACGAAAAAAAAGTTAAAGCTTCGAGAAAGATTCTACCCCCCGCTCCCAGCGAAGATTTAAAAGATCCGGTTTTAAGATACTCGAAAATGGTGCAAAAAAGAATTTTGGAAAATATTATTTATCCTGCCGAGGCTAAGGCCGCCGGATTTTACGGGACGGTAAAATTAAGCCTGAAGCTGTCTCCCCAGGGAGACCTGCGTTATTCCAAGGTAAAAGAATCTTCGGGTTACCGGATACTTGACGATGCCGCGCTTAAAGCGGCCCAGAAGATTTCTCCTTATCCTCCCTTTCCTGCGGAAATAAAAAAGAAGGAAATCTGGGTGGATGTCCCGATCATTTACCAATTAGAATAAAGAATGGCAAAAATTATCGTAATCTTCAGCACTAAGGGCGGAGTGGGGAAAACTTTGATCTCCGCCAACCTCGCCGCCTCTTTAGCCAAAGAGGGGAAACGCGTTTGCGTGGTGGACCTGGATACCCAGGTGGTAGGCGATATGGCGCATATTCTGGGAGTGGATCCTCAGGCCTGCATGGCGGACCTCATAAATTTCCTGAAGAAACAACCCCAGTTGACCAAGAAGCACGATTTTGTCGTCAAGTCCAAATTCAATAATAACGTAGATTTTCTCGCCGGGGTCCTTAAACCGCAGCAGTCCGGTTACCTTTATCCGGAAAAGATCCCGGAGGTTTTTGCTTTTTTGGATAAAGATTACGATTATATCGTGGTGGATGCCGGGAAAAGCTTCAGCGATTTATTCCTGGCCACTCTTAATCAGGCCAATCTGATACTCTTGATCGTTACCCCGGATGTACTCTCGGTATATCAGACTAAATGGGCATTGGACACCCTGCAATTCCTGAATTTTCCGTTGAGCATGATACAGTTGGTCCTAAACCGGGCGGAGTCTTTATCCAGCATCAGCTGGCAGGAGATCCGGGTGCATTTGCCGGTAGATATTATTGCTAAGATTCCTTCGGAGGGGCGGCTGGTAAACCAGGCGGTAAACCAGGGGGTTCCTGTTGTAATAGACTCACCGCGTTCCAAGATATCCGCGTCATTTTTTGAACTTACCAACAGCCTGATCTCGAATCAATCCTTTTTTGTGGAACGCAGGAATATCGACGAGATAAAATTAAAAAGAGAAAATGCCGAAAAACCGGGGCAATTCTGGGAAGGCCAGGGGCTGGGCGGGTCGGTCCTGGATCCGGATGCCAATGAAGATAAAGATGAAATCCTGATCCTGAAACGCAGGATACATAGCCGCCTCCTGGACAGTATGAATATCAAAAAGATAGACTTGAAGGTGTTCAGCGACCACAAAAAAGGGGATGAGTTGAAAAAGAAGGCGGCGGTGGTGGTAAGCAACCTGCTGCTTGAAGAGGCGGGAAGCTTTATCCCCTCTCAGGACGTAAGAAAAAAATTGATCAAGGAGATCCTGGATGAAGCCCTGGGGCTGGGGGCGATTGAGGACCTGCTGGCTGACCCGGATGTTACGGATATCATGGTTAATAATAAAGATGAAGTATATGTCGAGCGTTTCGGTAAGATCGCGCTGACCAGCAAGAAGTTTATTTCAAACGACCAGGTGCGGACGATCATTGAGCGTATTATCGCCCCGATCGGCAGGCGTATTGACGAATCCGTCCCGATGGTAGACGCCCGGCTTACCGATGGTTCACGTGTTAACGCGATTATTTCTCCGTTGTCCCTTACCGGCCCGACTTTAACTATCAGGAAATTCCGCAAAGAAAGATATAAGACAAGCGATCTGATCAATTTTGGGGCACTCACCGTTTCAATGGCCGATTTTATCAAGGCCTGTGTTTTATGCCGCAAGAATATGATTGTTTCCGGAGGTACCGGATCGGGTAAGACTACCGTTCTGAATGCGCTTTCCGAATATATACCTGAGGGGGAAAGAATTATTACCCTGGAGGATGCCGCGGAACTTAAATTAAACCAGCGCCATTGGATAAGGCTGGAATCACGCCCGCCGAATATCGAAGGGAAAGGCGGCCTTACGATTCGAGACCTTTTTCGTAACACCCTGCGTATGCGCCCAGACAGGATTATCGTGGGGGAATGCCGTGGGACAGAGTCTTTGGATATGCTGCAGGCGATGAATACCGGCCACGACGGGTCAATGACCACGATTCACGCCAATTCTACCGCAGATGTGCTGTCGCGTCTTGATTCGATGATCCTGATGTCCGGGATAGAACTGCCGGCGCGCGCTATACGCGAAATGGTGTCTTCGGCGGTCGATATAATCGTGCATACCGCCAGATTGTCGGACGGATCCAGAAAGGTCCTGGGGATCGCCGAGGTCGCGGGGATGCAGGATGAGCTGCATATCAGGCTTAACGACATCTTTGTTTTTAAGCAGACCGGGGTGGATCCGCAGGGTAAAGTCCTGGGGTATTTTACCGCTACCGGATACAAACCTACATTTCTGGATGAGATCCGCGTGCGCGGGATATCCATCTCTGATGATATATTCAAACCTTCCCTTCCTTAAGGCAATGTTATGCGCCTGATCAATAAGAGTAAAAATACGGTTTTGGCAGAGAATCTTCTTTTAGCCGATACTCCGTTCAGAAGGATGGTAGGGTTATTAGGTAAAGATAGGCTTTATGCCGGTCAAGCCTTGCTTTTAGCTCCCTGTAACTCCGTGCATACATTCTTTATGCGTTTTGCCATAGATCTGATTTTTTTAGATAAGAATGATATGGTAATTAAAACGGCGCATAACTGCCTTCCTAATAAAAGTATTGTCTTGTGCTGGTGTGCGGCTAAAGTAATTGAGTTGTCCGCAGGAAAAATTTTATCTACCGGTACTCAACTCAGAGATAAAATTCAAATTTTAGATTAATTCTCTGTTTAGGATCTACGTTTCTAGTCCAGTCAATCTTTCTGCAGCATATTATTTACGTCCAATCTGACTTGACAAAGACAGAAATAAGCGGTATATTTGAATGCGAATAATGTCCAATCTGGAGGATATATGGGTGTTATACATAAGCTTAAACCCGAAGTTTTAAGCTTTATTATCGAAAATAAACAAAATAATCCTACTTTAAGCTGTCGTCATTTGACATCTTTAATACTGGAACAGCTTCATATAAAAGTTTCCAAGTCGAGTATCAACGCAGTTTTTAAGGAAAACAATTTAAGCATGCCTATCGGCAGGCGCAGGAAACATAAGCAGAAGAAATTCCATATGCCTGCTTTGCCGGTGATCGAGGATATTAAACCGGTTCGGCTTGGTGAGTCTCCTAAAAGAATATTTCAGGATTCTCAGGAAGCTCAAGAGGTGGCGCGTATCAAAGCCCTTGAAGAGGCCAAGCTGCGTGAATTGGAAAGGCTGGCGCAGGAGGCCGAAGAAAAGAAGAAGCAGGAAGAGGAGGCTCGCCGCCAGAAA
>JAQTRM010000083.1 GCA_028711825.1 Candidatus Omnitrophota bacterium | reverse complement strand
ATAAAAGCGATACTTCCCCGGCAATCCCCTTCTACCACACCCACCAGGCCGTCCTTATCCGCAAGCGCCACCGCGCAAACATAACGCGCTTTTCTTTTTGCCTCCGGCACATCTTTTAAAAGCCTTAAAAGCTTGCGGTTATTTTTCTCGTCATTCTTGTCGCGCCCGGAGAAACGCGCCGAGTATATCCCCGGGGCGCCGCCCAAAGCATCAACACACAAACCCGAATCCTCACCCAGACAGAAAGAGCCGGTAAAACGCGCCAGCTTAACCGCTTTTTTAACCGCGTTTTCCTTGAAGCTTTTACCGTTTTCTATTACCGCGGGGACATTTTTATAGGCGTCCAGGGAAACCAATTCCACTTTGATCCCCTTAAGGATATCTTTTATTTCCCTTAGTTTTTTCTTATTCTTCGTCGCTACTACCAGCCGTTCCATTACAATATGATATCCCCTACCAGTTTCCTCTGGACGGCAAAAAGCTCATCCATCCCTTTTTTTGCCAGCTCCAGCATCGTATCCATTTTTTCCTTGGAAAAAGGTTTGCGCTCCGCCGTTCCCTGGATCTCGATAAACTCGCCCGATCCGGTCATTACCACGTTCATATCCACCTGCGCCTTGGAGTCCTCCTCATAGCATAAATCCAGGATCATCGTATCATTCAAGATCCCTACACTGGTGGCGGCGATATAATCATGGATGGGAACGCTTTTGATCTTGCCGTCCTTCTTAAGTTTATGCAAAGCATCCACCAGCGCGATAAAACTGCCGGTGATCGCGGCGGTGCGCGTGCCGCCGTCACCCTGGATCACATCGCAGTCGATCCAGACCGTCCGCTCGCCGATCTGTTTCATATCGGTGACCGACCTAAGCGACCTGCCGATCAGGCGCTGGATCTCATAAGTCCTGCCGGAGTCCTTGCCGCGGGGAATACGCGTCCCGCAGGAACGGGGAAGCATCCCGTATTCGGCGGTCACCCATCCGGTTCCGGAATTCCTCAAAAAAGGCGGCACCATTTCATCCACCGACGCGGTACAGATTACCCGGGTATTACCCAGCTCGATAAGACAGGAACCTTCGGGATATTTAATATAATTCCTGGTGATATTAACCCTGCGAATCTTATCATTCCCGCGCCCGTCGATCCTGACCATAAATAACTCCTTCTATGCCTCCGCAAGCCGGATGATAACACAAACTCCGGGAGGCTTCGTTAAAATGTTTTACCTAGTTACCCTCTCTCATAGATATCATTCCCCAGAGAATCAATCGCGACAACCAGCGGGAAATTCTCAACCTTTAATTCCATGACCGCTTCCGGGCCCAAATCATGATAAGCTATTTTTCTGGCGCTTTTCACATGCCGGCTTAATAACGCCCCGCACCCGGCGTAAGTTACAAAATATACCGCCCGGTATTTTTTTATCGCCGCCCTTACTTCCGGAGAACGACTGCCCTTTCCAATCATGCCTTTGAGGCCCTTGCGCAGAAGCGGGACGGTAAAAGCATCCATCCGCGAACTGGTAGTCGGCCCGCAGGAGCCGATGATTCTCCCTTTGGGGGTCTGCGTCGGCCCGCAGTAATAAACCACCGCCCCTTTTAAATTAAAAGGAATTTCTCTACCTTTACCTCTACCTTTACCTAGACTATTTACTATCCTCTTATGCGCCTGATCCCGCGCGGTATAGATTATACCGTTTAGAAAAACCTCTTCGCCCGCCTTTAAAGACCCGATCTCCGCCGCGCATAAGGGAGTATTTATTATTTTCATAGGACGACCTCGGCACTGCGCAAGGCGTGGCAGCTAATGTTGACACTCACCGGAAGCCCCGCGATATGCGTAGGAGATGTAAGGACCTTTACCGCCAGGGCGGTAGTCTTGCCTCCCAGCCCCATGGGGCCGATCCCGGTTTTATTGATCATTTTCAACAAAAGACCTTCCAGTTTGGAAGGTCTTTTTGAAATATCCAGCAACAAAGCTTCTTTCGCCAATACCGCCGAATAATCCGCCGAACCCCCGATACCCACCCCTACCACGTAAGGCGGGCAGGCGTCCGGCCCGGCGTCTTTTACGGCGCCGGCGATAAATTCCTTGATCTGATTGATCCCGGCGGTGGGATTGAACATCTTAAGCCGGGACTTATTTTCGCAGCCGAACCCCTTAGGCAGGAGGATTAACTTCAATTTATTTCCCGGGACAATCTCCGTATGAATAATACAGGGAGAAAATACCGGCTTACCTCTTAAAAGAGGGTCTTGCACTATAGAATTCCGCAGGGAATATTTCTTGTATCCGGAGGCGATACCCCTGTTAACCGCCTTTTTAAAATCCCCGCGGATCCTTACGTCCTGGCCCAGGTACGCGAAGATTACCGGCATCCCGGTATCCTGGCAAATCGCCAGGTTTTCCTTGCGGGCGAATTCCGCGTTATCCAGGATCGCCTTAAGGATATTTCTTGAACGGATATTTTTCTCCGCGCGGTAAGCCTTTTTCATGACGAAGAGGACATCCTTACGCAGGATGAAACTCGCCCGCCTTACAAGTTCCTCTACAGCCTGGGTTATTTTTCCTGCTTTCAGATCTCTCACTTCTTTTTATACTCCGCCGTAACGGTAGTGGTAATCCCCCCGCGCGGGTTGAATGTTCCGCTGATCTTAAAACGGCGCGGGTTGACCGCGCTTACAAAATCCTCGAGGATCTTATTGATGAGATGCTCATGGAAGATTCCCACCCCGCGGAAAAAGATAGTGTAAAGCTTGAAGGATTTCAATTCCACGCACAGCTTATCCGGAGAATATTCGATACGGATCACCGCGAAATCCGGCAGCCCGGTTTTCGGGCAGATACAGGTAAACTCCGGGACATCAAGATTGATAGTATAATCCTTATCGGCATACTGATTCTCCCATACCTCGATCTCCGGGGTCTTAAGTTTGCGGATATTTTCCTGTAAACCTTCATAAGCGGATGTTTTATTTTTCATCGTATCCCCACTACTTTATGTATCTGGGGGATGACACAGGTCCTTACCCCCTGGCGGTTGGCCATATCTTTAAACGAAAAAAGTTTCTTTTTTAACACTTCCTGGTTTTCATAACTATTGGGCTGCAGGACTAAAACGCTCCCCGGACTGACCTCTTTAATGATCGCCATCGCCTCTTTTAAGTCTTCTTCATAAGTTGCCTGGCAGATGATCGCTTTAAGAAAAACCTCCTTGCGGGCGGCGATCTTTAAGAATTTCCGGTGCATATGCCAGAGGTTCCCCATGCCGCTGGAGCTGGGGAATTTCAAATCCATCGCGATGATATCGATCTTATCGATCAACTGCTCAAGCTCGAAAAATAAGGTTCCATTTGTCTCCAGGTAATGTTTATAACCGCAGGCAGAGGTAAGATCAAGGGTCTCTTTCAGAAAATCAGCGTATAAAAGCGGTTCTCCTCCGGTAAAGGAGATCGAATGATACTGTTCCTCCTGGTAAAGCCGGATCTCCTCGAAAAGTTCCTGCGGCTCATATTCCGTGAAACGGTCAAGCTTGGTATCGCAATAGGTGCAGCTCAGGTTGCATTCGAAGAAACGCACGAAGACCTGCTTCTCCCCGAGATAAAGCCCTTCCCCCTGCACGCTGTTAAAAACTTCGGCAATCCTTGCTTTCATCTGCTTTCGCTCCTTAAAACCCTGCTTTTAAATAACGGGTCGGCGATCCCGGCCTGATGGAACCCCTTGGCCCGGTAGTAACAGCTGTCGCATTTACCGCAAGGCTTCTTCCCGTTGCGGTAACAGGACCAGGTCAGGCCAAAAGGCACCCCGAGCTTATACCCTAAAGAAATAATCTCGGATTTATCCTTATTCAGCAACGGAACCTTGATCGCGATCTTTTTCCCCGCAGCGGTTCCCGCCGCGGCCATTCCGGCAAAGGCCTTGAAAAATTCCGGCCGGCAATCCGGGTAACCCGAATAATCCTGGGCGTGCGCCCCGATAAAAATCGCCTGCGCCTTGAGCACCTCCGCAAACGACAGGGCGAAACTTAAAAAGATAATATTACGCGCGGGCACGTAAGTGACCGGAATACCGGAAGAAATTCTTTCCGGGACCTTGATTTTATCATCCAGGAGCGCCGACCCCTTCCAGGGCAAAGAAATCTTAAGAACGGTATGCGGAACTCCGGCGGATCCGGCGACCTTTACCGCGCGAAAAATCTCCTGCCGGTGCTTCTGTCCGTAATCAAAAACCAGCGCCCGGCAGGAATAACCCTGCGCCTTAGCCAGATACAAAACGGTAGCCGAATCGAGCCCTCCGCTTAAAAGGACCACCGCGGTTTTAATGTTCTTATTCTTCATATGCGGCGCTGCTGGAGGCGTTTTCCCAGACTGTTACCC
>JAQTRM010000082.1:2173-4418 GCA_028711825.1 Candidatus Omnitrophota bacterium | reverse complement strand
AGGCCGCTTAAAAAAGCGGCCGCTGCTCACCTTCCAGCTTTATCTTCTGTAATTTTTCAATATTGATCATTTTCTCTTCAGCGCTGACAAACAAAAAAAGGGCAACCCGGTTTTTTAATCAAGGCCGCCCCTTTTATTCAATATTTTATAATCCCTCCCGCCGCCGGGGAATATTACAGTTCCGGAATACCGCTTAAAGATACTTTTTAATTTTTTACCCCCGGGTAACCATGATGATCCCGAAAGTAATCGAAGCGATACCCAGCCAGCGCGTAGCTCCAATATGTTCCTTAAGGAAAATCAGGGAGGCGAAGGTGATGAACACATAACGCAGGCTGTCGATTGAATACGCCAGGCTCAAATCCGCCTTAGAGAGCACAAATAACCATACGACGAGCGAAGCGGCGCTAAAAATACAACTTACCCACAGGCGCGGCATCCGCAGAAGATTGAAAAGAAAAACAATCGCCTTCTTCCAGGAGTTAACATGCGCATCCAGATGGTTGATCGCTATTTTCATGGAAAGCTGGCTGACCGTATCGAAGATATCGGTGCAGACAATCAGGATTACTATGAAGAGAATGCCGGTTTCCATTTAAGCTTCTCCCCCCTGCCGATGGCTGCTTAAGGATACCAGGATAACCCCTAATAAAATAAACCCGATCCCCATCCAACGCAGGACCGGGATCTTCTCCCCGAAAAAAATAATAGAAATAAGCGGGATAGTGATATAACTGAAACTAGCCACCGGCATCGCGACGCTCAAATCGATCTTGGAAAGGATAGTTATCCAGAGGCAAAAATATATAGCCAAGGCGAACAAGGCAAACCACAAAAATGGATTAACCGCGGATACAAATACAAAATGTAAAGCGTCGGGCAGGCTGGCAATAATTGTCGAATGCTGGACAAGCGCGGTCTTCTTAAAACAAAACTGCGCCACCGTCTCCAGGGCATCCGTGGAAAGTATCAAAAAGAATAAAAATAAAGTCAACGGGCGTTTTTTCCTCATCTCTCTCCTGCTAAAACGCTAAAATCACTTATAAAATAATGGGCTATTAACCATATCAATTTAATAGCCCATAAAAACTTTCCCGCTGCGCCGGAAAAGTTAGATTGCCGCGCCCCCATATCTTAGGGAAACGGACTCATTAAATTTATCAGCCTGATTATAGCGCAATACCCCGATACATCAAGAATATTCTGGATTTAAAAAAAGATTTACCCGCGGATTACCGGCGGGACAAAAGGAAATTCCCGCGCATCGTATCTCAAGCCCAAATCACCGCGGCAGTTAACCGTTAGCACGGCGGGCAGCCTCAGGTATCTGAAAAACCCGCGGCTCCACCCCCAGCAGGAATAAAGAAATGTTCTTTGACCTGACTATAAAATATCTCGTAATAAGGATCGGCAATAAAACACCCGCGCCCACCGTGATAATCGCGGTTATGGTAAATGTAACCGCGTTTAGCCGCATAAAATCATTGAGCGCGAATCTCAACGGCGCCATTAAAATAGTATGCAGAAGATAGATCGGGGCGGAAAAAATACCGAGAATTTTAAAGATTCTCCCCGGCAGGCTCATCTCATCGATGTTCAGGGAAATGAAAACACACAACATTATCCCGGAAACAGCCATGGATAATTCAAAAACTTTCTTTAGTAAAATTACGCCGGCTGTATCACCGGAGAATCCGGACCCGGCCCAAAAAAGCATCACCAGGAGGATGAAAAACAGGCCGGGCAGCCATAATCCACTTTTTTTAATAATCCTGTTTTTATGTTTAAAAAGTAAAACGCCCAGATAAAAATAAATGAGGTACCGAAAAACAACTCCCAGCGAAAAATACATGGAACAATTAATAAAGAATAATCCGAGAATAAGGGAAAATAACAGGGCCGCGCTCCGTATATATTTTTTTAGAAGCGGGAAAACCGCGAAAATAATAAAAAGGATATAAATAAACCAGAGGAAAGTCGCGCTGCCCCGCCAGGGGCAGAAGAATAAAGACCATAAAAAATCCGGGGTTACCGGATTTTCCAGCCTGATAAACTGCTGGGCGATAAGCTTCACCGCTAAAATTATAATAGAGATGGAAAAATAAGGAATAAGCAGCCTTCTTGTTTTATCCCTTAATAATTTCCCGTAATCTCCGAAAGACTTAATCTCCCTTGAGAAAGCGAATAAAAATCCGGAGGCGCACATAAAGAGCGGCATATGAAAAGCATACACCATATGATTCAG
>JAQTRM010000082.1:0-2073 GCA_028711825.1 Candidatus Omnitrophota bacterium | reverse complement strand
GCCTCGGTCTTTGCGATTTCCGCGGGATCTTTCTGGTAAAAATTAAAATCCGCCAAGAGCGTGTATATCTGTTTCTGTTCAGCTTCTATTTTTTCCACTAGCGAGGGAATATTATCAAGCTCACGCTGCTCTTTGGAATTAAGCTTTCGCGCAACTACAGGTTTTTCGCGCCGCACGGTTTCTTTTGCCGGTTTTGTTTCTATAGACGCCGATACCGCCGGCTTTCTCTGTCTTAACCAATCATCATAACCACCGATATACTCATTGATCAGGCCATCACCTTCAAGAGCCAATGTCGAGGTTACCACATTATTGAGAAAAGCCCGGTCATGGCTGACCAAAAGAAGAGTGCCTGGATACTCAAGCAATAATTCTTCCAGGAGTTCAAGGGTCTCGATATCCAGGTCATTGGTAGGTTCATCCATCACCAAAACATTTGAGGGCTTAGAAAAAAGCCGCGCAAGAATAAGGCGATTACGTTCCCCGCCCGAGAGGACCTTGACCGAGGTGCGTGCCCGATCGGGAGTAAAAAGAAAATCCTGCAAATAACCGATGATGTGCCTGGGTTTACCGTTGATCATGATGGTATCGGACTCTCCATTAATGTTTTCGGCAACAGTCGCCTCTTCATCCAATTGTTCACGCAGCTGATCGTAATAAGCAATCTGAAGATTCGTCCCCAGGGCTACTTTCCCTCCTTGAGGCTCAAGTTCTCCTAACAAAAGGCGCAATAATGTCGTCTTCCCGCTGCCATTAGGGCCAATCACGCCGATTTTATCACCACGCATTATTTGAGCGGTAAAATCTCTAACCAGGCATTTTTCCCCGTACCCGAAACGAAGTTGCGAAATTTTAGCAACCCGATGCCCTGAAGGGTCAACTTTCTGCGCCCGCACACGAATCTCTCCGATCGCCTTACGTTCGGTTTTCTTTTCTTCTCTTAAACGCTCCAGGGCCTTAACACGGCCTTCGTTACGGCACCTGCGGGCCTTGACACCCTTGCGGATCCAAATCTCTTCTTCCGCTAACTTTTTATCAAAATGATCCCAGCGCGCCTCCTCGATATCAAGCGCTGCTTGTTTACGTTCAAGAAATGTCTTATAGTCGCATGACCAGCTATAAATTTTGCCGCGGTCAAGTTCAAGGATCCTTGTGGCGACCCGGGTCATAAACATCCTGTCATGGGTAACAAAAAAAACATTCCCGGGGTAATTAAGCAAAAACCCTTCCAGCCAGAGCATTGAGTCGATATCTAAATGATTTGTCGGTTCATCCAGCAGTAAAACTTCAGGCCGAAGTACCAGCGCCCTAGCCAGAAGCGCCCTGCGTTTTTGCCCTCCGGATAAAAGAGCAAAATCACTATCCGGGTCAAGTTTCATTTTCGTGATAACTTCTTCGACCTGATTATTTACATCCCAGCTATCAGTATGGTCAAGCTTATCCTGCAGCAGATCAAGCTGCTTTAATAATTGCGGGGTAGCCTCCGTTTGCAGGCGATGAGTTATATGATGATGCTGACTTAATAGTTCGCCGCGGGCCCCCAGCCCCGAGAGGACAATTTCAAAAACGCTCCCCGTAATATCGACGGGCACTTCCTGCGGCAGATAAGCGACCTGGATTCCTTTTTGCACAATAACATTACCGGTATCAACCTGCTGCCGGCCGCTCATTACCTTCATTAAGGTGGTTTTACCCGCGCCATTACGGCCCAGTAAAGCGATACGCTCACCGGGCTCCAGCTGCAAATTTAAACAATCGAAAATAAGCGGGCCGCTAAAGTTCAGACTAACTTCCTGCAGACTGATTAAAGCCATTTTCTAACAACCTTTTGTTGTGATAAAGAATTAATAAGACAGATTAAATTTCTGAGGAAAAGTTCTTCTTGTTTACCGGAGGGATATTCCTGAAATCATTACCAACCTTTTAACTTGCCGAAGGCTCCTTCTGGTCTATGCCGGCCTGCGCGTTTTTCTTAGCCAGCTTGCTTTGCAGCTTTGCTTCTTTTTTCTTTTTCTGCGCTAATTCTCTCTGCTGTTTTTTAAATGAATAATTAACTTCCATTAAGATATCCTC
>JAQTRM010000023.1:13854-18983 GCA_028711825.1 Candidatus Omnitrophota bacterium | reverse complement strand
AAGTCGAGGTGGAATTCAGCTGGGGGGCGACGGAAGTTAAGGTCTCCGGCGGCCTGGTGGACGCGATCGTGGAGCTTACCGAAACCGGCAGTTCGCTGCGCGCCAATAAACTTGTCGAGATTGCCACACTTTGTGAATCCACTACTCAGTTTATCGCGAATAAAGCTTCATATAAAGACAGCTGGAAAAGGGCCAAGATGGAACAGATCGCCTTGCTTCTTAACGGCGCGATTACCGCCGAAGGCAAGGTGGGGCTGAAGATGAACGTGAAGAAGGAAAACCTTAAAGGTGTAATTTCCCAGCTTCCGGCTTTAAAAAGGCCGACCATTTCCGGGTTAAGCGACGACGGATGGTTTGCCATCGAAACGATTATCGACGAGAAAATTGTAAGGGTATTGATCCCGGCGTTGAAAGCCAAAGGTGCCGAGGGAATTATTGAATATCCTTTGAACAAGGTTATTTATTAAGCGGTAAGTTATAAGCTGTAAGTTTTAAGCTTAAAACTTACAGCTTACGGCCTAAAGCTGCGCTAGATTTAAAATAAGAGTAATAGGGGGAAATTAACATGCCTTGCGGGAAGAAAAGAAAAAAACAGAAAATCAAGACCCATAAGCGTAAAAAATTACGGCGTCGTCTGCGTCACCTGAAGAAAAGAGCTTGGGGCGGTAAAGGTTAATTTTTTTACAGCCGTAAATCCGCGGGTCTTTCTGGGGGGGTCTAAAATGAGCATAGCCTTAAGATTGACAGGTTTCTATGCGACGGTTCTTCTTTGCTTGGCACCGGTTCTTTCGGCGGAAGCCCAGGAGAAATACGAAGGTAACCCTTGGAGCCTCGGGCATTATATTATCGGCAGTTATTATGATTCTCTGGGGGATCTTGAGGGAGCGGTTAATGAATACCGCCTGGCCCAGGATGCCGACCCCCGGAACGCGGTGCTCAGCCTTGGTCTGGCCTCTATTTTTATCCGTCAGGAAAAATATCTGCTGGCGGCGGAAGAATTAAGGAAAGCGGCCGGATCCGATCCTGAGATGGGGAGGGCTCACGCTTTATTGTCGTTGATTTATGCCGGAGTGGATAATTCCGAGGTTGACATTAAAGAACCGCTTCAGGTTCTCGAAAGAATCAAAGATACGGAGCCCGAAGATATTGAGGTTTATAAGAGTTTGGGCGGGCTTTACCTGAAGCAGGGCAAGTTGGTTCAGGCAAAGGACATTTTTCAGCTGGCGGTAAAAAAGGGGCCCCGGAATCCCCAGGCACATTTTTTTCTGGCGCGGGCTTATTATAAATTAAAAGATTACCGTTTTCTGGAAAAAGAATTGAAAGAGGCCATTCGTCTCGACCCGGATTACGCGGATGCCTTGAATTTTCTCGGGTATTTTTATCTGGAGCAAAATAGGAATATCAACCAAGCGGGAAAAATGATACGCCGGGCCCTGGTTTTTGAACCTAAAAACGGCGCTTATCTGGACAGCCTGGGATGGTTTTATTACAAGAAGAAAGATTACAAAAAAGCCCTTATTTATCTTCAGCAGGCCGCTTCTATTTTAGCCGACCCGGAAATTTACAGTCACTTGGGAGATACTTGTTTAAAATTAAGGAACTTAAAAGACGCTAGATCAAATTGGGAGAAATCCCTGGAATTAGATCCGCACCAGAATAATCTGAAAGCGAATCTGTCCCGTCTTCCCCGCAATGGAAAATAAGCAGTTATCGATTGAAGAACTAAACTCCGAGGCCCGTCAGATCCGCCGTTTGATTATTCGGATGCTGGCAGAAGCCGGATCCGGGCATCCCGGCGGGAGCTTGTCCTCCGCCGACCTGGTTACCGCGCTTTATTTCAATATTTTACGTTTTAATCCCGCCGATCCGAATTGGCCGGAACGCGACCGTTTCCATATGTCAAAGGGGCACTGCTGTCCCCTCTGGTATGCGGTGTTATCCCGCACCGGATATTTTCCGGAAGAAAAATTGTTTACTTTACGGAAATTCGGTTCGATCCTTCAGGGGCATCCGGACCGCAAGACCCCGGGGGTGGAATCCGCATCCGGTTCTCTCGGCCAGGGGCTTTCGATCGGCCTGGGGATGAGTTTGGCTTCCCGGGTGGATAAGAAGGATTACCGGGTTTATGTTTTATTGGGCGACGGGGAACTTCAGGAAGGCAGTGTCTGGGAAGCGGCAATGGCCTGCGCTCATTTTTCCTGCGATAACATCTGCGCGATCCTGGACGCCAACGGCTGCCAGATCGACGGCAGGTGCGAGGATGTTATGGGGGTTGAGCCTTTGGCCGCAAAATGGCAGTCTTTCGGCTGGCATGTTATCGAGATTAACGGCCATGATATGGGCGCAATCCTTGCGGCTTACCGGGAAGCCCAAACAATTAAAGGCAAGCCGACGATAATTATCGCCCGTACCGTAAAAGGGAAAGGGGTTTCCTTTATGGAAGGCGTGATCGGTTTCCACGGCCGCGCCCCCACCCCGGAAGAGGCGCAGAAAGCGCTAAAGGAATTAGCATAATGGCGGAACAATTATATCAGCGCGATGCTTACGGCCAGGCACTGGTCAAGCTGGGTTCTTCGGACAACAACGTTGTGGTCCTGGATGCCGATCTTTCCAGTTCCACCCGGACGAATCTTTTTGCCAAACAGTTTCCGGAAAGGTTTTTTAATTTCGGGGTCGCCGAGCAGAATATGATCGCCGCCGCCGCAGGCCTGGCCAGTTGCGGCAAGAAAGTATTCCTGTCGACGTTTGCGGTTTTTGCCTCCGGGCGCGCCTGGGATCAGGTAAGGGTTTCCATAAGTTACAACAATTTTAACGTTAAGATTGTCGCTACCCATGCCGGGGTTACTGTCGGTCCTGACGGCGCAAGCCATCAGGCGCTGGAAGATATTGCTCTTATGCGGGTACTGCCGAATATGAATATTATCGTGCCTGCCGATGCCCCGCAGACGGAAGAGGCGATAATGGCCGCCGCCGGGATCCCGGGGCCTTTTTATATCCGTATGGGCAGGTCCAAAGTTCCCACTATCGAGAATAAGGAAAAATTTGAATTTGGGAAAGCGCAGCTTCTTTGCCCGGGTGATGACGCGGCGATCGTCGCCTGTGGGTTAATGGTCGAACAGGCCCTTTGGGCGGTGAAAAGCCTGGCTGCCAGGGGAATCAGGGCGCGCCTGATAAATATGCATACTATTCGTCCGCTGGACAAGGAGATTATTCTTAAAGCGGCCCAAGAAACACGTCTTATTATCGCTTGTGAAGAGCACAGCGTTTTCGGCGGCCTGGCCTCCAGCATTGATGAGGTAGTGGCCGAAAATTTCCCGGTTAAGGTCATCCGCGTCGGGGTCCATAGCCGTTTCGGACAGTCCGGTGAACCGGAAGAACTGATGAAGGAATATCATTTAACCGGTCCCGATATCGAAAAGGCGGTTTTGGCGCATATCGCCCAAAAATAAAGTCACGTTATGAAGCGTTCTTTTTTGCCGTGTTCCTTTAAATCCTTCGCCAAGCTGAATCTCTACCTGCAGGTCCTCAAAAAACGCAAAGATAATTTCCACAATTTAAACACCCTTTTTGTGCGTATCGGATTGGCCGATACCTTGTTTTTTAAAGAAAGGCGCGACGGCAGGATCAAGGTGAAGTGCGACCGCCGCGACCTTTCCGCCGGCAAGACAAACCTTTGTTACCGCGCTGCCGAGCTTTTGAAAAAAAATTTTTGCCCGGATCGGGGAATAGAAATCAGGTTAAACAAGCGTATCCCGATCGGGGCGGGCCTGGGGGGTGGTTCTTCGGATGCTGCGGGGGTACTCCTGGCGCTGAATAAGGCTTGGCAATTGGGTTTAAGCACTCAAAAACTTGCGGAATTGGGGGCGAAACTGGGAAGCGACGTCCCTTTTTTTATTTACCAGGCGAAGTTCGCCCTTGGCAAGGGAAAGGGAGACAGGATTGAACCTTTGCAGAGGCTTGGTAACATTAAACTTTGGTTTATCCTGGTTTACCCCGGATTCAAAGTTTCTACGCCCCGGATTTACCGTGAGCTTGACTTTTTTCGCGCCTCCGGAGGTTTTGCCGCAGGAAAAAGCCCTTCCGGAGGGAGGGAAAAAATCTCTAAAATCTCCGCAATAAAGCAAGATCCGTGGTTGACAAGGCCTGCGCATAATGTTAAAATGTTAATTTCGCGGTTGCCTAATAAAGGTAAAGCGGTGAATCCACGTTTACTTTTCAACAGTCTGGAAATTATCACCGGGCATCTTTATCCGGAGGTAGTTCAGGTTAAAAACGTCCTTTCCGGCATGGGGTTAGATAAAGTTATGATGTCGGGAAGCGGCCCAGCGGTATTTGCAATCTGTGATTCATGCAGGCAGGCTCGAAATCTGAAGAGCAAATTGCATAAAAAGTATAAATCTTGGCAGATTTTTGCGGTTCCGGCAGTTTGATTTTTCCTTCCTCCCGGCGTTGAAGTTTGGGTGGTTAAAAGGAAAGGAAGTGACCGCAAGAACGGCCCCGGGATATCCGGCGGCCTTGTTTTTTGCCAGGGAAGGGGGGCGGGCGTGGAGATAACAGAGGTCAGGGTAGTTTTAAAAGATTCCCAGGATAAAAAGCTTAAAGCTTACGCTACGGTTACTTTCGATAATGTTTTTGTAGTCCGGGACATTAAGGTGATAGAGGGGGGTGCCGGTTTGTTTATCGCGATGCCTTCCCGTAAATTGAAGCACGCTTGTCCTAAGTGCGCCTTTAAGAATGAATTGCGCAGTAAGTATTGCTGTCAGTGCGCCGCTCCCCTGCCTTTTGAAGTTAACCTGCAGCGCGCGGAGGAACTATCCGGAAGCCAGACCGGCCACCGGGATATTGCTCATCCGATAACACAGTCTTTCAGGGAATACCTGCAGAAAAAGATTCTTGAGGTTTACGGCCGGGAAAGAACCAAGGAGCGTCCCGAACCTGCTCTGGAATGATGCTTTGGCTGATTCGAACCCCGTCCTTATATGGCGGGGCAAGAAAAGGGCTCAGCATCAATTCTGAGTGAATCCTGGTTTTTAGGGCGGGCAGTCGAAGGATTGATTTTGGGATGTCGTCCAATGGTAGGACTCCAGAATTTGGGTCTGGCTATTATGGTTCGAATCCATACATCCCAG
>JAQTRM010000023.1:0-13754 GCA_028711825.1 Candidatus Omnitrophota bacterium | reverse complement strand
AAATAAAAAAAGATATTGCGGTAATAATCCTGGCGGCGGGGAAAAGCACGCGCATGAAATCCGAGCTGCCTAAGGTTTTGCACTGCCTCTGCGGCAGGCCGGTGCTGGGGTATGTTTTGGATCTTACCGCCGGACTTAAACCTTCGCGCACAGTGGCGGTCCTGGGGTATAAACAGGATCTGGTGCGCAAAGCGGTGCCGTCCGGGGTAAAGATCGTTATTCAGAAGAAGCTTATCGGGACCGCGGATGCGGTAGGTGCGGGCTTAAGCGTTTTAAAAGGTTTCCGCGGCACCGTGCTGATCCTCTACGGGGATAACCCCCTTTTAAAAAAAGAGACACTTAAGAAATTCCTGGATTATCACCTCGACCGGGGGGCGGATGCTACCTTATTGACCGCCCGCCTGAAGGATCCCGCCGGTTACGGCCGGATCCTGCGCGATAAATATTCCGCGATCTGCGGGATCGTTGAAGAAAAAGATGCCAACGAGGTGCAGAAAGATATCAAAGAGATCAACACCGGGATTATGGCTTTTGAAGCCGCCCGGCTCGCGGACAACCTGAAGCTGATCCGCCCGAATAACCTGAAAAAAGAATATTACCTGACCGACATCATCGGGATTTTTGCCCGAAAAGGATATCTGGTTGATGGTATGGCGCTTAAAGATCCTCAGGAGGCGATGGGGATTAATACCCGTGCGGAGCTTGCGGAAGCTAATTCCGTAATAAGGAAAACAATCAATGATAAATTTATGAAAGAGGGTGTTACGATTGTCGACCCGGCTTCGACCTTTATCAGTTTCGATACCCGCATCGGGCAAGACACCGTGATTTATCCCTTTACAGTAATTGAAAGGGATGTTAAAATTGGAAAACATTGTTCTGTGGGGCCTTTCGCGCACCTGCGGGAAGGCGCAAGGCTGGGAGATGATGTCACCGCCGGTAATTTTATCGAAATTTCCCGTTCCCGGGTCGGCGCCCGGACATTCGTCAAACATTTTTCTTTTTTGGGTGACAGCCGGGTAGGCGCGGATGTTAATATCGGCGCCGGTACGGTTACCGCCAATTTTGACGGCAAAGATAAACATCAGACAGTAATCGGCGACAGGGTAAAAGTGGGTTCGGATACCATTATCGTCGCTCCGGTCAGGATCGGGAAGTCCGCGTCTACCGGCGCGGGTTCGGTAGTCCTTCGGGACGTGCCGGCACAGGCCGTGGTAGCGGGTGTTCCCGCCAAGGTTTTAAGAAAAAAGCAGGAAAAGTCTTGAACTTGATAAATTAAAACAGAGAAAGAGGCTTAAAGTGGATAAATTGGCTATTTTCAGCGGTAACTCGAATAAAGTCTTGGCGCAAAGTATCTGCCATTCTTTAAAGGTCAAACTGCAGGATGCCCTGGTCGGAAGGTTCAGCGAGGGGGAGATCCGGGTTAAGATTAACGAGAACGTGCGCGGCAAGGATGTTTTTATCGTGCAGCCGACATGCCCTCCTTCCAACGATAACCTTATGGAATTATTGATCATGATCGATGCCTTGCGCCGCGCTTCCGCTCACCGGATTACCGCGGTTATCCCTTACTTCGGTTACGCCCGCCAGGACCGTAAAGACCAGCCGCGCGTTCCGATTACCGCTAAACTGGTTGCGAATCTTTTGACGGTTGCGGGGGCCAGCCGGGTCCTGACGATGGACTTGCACGCCGGCCAGATCCAGGGGTTCTTTGATATCCCGGTGGACCATCTTTTTTCGGTAGGGGTATTCGTGGATTATTTTTCCGGGATGAAAATTAATGATCTGGTCGCGGTTTCTCCCGACGTGGGAAGCATTAAAATGGCCAGGGCGTACGCCAAGCGGGTTTCCGCGGGCCTGGCGATTATCGACAAGCGCCGGATTTCCCCGGAGAAGGCCGAAGCGATGCATATCATGGGAGAGGTGGAGAACAAGAATGTGATTATCGTCGACGACATGGTCGCCACCGGCAGTTCGCTTATCGAGGCGGTAGAGGCGTTGAAAAAAGCCAGGGCCCGGACGATTTATGCGGCGATTACCCACGGTATACTTTCCGGACCGGCGATCGAGCGGATCGATGCGTGCAAGGGCCTTGAAAAATTGCTTATTACCGATACAGTGCCTTTAGCCGAAGATAAGAAGCATCCTAAAATTCAGGTGCTTTCGGTGGCCGGTCTTTTGGCCGAGGCGATTAAGAGAATACACAATGAAGAGTCAGTCAGCTGCCTGTTCGACTAGGAGAGAAAGGTAAAGATGGAAGAGATCATTCTGGAAGCGGAGATAAGAGAAGGTAGGGGCAGGGCTAAAGCCAAGGATTTAAGGGAAACCGGATTCCTGCCCGCGGTGGTTTATTTTCACGGGCAAGAGGCGTCATCGGTTACAGTTTCCCGCGGCGCCCTCCTGAAACTGGTGCATCAGCACCATCTGGAGAATGTAATTATCAATTTAAAGATCAAGAGCGGCGATAAAACCACGGTGAAACCGTGCCTGGTCAAGGAAATTCAGTATGACCCGGTGAGCGAGGATATTATCCATGTGGATTTTAGTGAGATCTCTTTGACCGAATCGATCAAGGTTAATGTCCCGGTTCAGGTTAAAGGCGAGGCGGTCGGAGTCAAACAGGACGGCGGTTCACTGGAGTATTTGATGTGGGAGATCGAAGTGGAATGCCTTCCGACAAATATTCCCCAGGAGATTACGGTGGATATTGCCGCCTTGAAGATCGGCGATGCCGTGCATATCAAGGATATCGCTTTCCCGGATAAAGTCGTGCCGGTAAACGAGCCGGAGACGGTTGTCTTGCATGTGGTTGCCCCGATGAAAGAGGAGGCTCCCGCAGAGGGCGAAGAAGGCGAGGCGGCGGCTGAACCCGAGGTAATCAAAGAAAAGAAGGAAGTTCCCGGAGAGGGCGCTCCTTCTCCCGAAGCCAAAGATAAGGCTAAATAATAAAACACCGCGGGCGGATTTTCCGGCGGTTGAATGAATGATCTCAAAAGGGGAAAAATTGATCGTGGGCCTGGGGAATCCCGGCCTGCTTTATAGCGGAAGCCGGCATAATGTAGGCTTTACGGTCTTGAAATCCCTGGCCGTTTTTCTGAAAACCGGTTTTCGCCGCGAACGTTCTCTTTCTTCGCTGGTGGCCGAGTCCGGCCTGCCCGGAAGCCGCCTGATACTTGCTTTGCCGCAGACCTACATGAATTTAAGCGGCGTAGCGGTCAAGGCGCTGGTGAAAAAATTCAAGATCCGTCCGGAAGATCTGCTGGTGGTCTGCGACGATCTGGATCTGGACCTGGGGAGGATTAAGATCCGCGCGCAAGGTTCCAGCGGAGGGCAGCGCGGTTTACAATCGATTATTGAGCATTTGGGGGGAGGGGGTTTTTGCCGCCTGCGTATCGGAATCGGGCGTCCCCCAACGGGGATGGACCCCGCGGAGTATGTCCTTTCGGGTTTTTCCCGCCGGGAGAAAGAAGCCGCAAAAATGGCGCAGGAGGAGGCGGTAAATTGCTGCCTCTGTTGGGCTGAAGAAGGCCTGCCGCAGGCGATGAACAAATTTAACAAGAAGTCCGACTTATTAAAAAAAAGGAAGGTGTAGGATGAACAAATATGAAGCGATGGTGATTATCAAACCCGATCTGTCAGACGAAGAAAAGAAAAATCTTTTTAAGCAGATCGAAGAAGCGATTGTCAAAAACAACGGCCAGATTACGCAGGCGGGTATCTGGGCGGAGAAACGTAAATTATATTTTCCGATAAAAAAATTTATGGAAGGCGTTTATTATCTGGTAGCCTTCAGCGCGCCGGCATCCACAATCAAGGAGGTGCGTTCCATCTACCGGATTAATGAAAATATCCTGCGCGTTTTATTTACGCGGATGGATGCCTAAAACCGGGCTAAGTCCGGCAGAATCCCGCGCCTGGCGCGGGTAGAAAGAGCGAATATGGCCAGTTACAATAAAGTATTATTGATGGGAAATCTTACCAAGGATCCCGAGTTGCGTTATACCCCTTCCGGGATGGCGGTGGTTAATCTGCGCCTGGCGGTGAACCGGAAATACCGTTCCAAGGATCAGGAGTTGAAAGAAGAAGTGTGTTTTATCACCGCGGTGGTTTGGAACAAACAGGCCGAAACCTGTAATCAATATTTACATAAGGGCAGCGGCGTGTTTATCGAGGGCAGGCTGCAGTCGCGCACCTGGGAGGATAATGCCGGGGCAAAGCGTTCGGTGATCGAAGTCCGGGCGGAGCGGGTGCAGTTTATGGGGGCGCCCGGAGGCGCGCAGGCAAGAGCGCCGATGGCCTCCGCAGGTCAGCAGCAGCCGGAAGGGATGCCTGAGGAGCCTAGCAGCGAATCAACATGGTTAGCAGAAAGCGAGGATGAAATACAATGAAGGTTAAGAGCAAAGGATTCGGAAAAGACAAAAAGATTGTTAAGAAAAAGAGGAATTCCCTGGTTCCGGCGAGAAAGAGATTCTGCCGGTTCTGCGCGGATAAAACGGGAAGTATCGATTACAAAGATATCAAGAGACTGGAAGTTTTTATTACCGAAAGAGGCAAGATTAACTCCAGCCGTTTTTCGGGAAATTGCGCCAAGCATCAGAGGATGATTAAGGATTTGATCAATAAGGCCCGTTTCCTTTCCCTGCTTCCTTATACCCGCTAGGCCGAGATGGACGTTATCCTGATTAAAGACGTGGATAAGATCGGCCGCGCCAATACGGTGGTTAAGGTTAAGGAAGGATATGCCAGGAATTTTCTTTTTCCGCATAACCTTGCCAAACCGGCTACCGCAGCAAGCTTGAAGAAGCTGGCGGAGGAGGAGAAGATCCGTTCCGCGCAGCTTGCCAAGATCAAGGCGGAGGCGGAGGTGGTGAGGCAGCGCCTGGATAATTTTTCGCTTACTATCCCGGCGTTGACCCAGGGCGAAGAAAAGCTTTACGGCGGGATCCATGCCCATGATATCTCCGAGGCGCTTAAAGGGGAAGGATTTGCGGTCGACAAAAGCGCGGTGGTGCTGGATGAGCCGATAAAGAACCTGGGTATTTATGAAATTCCGGTCAGGCTGCATCCGGAGGTTACCGCTAAGATTAAAGTTTGGGTAGTTAAAAAGTAAACAATAAAGCCGCAAAGCCTCAAGCCTCAGGAATCAAGCTGATAGCTGACGGCTGAAAGCTGATAGCTGAAAATGGCCAAAGATTCGATGTTGGAAAAAATTCCCCCGCAGAATCTCGACGCGGAGATGGCGGTATTAGGTTCGATGCTTTTAGATGAGGAGGCAGTGTCGGTTTCCGCCGAGAAACTGGATGCCTCCTGTTTTTATAAAGATTCCCACCGCAAGATATTCCAGGCGATCATTGAACTTTATAACGCCAATAAGGCGGTGGACCTCATTACGCTCACCGACCTTTTGAAAAATGCCGGCACCCTGGATGAGATCGGCGGCGCAAGCTACCTTACCTCCCTGGCCAATGCCGTTCCGACCGCGGCCAATATCAATTACTACGCCGGTATCGTCAGCGAAAAATATATCCTCAGAAGCCTTATCAACAATTCCACCAAGATCATCAGTGTCTGCCATGAGAGCGACGGCAATATCGCCGATGTGGTGGATACCGCCGAAAAACTGATTTTTGAAGTCAGCGACCGCAAGAACCAGGGCACCTACCAGCATCTTAAGGAGATCGTCAAGGACAGTATCGAAACAATCGATCGTCTTTATCAGAACAAAGCGCATGTTACCGGTATTCCCACCGGGTATATTGATTTCGACTTAAAGACCGCGGGGCTCCAGCCTTCGGATCTTGTGATTGTCGCCGGAAGGCCTTCAATGGGAAAAAGCGCGTTTGCCCTGGGGATCGCCGAATACGCGGGGGTGGTGGAGAAAGTCCCTACCGCGATTTTCAGCCTTGAGATGTCCAAGGAACAGCTGGTGCAGAGGATGCTTTGTTCCCACGCGCGGGTGGATGCGCATAAGGTGAGGACGGGGTATCTTGCCACCAGCGACTGGCCGCGGCTTACCGCGGCGGCGGGGAAGCTTTCGGACTCCCCGATCTTTATCGATGATACCCCGGCGATTTCGGTAATGGAACTGCGCGCCCGCGCGCGGCGCCTGAAATCCCATCATGATATAAAATTGATTATCCTGGACTATATGCAGCTGATGCGGGGTTCGGCCAGCAGCACCGAAAGCCGCCAGCAGGAGATCTCCGAGATTTCACGATCGCTTAAGGCCTTGGCCAGGGAGTTGAGCGTGCCGGTGATCGCCATCAGCCAGTTGTCCCGCGCGGTGGAATCGCGCACTGACCACCGCCCGCAGCTTTCGGATTTAAGGGAATCCGGGGCGATCGAACAGGATGCCGATGTGGTAGTTCTTATTTTAAGGGAAGAGTATTATAATCCCTCCCCGGATAACCAGGGGGTGGCGGAGGCGATCATTGCCAAGCAGCGTAACGGCCCGGTGGGTTCGCTGAAGCTGGCTTTTATCAAGGAATATACCAGATTCGATAACCTTTCCCGGATTGAGTAATCCCTCCGGCACAGTGCGGATATTTATATTTGTTTGCTTTAGACATTCTAATCCTATATAATAGTTAAAATGCGTAAATTCATATTTATATCGTTAACTTTTTTATTCTTTTTGAGCCTGAATAGCCCGGTTTTTGCGGAGAACAGCATCTCCGGGGACCAGGCGCAAAAATCCGGGGATACCTCTGTTTCTTCTCCGGCCTCCGGCACTGAAGATCCTTCTCAGGCGCCCGCGGATACTGCAACGGCATCCGATGCCTCCAGTATCACGGAGCCGTCCGCGGCGGATCTCCCGTCTTCGGGAACCGAAAAGATGACTTCCGGAGCGCCTGCCGAATTGAAAAACGTTACCGCCATCGACATCACCGGCAATAAATCCATCAGCTCCAACGTTATTATTTCCAAGATGAAGACCCGCATCGGCAGCCCCTATCAGGAGAATATTGCCAGCGACGATTTAAAGAGGCTTTACCTTTTGGGGTTTTTCAGCGATATCAAGATCGATACCGTTGACTATAAAGGCGGAGTCAAGGTCTTGGTGAGCGTGGTGGAAAGGCCGCTTATCGAAAAAATCAGCTTCTCGGGGATCAAGCATATTACCCTGAAAGAGGAGAAGCTTAAGCAGCAGTTGAAATCCCGGGAGACGCAGTATTTGGATTATCCCAGCCTTTCCGAAGACGTGCGGACCCTGAAAAAGATGTATGAAAAAATGGGTTACAGCCAGGCGGAGATCTCTTTTAAGGTAGATGCCGGGACGCAGCCCAATAAAGTGAATGTCGCTTTTACCGTGGTGGAAGGCAAAAAGGTGCGCATTAAGAATATTGTGATCGAAGGCAATAAAAGCTTTACCAGCGCGCGCATCCTGAAGCTTTTAAAAACCAAACGCGCATGGTTTTTTAATGCCGGGATCCTGAAAGAAGAGGTTTTTAAGGAGGACCTGGAGAGGATCAAATCTTTCTACCAGCGTGAGGGTTTCGCCGATGTCGAAGTATCTTATGAGGTCCTTCCCGACCCGACCCAGCCTTATTTTTTAATTATCGTGATCCGGATCACCGAAGGCAAGAAATACCTGGTAGGTTCGGTATTCTTGCGCGGCAATAAGGATATCAGCGAAAAAGATATCCTCAAAGTCCTTTCGGCCTGCGTTACGGGTAAGGTTTTCAGCCAGGAGGCGATGAAAGTAGATGTTACGAACATCCAGGGCCTTTATTTCGACCGGGGCTACATCTCGGCGCAGGTCCAGGATTCGACGATGGTCGATCCTTCCACCGGCAGAGTTAATATCACTTATAATATCGCCGAGCATGACGTGGTTTATGTGGACAAGATCAAGATCCGCGGGAACATTAAAACCAAAGATTTGGTTATCCGGCGAGAGATGCGCATTCATCCCGGGGACAGGTTTGACGGGGAGAAGCTCCGGCGCAGCAAGGAAAGGCTGACAAACCTGGGGTATTTCGAAGAAGTGAGCTACGGCACCGAGGATACCTCCCAGCCGGACAAAAAAGATTTACTGGTGGATGTCAAAGAGAGCAAGACCGGATCTTTCAGCTTCGGCGGAGGATACAGCACGGTAGATGAATTTGTGGGTTTCGTGGAGGTGGAGCAGAAGAATTTCGATTGGAAGAACTGGCCGTATTTTACCGGCGCCGGACAGGATTTCAAAGTGCGCGCTTCCACCGGAAGTTATACTAACGGCCTCGAGATAAGCTTTACCGAGCCCTGGCTTTTCGATTATCCGATATCTTTCGGGTTCGACCTTTATCACCGCACGCACGAACGCGATACCGATACCGGATACGGTTACGATGAAGAGGTGACCGGAGGAGACTTGCGTATCGGCACGGACCTTTCCGAATACTTAAAAGGGCAGTTAACTTACCGCCTGGACCAGGTCAAGATCAGCGACCCGGAGGCGGACGCCTCGCAGGATCTTCTGGACGAGGTAGGGACTAATTTTATCAGCACGGTTTCTCCCAGCCTGACCTATGATTCGCGCGATAATGTTTTTAACCCCCGCAAAGGGAACCTCGTGACCGCGACTTTGGATTTCGCGGGCGGGCCGTTCGGCGGGGATAAGGATTTCGTGAAATTCTTCGGCAGGGCTTCGCATTATTTCCCGATGCCGCGCGGGGCGGTCCTGGAGGTGCGGGGGCGTTTGGGGTTGGCTGAGCCGTATGGCGATACGGAAAAGATCCCGATTTATGAAAGATTTTTTGCCGGCGGCGCCTACACTATCAGAGGTTACGAGGAAAGGATGGTCGGTCCGGTTGACCGTAATACCCATGATCCTATCGGCGGCGCCTCAATGGTAGTAGGAAATATCGAGTATACTTATCCGCTTTTCAGTTTTCTTAAAGTCGCGGCATTTTATGATGTCGGTAACGTTTGGGAAAAGATAGGGGATATTTTTTCTTCTAAAGATGCCAACGGCGTGGAAAATACCGGCGGGCTTAAAGGGGGTTTTGGTATAGGGCTGCGCATTAATACCCCGATCGGGCCGATTATGCTGGATTACGGTATTCCGATGAATAAAGAGCCGGGCGAGGACAGTAAAAAGAGCGGCAGGTTCCATTTTAGCGCCAGCCACGGGTTCTAAAATCAGAATGTAGAAGTTAGAATATAGGACACAGGCCAAGAACGAGGAATAGTCAGGGATAGATCAATAACAATATCCTGCGTTGGAAGAATAAGGTGCGCGGGTGTGCCCTACTGGGCAAGGAGGAAGTAAGATGAAAAAGATCGGAGTGGTTTTATGCGGGGCGGTTATCGGTTTGGCTTTATTGGCGGGAAACGCGATGGCTGCGGAGAAATTTGCTTATATTGATTTAAGCCGGACTTTCAGCGAATACAGCAAAACCAAAGGTTACGATAAAGTATTGACCGACAAAGAAAAATCTTACAGCGAAGAACGCGATAAAAAAGTGGCGGAACTCAAGGCTTTCCAGGATAAATTAAGCCTTTTAAACGACAAGGAAAGAGAGTCCAAAGGGGCGGAACTCCAATCTAAGGTAAAGAGCTTCCAGGAATCCGACCGCAAGAAACAGGCTGCCTTGCGTAAAGAGCAGGATGAGAAGATGAAAGAAATCCTTCAGGACATTGAAGACGCGGTCAAGAAATACGCCGAAAAAGAAGGATACACCATGGTTTTTAACGACCGGGTGCTGGTTTATCAGACCAAGAGTATGGATATTACCGACAAGATTATCGCTGCCCTGAATGCCGGAAAAAAGTAAAAAAGGCGGATTGAAGAATGCAGAAAACGCTTAAAGAGATCGCCGGTATTGTCGAAGGGAAGGTTGTAGGCGACGAACAAATTATGATTACCGGGGCTTCCGGGATCAAGGAGGCCTCCGAAGGGGATATTACTTTCCTGGCTAATTCCAAGTACCACGCGCTGGCGGTCAAGACCCGCGCCTCGGCGGTTATTTCATCCGAGGCCCAGGGTATCAATAAACCGGTGATCCTGACCGATAATCCGTCTCTGGCCTTCGCCAAGGTCATTTCCCTTTTTACCCCCGATGATATCGGGCATCCCAGCGGGATAGATTATACCGCCTTTATCGGCAGGAATGTCTCTCTCGGCAAAAACGTGGCGGTGGGGGCTTATTCGGTGATCGGGGATAACGCGGTGATCGGGGACGATACGGTGATTTACGCGGGCTGTTATGTCGGCCATCATACCAAGGTTGGCAGCGGCACGCTTATTTACCCGCATGTTTCGATCCGCGAAAGGATTTCCATCGGCAACCGGGTGATTATACACTCCGGGACGGTGATCGGTTCGGACGGTTTCGGTTTCGCTACGATCAAAGGCCTGCACCATAAAATCCCGCAGGTGGGGACGGTGGAGGTTCAGGATGACGTGGAGATCGGGGCTAATGTGACTATCGACCGGGCGCGTTTCGACCGGACGGTGATCGGCAGCGGCACGAAGATCGACAATCTGGTGCAGATCGGACATAATGTGGTTATCGGAAAGAATGCTTTGATTGTCGCTCAGGCGGGCATCTCCGGAAGCACCGTGCTGGGGGATAATGTTATTCTGGGAGGTCAATCCGGGCTGGTCGGGCATATTACTTTAGGCAATAACGCGATTGTTACCGCTAAGTCGGGGGTAGCCAAATCCGTCCCGGAAAATACTATGGTCTCGGGATACCCCGCGCGGCCTTTTATGACCACTCAGAGGGCTAATGCCAGCCTGCAGAGCCTGCCCAGGCTGTTTAATACGGTTAAAGAACTTAAGAAAAAAATTGAGGAATTGGAAGAAAAACTGAAAGATAAATAATGGAAAAACAGAACACGATCGCAAAAGAAGTTTCTTTGGAAGGCATCGGGATACATACCGGCAACAAGGTGCATTTAAAATTCAAGCCCGCGCCGGTTAATTCCGGGATTAATTTTATCCGCACGGATCTTGCTTCTCCCTGCCGGATCAGGGCTGAGATCGGTTCGCTTTTTGAGTCTCCCCAGCTAAGCCGGCGCTCCACTCTCGGCAACGACCAGGCGCAAGTGCAGACAATCGAGCACCTCATGGCCGCCCTCTCCAGTTTAAAGATCGATAATCTCGATATTGAAGTCGACAATAATGAACTCCCGGGGATGGATGGAAGCGCTTCCAAATTTGTCGAGGCGGTGGAAAAAGCGGGGATCCTTCAGCAGGATCAGGAGAGATACGTTTACGCGGTTAAAGAGCCGCTTTTTGTGGAAGACGGTGTTTCTTCGATCACGGTGCTGCCCTCTAAGGATTTTAAAGTTTCTTATACCTTGAATTACGAGCATCCGCTGCTTTCGGCGCAGTTTTTGGAGTTAAATGTCGATACGGATTCTTTTAAGTCTGAGATCGCTCCCGCGCGCACCTTCTGCCTGGAGAGCGAGGTTTCCGAACTGCAGAGCCGGGGGCTGGGCCGGGGGGCGAATTATGATAATACCCTGGTTGTCGGTAGCTCCGGGGTGATTAAGAGTGTTTTAAGGTTTAAGGATGAATTCGTGAGGCATAAAATATTGGATTTGATCGGTGACCTTTACCTGGCCGGATGTCCCATCCGCGGGCACGTGATCGCTTTAAGGAGCGGGCACGCGCTGAACCTGAAGATCGCTGAAAAAATACACGAACAGAAATTAAAAACACAGGCCGCCGGTTCTTCCGGGGTTCTGGACAGCAACGCGATCATGAAGATCATTCCGCACCGGGAACCTTTCCTTTTTGTCGACCGGGTAATTTACCTGGAAAAGGGGAAGCGCGCTATCGGCGTAAAAAATGTTACGATTAACGATTACTTTTTCCGCGGGCATTTCCCCGGGCGTCCGGTAATGCCGGGGGTGATTATTGTGGAGGCGATGGCCCAGGTGGGCGGGGTGATGATGCTGGCCTCCGAAGATAATAAAGGAAAACTCGCGTTTTTCCTTTCGATCGATAATGTAAAATTCCGCAAGCCGGTGGTTCCCGGAGACCAGCTGATGCTTGAAGTTGAAGCGGTAAAGGTAAAATCCAAGACCGGACAGGTCCGCGGCCGGGCGCTGGTCGACGGAAAGGTCGTGGCGGAAGCGGATTTTGTCTGCGCCCTGGTGGATAATTAAAATGTCGGTACATCCTTCTGCGATAATTTCTCCTAAAGCAAAGCTCGCCCCCGGGGTCAGTGTGGGGCCTTATACCGTGATCGGCGACAATGCGGCAATCGGCGCGGATACCCGGATCGGTTCCCATTGCGTGATCGACGGCAATACCACTATCGGCCAGCGCTGCGAGATTTTTACCGGGGCGGTGGTCGGCAGCCGCCCGCAGGATCTTAAATTCAAAGACGGTAAGGTTTTTCTCGAGATCGGCGACGATAATATCATCCGTGAATATTGCACTTTGAATCCCGGCACCTCCGAAGGGGCCAAGACCATAGTGGGCGACCATAACCTGATTATGGCGTATTCCCATATCGCCCATGACTGCCGGGTCGGCAGCGGTTGCGTCCTGGCCAATAACAGCACCCTGGCCGGGCATGTTACCGTCGAGGACAAGGCGGTGATTGGGGGTATGGTGGCGATCCACCAGTTTGTGCGGGTGGGGATGCTGGCGATTATCGGGGGCTGTTCCAAGGTTGTCCAGGATATCCCGCCTTTTTCCACCTGCGACGGGCATCCGGCGCGCGTCTACGGTTTGAATCTTATCGGGTTGCGGCGCCGCGAGATCTCCCGCGATTCAATCAAGAAGCTGGATCATGCCTTCAGGCTGATTTTTAACTCCGGGTTATCCGTGAAACACGCCCTGGAGAAGGCGGAAAAAGAGATTATGCAGACTGCAGAAGTAAAATACCTTTTTGATTTTATTAAGAGTTCCGAACGCGGCCTGGTCCGTTCCTGCCGTTAGCCTGCGGCAATTTCCTTTTAATTAACGGGGTTTACCTGTCAAACATGAAAAAGATCGGATTGATCGCCGGTAACAGAAAATTCCCTCTGCTTTTTGCCGAAAGCGCCAGGAAAAGCGGTTGTGAGGTTGTGGCGGTCGCTATCAAAGGCGATACCTCGGCGCGCCTCAAGGCGGTTGTCGATAAGATCTATTGGCTTGGCCTTTCCGAAATCCGAAAGATGGTCGAGATATTTAAATCCGAAGGAGTGGAGGGGGTGGTGATGGCCGGACAGGTCAGCCCGCGGCGTCTTTTCAGCGCCGAGGTTCTCCGCAGCCCGCAGCTGAAACAGATCCTGCAGGATTTAAAAGACAAAAAAGCCGAGACTTTGTTTGCCGGAGTGGCCGCGATTATTGAAGAGGCCGGGCTTAAGGTTTTAGATTCCACCGTTTTTATCAAAGAGCACCTGCCGGGCAAAGGGACCCTTACCAAAAATCAGCCTGATTTCACCACCTGGGATGATATTTATTTCGGCCTGGACCTCGCCAAAGCGGTAGCCGGGCTTGATATCGGCCAGACGATAGCGGTGAAACACAAGGCGATCGTGGCGGTCGAGGCACTGGAGGGAACGGATAATCTTATCCGGAGAGCGGGAAAAACCGGGCGGGGCGGGGCGGTAATTGTTAAAGTCAGTAAATACAACCAGGATATGCGTTTTGATGTTCCGGTAATAGGATTGAACACTGTCAAAAACCTTGTAAGGTCTAAGTCCCGCTGCCTGGCATTTGAAGCGGGAAAAACCCTTTTTCTCGACCGCGATGAAAGCGTGCGCCTGGCGGAACGGCACGGAATCTCGATTGTCGCAATTTAATCCTTCCAGCTATCAGCCCTCAG
>JAQTRM010000081.1 GCA_028711825.1 Candidatus Omnitrophota bacterium | reverse complement strand
GTTTAAAAGACTATTTTAGCACCTCTATCCCCGGAGGCCTTCGTGTTCTGACTTATAGGGCCTTATCAGGCGCCTACACACAGTTGCGGGTACAGTCCCGGGCTCTCACCGGATTCCCTGCTGAATTATTACTTATTACAACACGGCGGCTTTCTCTTGTCAATTATTTTCTTCCCGCGCCCGCCCTAAAACACCCCCACCGGAGCCGTTTCCGTCAAGACTCGGTTTTTATCAACAAAGAAATAAAAATCAATAAGGAGATTACCGCGAAAACCGCTACCGTTATGCCCGAAACCGCCAAAGTGACATTAACGAAGCTCTGTATTAAAATAAGCGTCAAGCCCCCCAAGACGCTTTTGACCCCGAACCACTGGCTGCGGAAACTATCGCTGATCTTCTCCTGGATCCTGGCGTCGATTACAACGCCGGAAAGCCCGTCCCAAAAGAAAAGCGCGCCGAAGAACATCACGACCAGCGTCACGGAGTTCCCCAGGATAAAAGAAGCAGCCAGAAGAAGCCCCAGCAGTGCGAAGACAGCCGTCCGTAAAAAACGGGAAAAGGCGATTTTTGTAAAATGCGGCGCGAATTTAGCGGAAAGGGATTGCACCAGACCGTAAGCAAACGAGATTACCCCAAAATACACAAGCGCGATCCCGGATAAAGAAAGCATCGGCTGAAGGAAGAAACCGATCAAAACGGAAATCCCCTGGCCGACCGCCAAATCCAAAAAAAGCAATTTACGGAGGCTTTTATTTTTAAACGCGGCCGATAAGTTTACGATAACCTCCCGCACCAGGCCGGTTTTTACCGCCGTCCCTCCGGCCGGAGGAACCGGGGAAAAGAAAAAAAGCGTAAAAATCGCACCCAGCGATGATACGGCGCTTAATAAAATCACCGCCTGCAGGGAAAAAATCGTCGCCAGAGCGCTGCCGCTGACAGTAGAAACAGCCATAGCGACCCAAAAAACGCTATAGGCCTTGCCGAGAAATGAAGCATAATTATTATTTTGTTTTATACGGCTGGTTGACTCATATAATAACGCGTTGGCGGCAACCGCGAAACCGGATTGGGCAAAAGCGCTGAAAAACTGGGACACGATCAACGCCGCCGGATGTATCCCGGAAAATGCCAGAAGAAGGATACCTGCGGCATTCAGGAACCCGCAGAGAAACAAAAGCTTTTTTTTCCCGGCTTTATCCGCCAGGATCCCCAAGGGCCATGAAGCAACGCTGAAGATTAGAGAAAAGAGGGTAAAGGCCCAACCGATCGTCTCCAGCGAATAACCGGCCTGCTGCAAAAAAACCTGCTGGTAGGAAGAATGAAAAACCAATCCCATGAAGAACATAAACCAGGGAAAAAGTTTGATATTGCGCGCCATGGCGTTACCCGACTTGCGCATTTCCACCGCCTTCTCGATATCATTTTTAACACCCACCGCCATGACCCCGCGGCCCATGAGCCCGAAATAATCCTCCGCGGTAATGCTATCGCAATTAGCCGTAAGCAAAACTCCCCGTTTTTCCAGCTCCCGGGCAAACGGCTCATCCAGCAAATTTCCTGATAAATGCACATACTGGATACCTCCCTGTTCGATTGTCTCTATAATTTCGCCACGATCCCTTTCCAGAAGTTCCGGGGTATAAAACCCCAGGTCATAGCAGAGATTTATCTTACGGTCGATACCGCGCATCTCACGCAGCGCCTCCGGAAAAAATGAATTAAAAACAAAATTTATACCGGGATAAGCTTTCATTAATCGTATCGTTTTCTCGAGAAGCAAAAGATTGGCGGGAGTCCGGAGCATTTTTCCCGAGTCCGGGTCATATAATGTTTTCATATCCAGGTAAACGGAGATATTCTTTCCGGCGCGGCCGCTATAATGGCGGACAAGTTTCAGGACTTCCTCGAAAAGCGGTATTCGCTCGGAAAAATCCAGGCGCCCCTGGCAACGGAAACCCAGGCCGCGCAGCTGGGTGAAAGTATGTCCTTCGAGCGGCCCGCTCCCGGTAGTCAATTCGTCCAGTCTTTCGTCGTGAAAAGTCACCACTTCCCCGTCGGCAGTAAGGCGAAGGTCGACTTCCACCCCATCGGCCCCCGCCTCCAGGGCCTTGATGAACGACTTTAAGGTATCCGAAGGCGTATCTTTGTCGCGGTAACCTGCCGAAGCGATAATCTGCGGGGGAGCGCGGATCGTCCCAGATTTTTTCTTCCCGCTTTTTTCTTTTTCCGCTCTGGCGGCGGGTTTATCCATTCCGGTCCCCGTCTCAAACCCCAAGTCGATCTCCGCCGCCGGGAGACCGACCTCATGATGCTTAATCTCGATTTCCCCCTGCCTGACCTTAGCGGTAATTTGAACGGTCCGCTCTTTCACAATATCAGGAACCGCAAAACCGTTTTTACCCGGAACCGCACCGAGCTCGGAAAAAGATATCCCTCCCCATACAATAATTTTCTTAAAAAACCTGCCAGGCTGTTCCGGCTTGTAAAGATCAGCCTGCCTGCTTAAATCCAGGTATCGCCGCCAGTATATTTCCCTCTTCCAGGAAGTACGACCCGGATAAACCACTTCCGCCAGAACTGCCGAAGGGATTCCCTCCCTGCGGAAAAAAGGATACTTAAACCGGTACCATTGAGACATCAATAAGACTTTATACAATTCGCGCAGCGAATGGTATTCGGGAGCCAGATTAACCCGGCATTCAATTTTTTTAAGCATCGCTTCAGCCGGACCCTTCAGCACCGACCTGTCGTAAGCGCTTATGCATACTTTGAGATGCGGGCAAATAATATGCAAACGCGTTCCGTCCTCATAAAAAGCGGTTTCCCCGGGTTTAATCCAAACCCGCACTTCCCGCAGGGGGACGGATTGAAAATCGGGATTTTCATTTAAATATTCCATGACGTCTTTTTTTAATTGCAGGTCGGATTCCAAAAGTATTCTCCCAATCCGGGTCTGTTCCAGGCGTCCCGAAAGGATCCTTTCGGGCTTGCGGTAAGCCAGATTAACCCAAAGATCTTCCCGTTCAACGTCCAGGCTTTCGTAAAAACAAATGACTGCTTCCGAGACATCGCGTTCCTCCGGCAGGACGTCTTCCACGGATCCGCCGCCGTAAAAAATAAATTCCGGGTGCGCGATATCGGAATTATCGGTAACCAAACTTTCCAGTTTTAATCCGACAACGGGGACGACAGGTTTTTCCGCCTGACAAAACAGGAATTCGGAAACCCCGGCGTAAATACCGTAAACCCCTAAAATAAACAGCAAAACAAGGCAAAAAAGGAATGCTGGCCCCGAAAACGCGCGATTTTTAATATTGCTGCTGCTCATACTTCCTTTCTTCTTTAAAAAATAAATCCCCGCTATGTAAAATACATAACGGGGATCATACCCTGTCAGATCCTTGCGGAAAATCGCCGCTGTCGAACGCAGTCTAACGATTAAAATCCGGATACACAGGCAGGTCTTCTGGCTTCCGGGTCGTTTTACTCGCCATGCCTTCCCATCCTTAAAAAACGGACAGTGGCTTGATACGGCTTTCATCACCGGTTACAGCGGCGGGACCGCGCTTGTTTTTAACAAGCTTCCCTTTTACCCTGCTTAAAACAGGGCCTGTATATATTTGTCTTACTAATGAAGCTCCGCAGGCTAAAGCCTGCAGTTTCATGGAGCGAAATACTGAGCGGCCATTGTTCATCCGTGCCCTGAAGGGCGCGGTTTTCCGGACGCGCATGTATAAAAAATCCCAGCCTCCTTTTAACAGAGGCTGGGATAAATAACATCCTTAATGTTAACTTAGCACCTCTATCCCCGGAGGTATTCGTGCTCTGACTTATAGGGCCTTATCAGGCGCCTACACACAGTTGCGGGTACAGTCCCGGGCTCTCACCGGATTCCCTGCTGAATTTCTTGTTTAATTAAAACACCTTACTTTTACGCTGTCAAGGAATTTCAGCGTGATACACGCCGCTTTTACATCCCCGACGACTTGATATACTTATAGTAATCGCTGTCGGTAGTCAAAATCACCGTAGTTTTATCATCGATTGTATTCTTATAAGTTTCCAGGGTCTTGACGAAGGAATAAAAATCAGGATCCTGGCTGTAAGCGGCGGCATAGATGTTAATCGCTTCGGCATCCGCCTTGCCTGAAACGATCTGCGCTTTGCGGTAAGCTTCAGAAGTGATCGCTTTCAACTCCTTGGCGACCTGGCCTTCGATCTCGGCGGATTTACCCTTCCCTTCGGAACGGTATTTCTCCGCGGCGCGTTTCCTTTCGGCGATCATACGGTCGTAAACCTTATTGCGCACATCCTCCACGTAGTTAATGCGCTTGATCCGCACGTCGATAATCTCAATGCCATACTGGGGAGCAAGGACCTTTGCCTTTTCCAGGATCGCCCCCTCCAGCATCTTCCTGCCCACCTCAATGCGTTCCAGAGCCTCATCGGTAACGATCATATCCTCCCCTTCGGAGCGGGAATCCAGGATACGGTTAGAATCACGGATCGCCTCCACCAGAAGATGGCTGGTAACCACATCGCGGGTGGCGGAAT
>JAQTRM010000080.1 GCA_028711825.1 Candidatus Omnitrophota bacterium | reverse complement strand
CGGATACCGTCGTGGGGACTGAAAGTTCGAAGATGTTAGCCTCGGCTATCCCCGGGGCCTGGCTGGTCCAATTCCCGGGCAAAACACATCGCCTGATGAATGAAGCGCCCGAGGAATTCTCAAGGATCGTTGTGGTTTTCCTTGAGATCAGCAAGGCATTAGGCCCGGATGAGCCGCCGGAGAACGTAAAAGCCCCCGAAAGCGCCAAACAGCCGTAGATTAAATCTGCTCTATCGCAAAACGGGAAGTTTTCGCTCCGTAAACCGTTTTAAGACAAAAACCGCGATAAACAACCCTTCGACAGCCAGGGAAATAACCCCCAGCGGCTCAAACCATTCATCGGGTTCAGCCGGGATAAAAGGCAGCCCCACGGTGCGGCTGGCAATATATCCCAGGATGGAACCTGCGGCGATCAAAAACCCTAAATTCCACCCCCAATCGAGCTTATTAAAAAATATCCCGAGAGCGGCAAGCAACGCGCCGGCGAAGTTAATGTAAAAAAGCCAGCCCTTATACGGCGCATCGCTAAAGCTGTCCGGGGCATCAAGAAAATGGACCAGGCCGGTGATTAATATCAAAACAATCCCGAGCCAGGTAAATATCTTTTTTGTTTTATCCATCTCCGTTTAACCTCCGTTTATACGTTCGCGGCAGGAAAACCGCCTCCTTCAAAAGCACGGATGAACAATAGCCGCTTAAGTATTTCGTCCCGAGAAACCACGAGCCTCAACCCGCCAAGCTTCATTTTTCGTTGAGCTTGATCATCATCCGGATTATTACCGCCGTATTGACAAATCCGGCAACCAGCCCCAGCAGCACCAGCAAATATATAAAAGAATCATGCATCCCGAGCCGGTGTTTTAAATACAGGCCGATAAAGTAGCCGATAAACGGCCCGGAGGCCATCTCAAAGGGGACGGCTAAAGCCAGCCCCCAGATCTGGAATGTTTTCCAAAGGCCGCTTCCCGTTTCATTCTTAACACTGGATTGTTCTTTCATAATTATCCCTCTCTTCCGGTTAAACCGCCTTTATCCCCCGGCTAAACCTTATGCCGAAATGGTCCATTATTTCATAAACGCGGATTTTTATGAAATCGCTGGCGAAAAAGAAAATAAACGCGTAACACCAGACAAAAATCGCCAGGCCCCAGCCGATCGGCTTCATGAATATCCCGTAAACCGCAAACAGCGTGGCGATCACCTTGGTTGACTCGCATGTCCATAACAGCACCGGGGCCGGATAAGGCTTGTGCCAAAAAGGCTCCTTCCCCGTCCTGGCCAGGTAAATTGTGAGGTGCCCGGCAATCGATAATTTCAAAAAGATAAGAGTCTGGATCATCTGAAGGTCCAGATGCAGGACCTCCTTGCCTATCCAGAACATCCCGAAACTGGCGAATACCCCGGCTATCCCCAGGACGGTCGAAAGGGTCAGCACGCTGCGCATATCCCAGCTCACCGGGCGCGGGTCGATCTTCGTCTTATCGTAGGCGATCATCATGATCGGGATATCGTTAAGCATCGCTAGAATCACGATCATGATCGCGGTTACCGGATAGAAATTAAAAGCCAGAATCGCCAATGTCATAAATAACAAAACCCTGATCGTCTCGGCGATACGGTAGATCGCGTAACTGTTCATGCGCTGGAATATCTTGCGGCTTTCCTTAACCGCGTCAATGATCACCGAAAGCCCCGGCCGGGTAAGGACAATCGCCGCGGCGGATTTTGCCGCGTCCGTTGCCCCCGCCACCGCGATCCCCGCGTCCGCTTTCTTGAGCGCCGGGGCGTCGTTAACCCCGTCGCCGGTCATTCCGACGATATGATTTTTCTCCTGTAACTCCTCCACTATTTTATATTTATGCTCCGGGAAGACCTGGGCAAAACCGTCCGCGCCCTCGATGATCTTCTGCGCCTCCATGTCGGGCTTATCCAGGAAGCTGGACGACGGCAAGATGTTCTCCCCCAGCCCCACCTCCCTGGCAATCTCCCTGGCCACGGCGACATGGTCACCGGTTACCATTTTAACGTCTAAGCCCATCGATTTAGCGGTCTTGATAGTCTCCAGGGAATCCTCGCGCGGCGGGTCGTAAATCGCGAAAAGCCCGGCGTATTGCCAGGCCCCGGCGCCATCCGTCCTGGCGACTCCCAAGGCGCGGTATCCTTTTGCCGCGAAATCATTAATTGCCGCGTCTATCTCGGAAGAAATCAGATCTTTATTCGACACCAGGGAAAGTATAATCTGCGGGGCGCCTTTGGTTATCTTGAATTTTTTGCCCCCTCTGTCTTCAACGCTTACTTCGGTGCGTTTGGCGACCGGGTCAAACGGCTTAAAAGAGATTACTTTATAATCGCCGAAATTTTGCGTAACCCCTTTTACCGATTGGGCCCTGGCGATGATCGTGTCGTCGACAGGGTCCTTATCCTCCGCCCTGGACGCCAGCCTCCCCCAAAGAAGCATCTCGGTATCGCTGAATCCGCCCAAAGGTTTCAGCTCTTTAACGCTTAACTCATTCTTGGTGATCGTACCTGTCTTGTCGGAACACAGGATATCGACCCCGGCCATCTCTTCGATCGCCACGAGTTTGCTGACAATCGCTTCTTTTCTGGCGAGCATCGCGGCGCCTACCGCCATGGTCACCGTCAAGACGGCGGGCATCGCCACGGGAATGGAAGCCACCACCAGTATCAGCGCGAACTGCAAAATCTCAAAAAACCTTTCATGTCTGAACAGCGCGGCCATGAAAATAACCGCCACCAGCGCTACCGCGATCACGATAAGGTAATCCCCAATCTTGATTACCGCTTTCTGGAAATGGCTTTGCGTTTTGGCCTCGGAAACAAGCCTGGCGGTCTTGCCGAAGTAGGTATTGACGCCGGTACCGACGACCAAAGCATCCATCTCCCCTTGTTTGACGATGGAGGCAGAATATCCGATATCGGAGGCGTGTTTTTCAACCGGCAGGGACTCCCCGGTTAAGGCGGATTGATCCACCAGGAGATAATCGCCCTCGACAAGTTTGATGTCAGCCGGGATAATATCCCCGAGGCGTATGCGTATGAGATCCCCCGGCACCAGTGTCCGCGCCAATGCTTCGGCCCATTTGCCGTCGCGCATGACGCGCGCCTTAAGCGCCAGCCTCTTTTTTAATAATTCAATAGCGTTATCCGCCTTATACTCCTGCCAGAAACCCACCATCGAATTTATCAACAACATCGCGAAGATCACCCCGAAATCTTCCCAATGCCGGATCACCGCCGAGAGCACCGCGGCGGTCTCGATCATCCAGGGGATCGGCCCCCAAAAATAACCCAGGAACTTTAACAAGGGGCTGATTTTTTTCTCGGATATTTCATTAGGGCCGTTTTCTTCGAGCCTTTTTTGCGCCTCTTGCGAAGAGAGGCCGGTTTTAGAAGAAGAAAGTTTACCGAATATCTCCTCCACTGAAGATTGTTTCGCTTCTTCCGTATTCATAAGTATCCTCCTTTCGGACGATATAAACACTATAATTTTTAATACACGATATATCCCACCGCGGCACTAATGGGTTTTCTTATACAGTTCTTTCAGGATCGGAAGCATCAATAAAAAATTCTTCCGCATATCTTCGATGGAACTGACAGGATTCTGGACCGTAAATGAATAAACCCCCCAACGGCTCTCGTCGGGAGATTCGATGGTATAATAAGCCAGTTTATCGTCTACCTCCCAGAATATCCCGGCCTGGGAACCATCCGGCCCCTGGACGAATATATCCCCGATAGTGCATCCAGCCGGGGAATCTTTTACAAGAAAATCGGTAACAGCGCCCAAAGTAAAACCGTCGGCGGATATTTCTTTGATCAAAGGAAATCCGTAATATGGCTTAGACCCTTCGGGTCTTGCAAGAAATGCCGGCCTGGATTGGTCGGTCGACTTAGCATCGGCATCAATTAATATCGGCTTAGTAATCCTCTTGCTGTCTTTATTGGTCAGCGTAGTCTTCCAAAAACCCGGCGAATTTACATCCATACTCCCCCTCCTTCTCCCGTTTTCACCCGACCAATCGGTATCATCGGCATATCCTTCCGGGGTTTTAGCGTATAAGGCGGGCGTAAAACACAACAATAAAGAAAATAACAAGACCATAGCCCCAAACTGTCGTTTCTCCCGCATTAGCAGCCTCTTAGTTATGCCACACCACCCTAGGCCTCTTTTGCGCAGTTTATGAAAAAACTTTATTTCCGTCCTTCGGCCAGACTTTGGCAGCGGCAATCCTTGCCTCCAAAATTCCCTAACGGAAAAACTGCGATACTTTTCTCCCGTTTCTCTCCTTTAAATTCTCCCAGTCGGATCCAAAATGTTAAAAAGTTTCTTCAATATGGATACGGCGCCCGGGCCTAAAAACCGGCATTCTTTTATCCCCGCGAACCGATTATGCCTTTTGCGCCTGACGGCCTTTGATAAAGAATGGTATCGCGCTAAAAATCACCGTCCCGCCGGCTACCAGGAGCACATACTGCGCCGGGTTGCCTACCGGCAGCTGCGACGGAGGAAAGAAAGCGACAATAAATGAAAATGAAACCCCGCCGATCCCCACTAACCCCGCCAGCCACATCCCCGC
>JAQTRM010000022.1:1654-19892 GCA_028711825.1 Candidatus Omnitrophota bacterium | reverse complement strand
CGGCTTATCTTAACGCGCTGTTGGGTAAAGGGGTGCATGTGGTAACCGTAAACGACTACCTTGCCCGGCGCGACCGGGAGTGGATGGGGCCGATTTATGAATTCCTGGGGCTTTCGGTGGGGGCGATTCAGCATAATATGCCGGACGAGGAAAGAAAGGCCGCCTATGCCTGCGATATAACCTACGGCACCAATAATGAATTCGGGTTTGATTATTTGCGCGATAATATGAAATATTCCACGCGCGACCTGGTGCAGCGTCCTTTTTATTACGCTATCGTCGATGAGGTTGATTCCATCCTGATCGATGAAGCGCGGACCCCTCTGATTATTTCCGGACCGGCGGAGGAATCCACGGAGAAATATTATACCGCTAAAACGATCGCCGAACAGCTTTCCGGGAGGCGGGTGACCGAACGCGATGAAATCGATGCTAAATATAAGGGGATCGACCTGGGAAAGGGTTTTGATTACGTGGCGGACGAGAAAGCCCAGACGGTTGCTCTTACCGAAGATGGGGAGGTTAAGGCTTCGAAGCTTTGGGGGGTGGAGACCCTGCATACCCTGGATTCGATCGAATACCGTCATCATACTATCCAGGCTTTGCGGGCCAAAGAGTTTTTTCAGCGCGATGTGGATTACGTGGTCAAGGACGGAGAGGTTATTATCGTCGATGAATTTACCGGACGTCTGATGCCCGGCCGGCGCTGGTCGGACGGCCTGCACCAGGCGGTTGAATCCAAAGAGGGGATGAAAATCGAGCGTGAAAACCAAACCCTCGCCACCATCACTTTTCAGAATTATTTCCGGATGTATGAAAAACTGGCGGGGATGACCGGTACCGCTTTTACCGAAGCCAATGAATTTAAAAGTATTTACCAGCTGGATGTAGTGGTCCTGCCGACCAACCGTCCCCTGGTGCGCAAGAATTACCCCGACCGTATTTATAAAACCGAAAAAGAAAAAATTGCCGCGGTAGTGGAGGAAATTGTGGAATTGAGCAATCTGGGCAAACCGGTTTTGGTAGGTACGATCACCATTGATAAGTCCGAAAAACTTTCCGAGATGCTTAAGCTCCGGGGAGTGCAGCACCAGGTTTTGAACGCCAAATACCATGAGATGGAAGCGCAGATTATCGCTCAGGCAGGACGCTATAAAGGGGTTACTATCGCTACGAACATGGCCGGGCGCGGAACCGATATACTTCTGGGGGGAAATCCCGAGTTTGTCGCTAAAAGCGTCGCTAAGCAAAAATTAGACCCGGAGGATCCCGGTTATGCCGCGGGGTATAAAAAGATCCTTGACCAGTATAAATCTTCGGCGGCGGCGGAACATGATAAAGTCGTGGAGCTTGGAGGGTTGCATGTTTTGGGGACCGAACGCCACGAAGCCCGCAGGATCGATAACCAGCTGCGCGGACGCTGCGGCCGCCAGGGGGATCCGGGGAGCTCACGTTTTTATGTTTCCCTGAAAGACGATCTGATGCGTCTTTTCGGCTCCGAAAAAATTATCGGGCTTATGGAAAAGATGGGGTTGGAAGAAGGCCAGGTGATTGAACATCCCTGGGTGAGCGGTTCGATTGAAATCGCCCAGCGCCGGGTGGAGCAGCATAACTTTGAGATCCGGAAACAGCTCCTGGAATACGATAACGTGATGAATAAACAACGTGAGATTATCTATGGGCAGCGCCGCCAGATTCTGGAGGGGTTGTCCTTAAAGGAAAATATTCTGGAAATTATCCCGAAACTGGTCGATGGATATCTGAACGCCTATAAATTGCCGGAGTCCGGGGATACCGACCGGGAAGGCCTGGCGAGTTTTATGAATTTGAGCTTCGGGCTGCAGCTGGAACCGCAATCCTTCGAGGGGCTTGATATGGAAGGGGTCAGGGAAAAACTGTCCGGCGGATTGTTGGCGGTTTATGAGAACAAGGAAAAGGAAATCGGAGCGGAATTATTGAGGAATCTTGAACGGATGGTATTTCTGCAGATTATCGACAGCAAATGGAAGGATCATCTTTACGCCATGGACAGCTTGCGGGAAGGTATCGGCCTGCGCGCTTACGGCCAGAGGGATCCTCTGATTGAATACAAGCGCGAGGCGTTCGGGATGTTCAGCCAGATGATTAGCGCGATTGAAGAGGACGCGGTGCAGACGATTTATAAATTAAAGGCTGCCCGCCAGGAAAGGCTTCCCGGGGTTTTCAGTTCGCTGCCCCAGGAGTTAAGCCATCCGGAGGTAGCTAATTTCCATGGTTCTTCCGGGGAAAACGATACTGCTTCTCTCCCGGAAGATTCCCCGGCTCCGGCAAGAAAGCCCGTGCAGTCATCTCATGCTAAAGTGGGGCGTAACGATCCCTGTCCCTGCGGTTCGGGGAAAAAATATAAAAAGTGCTGTGGAGAATGACTCCTTTAGTCCTGTCCGCGGTTTCGGCGGCATTACTGTCGGTATCCTTTTGTAGTTTAAATTCCGGGTGGCTTGCCTGGTGCGGTTTGGTGCCTTTTCTGCTTGCCCTGGAAGGTCTGTCTCTGTCGCGGACATTCTGGTATTCTTTTTTCTGCGGGGCGGTGTTTTGGAGCCTGGCCATCTATTGGCTCATCCATGTTACGCTCCTCGGGCAGGTAATATTGATTTGTTACCTGGCTGTCTATTTTTCCGCTTTTGGGGTGCTGGTTTACCTGGCGCGCTCATTCTCTCCTCTTCGGTACCTTTTCTTTTTACCTTCCTGCTGGGTTCTGCTGGAATATTTACGCAGTCATCTTTTTACGGGGTTTCCCTGGGCTTTAATCGCTTTTTCGCAGTATCGTTTTCTCCCGGTTATCCAGGTCTCCGATCTTACCGGTGCCTGGGGGGTTTCTTTCCTTGTGATTATGGCCAATACCGCTTTTTATTTATTATTGCGCCGCCGGCAGGTTTTAAAGATCATCTTCACGTTTTTTTTGTTCTTATGCCTTGTTTTGGGTTACGGGTTTGTAAAACTGGGGCGCAAAATTATTTTTTCCCCCGGACGGGATAAGGTGAGAATCTCGGTAATCCAGGGCAATATCCCCCAGGATTTAAAATGGGACAGGAACGCCGCTTTTTTTATTCTTAACCGGTATCATGAATTGACCGTTGCCGCTTCCGCCGGCAAGCCTGGTTTGATTGTCTGGCCGGAATCTTCGGTTCCGGGCTTGCTGGGAAGGGATGAAGCGGAATTCGCGCAGGTATATGCCTTGGCCGGGGAGCTCAATACCGGTATTTTGGTGGGCGCAGTTTCTTATTCCGGGCTGCGGTATTTTAACAGCGCTTTATATATTAATCGCGACGGTTCTCCGGGTCCGCTATATCATAAGATACATCTGGTGCCTTTCGGGGAGTATATCCCGCTTAAGAATATTTTTCCGTTTTTGGAGACGATCGCCCCGATTGGGGATATTCAGGCGGGAAAAGATTTTGTTGTTTTTAAAAAACCGGTGGATTTCGGGGTGCTCATCTGTTTTGAAGATCTTTTTCCGGAGCTTTCACGGGAATTTATAAGGAGCGGGGCAAAATTCCTGGTGAATATTACCAATGACGCCTGGTATAAAGAAACCAGCGCGCCTTACCAGCATTTTGCCGCCTCAGTTTTCCGTTCGGTAGAGAACCGGGTATACCTGGCGCGCTCGGCAAATACCGGAATCTCCGGGTTTATCGATCCTTTCGGCAGGATACTGAAAACGGTTAAGAATACTGCGGGTAAGGAAATTTTTGTCGAAGGATACTGCACGCAGGATATTTATCCGGAGGCTTCCCCTCGCACGGTATATAACCGTTACGGGGATTTTTTTATTATTTTATGTTTTGTTGTTTTTATCTTTCCTGCCGTACGTTTTTTCTTTAAACGGCGTAATCCGCGGCAAAGAAAAAGTTAATCCCCTGGTTTTATTTTTTTGTTTTTTTAAGCGGAAGATGTAACTCAAGGGGTTCCATGTGCACGACCACGTCGGTTATCTCAGGAATAGAGCTTTTTAAAGCTCCTTCGATGCGGTAACTTATCTGGTGTGCGCTATCCATGTGCATGCTGGGGTTTACCTGGACGTGCAGGTCGAGATGTATGTCGTCGATCCTGCCGCGGCTGCGGATCTTATGGCAGGCACGGACCCCTTTTACTCCCAATACGATATTCCTGACTTTGCGGTCATCAAGGAATACCGCGGTGTCGCAGAGGACATCCGAACTTTGTTTGGCGATGGAAAACGCGGCGTATCCGATGAAGAGAGAGATCATCATGGTAACTATCGGGTCGATCACCGGAAATCCCAGTTTATTGACGGCCAGAGAGACGATGACCGATAAAGAAGTAAAAATATCAGCCCGCGTATGCAGGGAATCGGATACTAAGATATCGCTTTTTAGTTTCCTGCCCGCTTTATTTTCATAATACATTACCCCGGAGTTGACCGCCATGGTGATCAGCATGATGATAAAACTTCCGGGTTCGGTGGTAAACAGAACGGGTTGGTGCAGGCGCGTCCAGCCGGCCTTCAGGAGATTAAAAGCGACCAGGAACAGCATCGCGGCAATGCCTAGTGAAAACAGGGTTTCGTATTTTTTATGCCCGTAGGGATGGTCTTTGTCTACCGGCTGGCAGGCAAAGTGAATTCCCACGATTCCGATCAGGTTGGATGTTCCGTCGCTTAAGGAATGGAATCCGTCGGCAGTCATACTGAAACAGTGGCTGTTTAAGCCGTAGATGATCTTAGCCAGGGCTACTGCCCAGTTGAGGGCCAGTATCCAGAGCAGGATTTTCCTGATTTTTTGATAATGCTTTTGGATCTCGGCGGTCATAATTTTATTATATAATAAAACATTTTTTTGTAAACATCGTTCAGCCTTCACTTCAAAGGACACCCTGTTGCTCTATAACTGTTAAAAATACAAATAGTTATGAAGAGGACAATTCATAACTGGTAATTAATTCAAAATCTAAAATAAAGGGGACGATTCTATTTTTAACCTTGTTTTACCAGAAAAATAGAACCGTCCCCTTTATTTTTTGGTTTGCCGACAGCTGATAGCTGAAAATTGAGAGCTGAAAATTTTCTCGATAAAAGATGAACTTAATGGTAGAATACAACCATGTTAAAAATAAGGATTTTAATCCTGGTTTTGCTCCTGTTTTCCTGCGGCTGCTCCGGTATCCCGCGTCATGCATTGGTAGGTCATCTTCCTTCTAAAGAGCTGGAGCCGTTTAAGAAAAATGAAAAGATATTAATCCTGGCGCCGCATCCGGATGATGAAGCGATCGCCTGCGCCGGCATTATCCAGAAAGCCCTTGCGGCCGGGGCCCGGGTAAAGATTGTTTATCTTACCAATGGCGACCACAACGAGCTGGCATTTATCGTTTACGAGAAGAGATTGACTATTCGTACCGGGGAGTTTATACATTTGGGGAAGGTGCGGCAGGCGGAGGCGACCCGGGCAATGGAATTTTTGGGGTTATCCGAGAAAGATCTGGTATTTTTGGGCTATCCGGACTACGGCACCTTCGAAATTTTTTGTAAATATTGGCAGCCCGGCAAGCCTTTTCGCGACCGTCTTACCCGGATATCCAAGGTTCCTTACAAAGACAATCCTTCTTATGGCGCAGAATATATTGGACAGAATATCCTGGAGGATTTAAAGGAGCAGCTACTGGACTACCGCCCGGACAGGATATTTGTTTCTCATCCTGCGGATGTCAATGTCGATCATAAAACTTATTATTTATTTCTTCAGGTAGCCTTGAGCGACCTGGAAGGCATTATTCCGCGGCCGAAAGTTTATCCTTATCTGGTACATTGCGTGGGCTGGCCTAAACCGCGGCATTATCATCCGGAGCTGGAGTTATATCCCCCGGAGAAATTTACCGATTCCGGGTTTAACTGGCTGCGCAGCGATTTATCCCCGGAGGAGTTGGATAAAAAACACCGGGCTATACTTTTTTACCGGAGTCAGACCCAGACCAGCGCTTTTTATCTTTTGGCTTTCGCCAGGAAGAATGAATTTTTCGGCAGTTTCCCCGGGTTAAGGTTGAAGGCCCAGCCGGCTTCCGCCGACCGGGATATTGTTTACTCCGTATCTTCGGCGATGTTCAGGGAATTGGAATATCCGGAATATCCCGAGCAGCCCGGGATAACCGCGCATGAAGGGTTCGCCAGATACGCGGTAACGGATGACTATTTTGTGGTGCGCCTGGATAAGCCCAGAAGGTCGCGCGGCAGGTTTAAAGTTCTGTTTTATGTCTTCGGGTACCGGCAAGGAACGCCTTTTTCCCAGATGCCCAAGATCCGTATCTTTACCAAGGGCAGGAGTTGCAAGGTTTTTAACGGCAAAGAATTGCTGCCCGGGCACGGGGTTCAGGTGAATTTTGACAGAAAATATCTGATTCTCAAAATTCCTCTTACGCTGTTGGGGCGGCCGGATTATGTCCTTACCGCGCTTAAGTCCTATCACGGTTCTATGCCTGAGGATGTTACGGCGTTCCGGAAGATCGAGATTAAATGAGGAGAGAAGAAAGATGCTGGAATTAGAGGCGGTGAAGATTGAAAAACCGCAGGAAATGAATTTTATCCTCGGACAAAGTCATTTCATCAAGACCGTAGAAGATCTTTATGAAACGTTGGTCGGCAGTGTTCCCGGGATAAAATTCGGGATCGCTTTTTCGGAAGCTTCCGGGGCCTGTAAAGTCAGGAGCGAAGGGAATGATCCTGCCCTGGTGGACCTGGCGCGCAAGAATATCCTTAAACTTGCCTGTGGTCACAGTTTTATTGTTTTTCTGGAGCAGGCTTATCCCATTAATGTTTTAAACGCCGTTAAAAATATCCCCGAGGTCTGCAATATATATTGCGCTACCGCTAATCCTGCTGAGGTGATCGTGGCCCGCGGACAGGCGGGGGGTGGTATCCTGGGGGTAATTGACGGAGTTTCCCCTAAAGGGATTGAGGATGAATCGGATGTATCATGGCGTAAAAGCCTTTTACGTAAAATTGGCTATAAACTTTGAATTTTCTTGCAATTAACCCGCAGTTTGTTATAATTTTCTGGTATAAAAATGGACTCTAAAAAAATTCGTAAATCTTTCAGCCGCCTGGCCGCCTGGCTGGGCATCAGTATATGTTCTCTTATCGTCAAGGTAATCCCTTCGGGCTGCCTTTATGCCTTCGCCGAGAATATCGCTAAATTGGCGTATGTCTTTGCCCGGAAGCATAAAAATGTGGCTTTAAACAGCCTGAGGGTTGCTTTCGGCAAAGAGAAATCCGACCGTGAGCTTGAAAAAATAGCCAGGAATTGTTTTATTTATATGGCTAAAAGCGCGGTGGAGCTGATGTTTTTTTTCGATAAGCCTTACGCCTTAAAAGACAGGGCTAAGCTTGAAGGGAAAGAAAATCTGGACCGGGCTCTGGAGCGTGGGCGCGGCGTTATCCTGGTCAGTGCGCATTTCGGTAATTTCCCCCTGCTTTTAGGAAGGATGGCGGTCGAAGGTTATAAAGTCGGCGGGATCATGAAACCGATGCATGACGCCCGCATGGAAAAGATCTTTTTTGAGAAAAGGGAAAAATTCGGCGTCAAGACTATTTACAGCCAGCCGCGGAATGTCTGCGTGAATAATACGATCGGGGCATTGCGCGATAATGAATTGATTTTTATTCCCATCGATCAGAATTTCGGGACCGGCGGCATCTTCGTGGATTTTTTCGGTGAAAAGGCGGCTACCGCTACCGGGCCGGTAATTCTGGCCCAGCGGACGAAAGCCGCTTTAATTCCTTGTTTTATTATTCGCCAGCAGGATGACCGCCATAAGATTGTTTTCGAAAAAGAGCTGGAGCTTGTCGAGGGGCAGGATCATCGCGACACGGTCCAGGTGAATATTCAAAACCTTACGCGGATAATTGAATCATATATCCGGAAATACCCCGCGGAATGGGGGTGGATCCATCGCCGGTGGAAAAGCAGGCCGGCGCATAGTAAGTAGAGAACAGGTATTGCCGCAGGCTCTGCGGCGGCTTATCTAAAGGAGGTGTCGAGATGGCGGCGGAAGAAAAGAAATGCTGCGGAACGGAAAAGAAATGCTGCGATTCGAAAAAAACATTGGGCATGCTTTTTAAGGTTGTTTTAGGGTTGGTTTTTTTAGTCCTGGGCGTTTGGGCGATCCTGAAATTTTGGGGTTCGCTGTTGATGATTATCCAGGGCGGAATCGGTTTGTTCCTGATTCTGGCGGGAGTGATTACTTTAGCGATTGCTAAAGAATAATTTGTTTGTCGAGGAGCGGCGTTTTTAGCGTATCTTGATAAAAACAAAAGCGCCCTTTTTACGGCGGAAAGACAATCTGTTCCGGGTTCCGCTTCTGTCCGTACCGTGAAATTTTTATTAGAAGGGAGAAAAATGGAAACTATCGTCAGGAGGGAATTGGTCGGGGATAAGCGTATCTGCCGTTATCTGGCGGCGGGTGTATTTGTTGTCCTGACCGCTTTATCGGCTTTTGTACGTCTGCCGTTGCCTTTTACTCCGGTTCCTCTTACCTTGCAGACTTTTTTTGTTTTGCTTTCAGGAGCGCTTCTGGGAAAGAAATGGGGTGTGTCCACGCAGTCGGCATATTTATTTCTGGGGCTTTGCGGCCAGCAGGTTTTTACAGGGTTGGGGAGCGGATCTCTTTATTTCTGGGGAGTTACCGGAGGCTATCTTGCCGGTTTTGTCCCGGCCGCTTTTTTAGCAGGCAGTCTTTTAAAAGGGGAGAAGGAAGGATTTCTCCCGGTTTTTCTTAAATTGCTGGCGGCTGATTTTGTCATCTTATTCAGCGGGACGCTTTGGTTGAAAATTACCGGTGTTTTGTCTGTGAGGCAGGCTTTCCTTTTGGGTTTTGTTCCGTTTGCCGCCGGCGACATGTTGAAAGTCGCATTGGCAGCAGTGGTTTACCGTAAGACACAGGCGCGTTTTAAATCCGCGCTTTATTAATCACGGTCCGCCCGAGAACCATCCGGTTCGGGTTTCCGTGAATTTTGTCAGGCGGGATATGATAACATGAGGAAGCTTTCCTTAAAGCTGTTCGCTCTGTTCCTTCTGGCCTTCTCCCTGGGGTCTTGCGCCAGATTTTCCGGAATGGAACCCCATCAGGCGCTTTCGGTAGGCATCTTTTCCGCCTCGATCCTTGGGACTCTTTTCTTCTGGGATTTCCGCCTTAGTTTCGCTTTTATCGGCACCTCTCTGTTGTTAATGACCCGGACAATCGACCTGGATCATGTCCTGGAATTTTCCTCTCTTGAGGTAATTCTTTTCCTGGTGGGGATGATGGTTATCATCGGGCTGCTCAAGGATTCCGGGGTCTTTGCCTGGATTGTTAGCCTCATCCTGCGGATACCAAGATTGACCGGGATAAAATTCGTTTTATTTATCGCTTTTTTTTCGGCCCTGCTTGCCTGTACGGTTGACGAGGTGACTTCGATTGTTTTTATGGTGGCGGCGATCCTGGAGATTTGCGATTACTTTGAAGTCAATCCGATCCCTTTCGTGGTGATCTCGGTGCTGGCGACCAATATCGGTTCGGCGGCGACCGTTCTGGGGAACCCTATCGGTATATTGATCGCTTCAAAGTCCGGCCTCACCTTTGAAGATTTCATCTCCCGGGCTTTTCCGATGGCTTTGGCGTGTCTTTTTGTTACCGTTATTATCCTTTTGTTCTGGTATAGAAAACAGATCGCATTTCTTGACGACCAGATGAAAAAACTCGGCGCCAACGAAATATTGATCAAGTTGATTTCCGTGCCTCCGGAAAAAAACCTTAAGTTGAGTTTGTGGATTTTCGGTATTATGCTGATTTTTATCTCTCTGCATCACCGTATGGAGATAGCCTGGTCGCTTCCTCCCAATACCGTTCTTTTAGTGGTGCCTTTGGTTTTCAGCGGGATAGTGATGATCTGGAAGCATCGTAAAGCCAGGAAATATATCGAAAAAGATGTGGAGTGGTGGACGCTGCTTTTTTTTCTTCTTTTGTTCGTGCAGGCCGGGACGTTGAAATACACCGGGGCGACCGTTTTTATCGCCCAGCGTATTCTCTCGGCGGTAGGAAGCAGTATGACACTGTTAAGTTGTGTGATACTTTGGATCAGCGCTTTCGGTTCCAGTGTCCTTGATAACGTGGTGCTGGTGGCGGCTTTTATTCCCGTGATTCAGGGCTTTCAGCTTTTGAATGTGGACCTCAAGTCTTTATGGTGGGCTTTGCTCTTCGGGGGCTGCCTGGGCGGAAATATTACCCTTATCGGCTCGACCGCCAATATCGTGGCGATCGGGATACTGGAAAAAGATAAGCGCGTCAAAATAAGTTTTATGGATTGGATCTGGGTTGGCTTGACCGTGGGGTTGGTTACTACCGTGATGGTCATGGCGGCGCTGATTTTTCTGCCGTTTTACAGATAGCTTGACAACCGGGCGGAGTTATGATAATTTTAAGTCGAATTATCAAGGAGGGTAAGATGGCTTGCAGGAGATTCTTTATTCTGGCCGGGATCGCTATTTTGACGCTGACGGCCGCGCAAAATGTTTTTGCCGAGGATACTGGAGAAAGTATTCCCGATTCCGTGGTAATTACCGCCAGCCAGAAGCCTGTTGCGCAAAACGGGGCAGAACTGCAATGGGTTTGGGGTGAAATTACAGATCTTGAAGAACATGATAGAACCATTACCCTGAAATATCTCGATTATGAAGTAGACCAGGAAAAAGAAATGGTTCTTTCCGTAGATCAGGATACGGTATTTGAAAATGTTAAAGGATTCAACGATCTTAAGCTTAAGGATGCCTTAAGCGTAGATTACCTTACGGGTTCCGATAACGTAAATATCGCTAAAAATATAAGTTTGGATAAACCGGAAGATTTAGTCGCTGTTTCTTCGTCCGAGAACGCGGCGGACGGCAGCGTGTCTTTGGATTCGGGCGGGTTTGTTGCCGATCCGGCAGTCGAAAGTGTGACGGACCCGCAGAAGGATATCCAGGAGTAGCCCGGCAGTAATCTTATTCCCCCGCGGAAGAAATACCGCATTGAAACTTTTAATATCTGAAAATGGTATTCTACAGGCAGGGTCCGATAACCCTGCCTTAATTATATTATGGAAAATAAAAAACTGGTTATTTTCGACCTGGACGGAACCTTGGTCGATGCTTATGCCGCTATCGCCGAAAGCCTGAACTATGTATTCCGCAGCCTTGGTTTGAAAGAAAGAAGCGCCGGGATCGTGCGGCGCCTCGTAGGCTGGGGTGATATAAACCTGCTTAAGCCTTATGTCTCTCCTCGTAAACTTAAGTATGCCATAGACTTGTATCGCAGGCACCACCGTATAAGCCTGCTTAAGTATTCCCGTCTTTATCCTTATGCGCGCGTCATTTTGCGTAGCCTGAAGAAAAAAGGTTATAAACTGGCGGTCGCCAGTAACCGGCCGAGCAAGTTCTCGCGTATTTTATTAAAGCATCTTGAAATCGGAGTTTTTTTTGACTATGTGCTTTGCGCGGATCAAGCCGGGCGCGGTAAGCCTCACCCGGACATGCTTAATCAGATCGTTAAGCGCTTCAAGCTCAAGAAATCCGAGGCTTTGTATATCGGCGATATGTCGATTGACGCCCAAGCCGGACGGCGCGCCGGGATAGATACCGTTATTGTAACCAGCGGCTCGGGAAGAAAGGCGGAAATCAGGGAAGAGAGGCCTTTTAAGATCTTTTCCGGGATAAAATACCTGCGGAAAATCCTGTAAACGGGGATAGTTCTTGACATCCCTTCGGATAGGTAATATATTAAAAAATTGATTATGAAGAATTTTTGCAAACTTCCCGTTTTGATGGCCGTTCTTTTGTTTCTGGGAGGATGCTTTTCGACAAGGCCTTATTCGGGATTCGGAAAGCTTCCCGCCGCTGAATTATTAAAGCCTTATCAGGGGCCGCAGGCCAAGATTGCCGTTAACGATTTTGAATTGAAGACTGCCGGGATAGATGCGCAGGTAAGTCAAGCACTTAAAGAATACCTGGTCAATGTTCTGAATAATACCCGGCGTTTTACGATCGTTTCCCCGCAGGAAGCGGATCTTATTATTAGTATCAGCGTTATTGATTTTATCCCCGAGAGTTCGGGAGGAAAGGCGGGTTTGGGGGGCGGGGGAAGCAGCGCCAGCGGATTTATGGGGGGGTTGCTGGGAGAGGTCCTTAACAAGGCCAATATGCAGCTGAACCTTCGGGTTATTAACCGTTCTTCTCTTGAAGTTATCGTTAGCCGGGATATCCAGAGCCAGGTGGTAGGCAGTTCCGGGAAAAAAATGCAGTTTCCCCAGGATAAGGTTTTTAGGAACGGGTTGAGTAAATACGCCGGCAGGCCGATGGGTAAAGTTATTTACGATTGTATCGTCGAATCGGCATGTTATATTGTTCAGAGCATCCCGCGGAGCTATTACGGCGGAGCGCCGGAAATAAAAAATAAGCCTGCGGCGCAGGTTTAGGTTTTTTACCTATACCTAGATTATTCTAATAATAATTTAATACCTGGCCCCAAGATGTGTTGGGCCAGTGTCCGCCTGTGGCGGAGTATTGCGCGGGTGTGGCCTGGTGGCCAATTGCGCTGGTGTTATCCACAAGCAGTTACGCCCTGCGCTAATAGGAATGGCGCAGGCGTTACCTACGTAGGTAAGGAGAAAAAAATGGGAAAAAGAAAACGCAGAGGAAAACTTAATTGGCGTTCTAAAAAAGCTAATAAAGGCAGAAAGCCCACTTTAGGCTGATTCCTTTGATAAGGTTTTTTAGGGTTCCGGACGATATCTTTTTTGTCCGGAAAGATTATCTTTTAGCCGGGATTTATACCTCGACAGGCGATTTGCCCTGGAATACAGGTGTTTGCCGGCAAGCATCAATGCCGGATTAATATCCGGCATTTTTTTGCGCGCGTTTATAAATCTTTTTTTTGCATGAATGCCCGCAATATTTGTTAGAATTCAAATTATTTATGAAAATTAAGGCGTTAGTCATGATTTCCGGGGGGTTAGACAGTCTGCTGGCCGCCAAACTTATTTGCGAGCAGGGGTGCGAAGTTATAGGCTTGCATTTCAAGATCCCTTTTTGTAAAATTGAGATTGGGGAAGGCCTGCCCGGGTTGGAGATAAAGATAATCCAGGAAGACCTGGGGGAAAGGTTTATGGAATTGCTCCATCGTCCGCGCTACGGTTTTGGTTCCAATATGAACCCCTGTATTGACTGCAAGATCCTGATGTTTAGCCGGGCGAAGGAACTAATGGTTTCTCTCGGCGCCGGTTTCGTGGTCAGCGGAGAAGTTCTCGGCCAGCGTCCGATGTCCCAGAATAAACAGTCCTTAAGGTTGATTCAGGAAAAAAGCGGGTTGGGAGAGCTTCTTCTGCGCCCTCTTTCGGCGCATTTTTTTCCTCCCAGCCTGGCGGAAAAAAATGGCTGGGTCAGGCGGGAGGATCTTCTGGATTTTAACGGTCGTCTGCGCACCCCCCAGATGCGCCTGGCGGATAAATTAGGCTTGCGCGATTATGCCACTCCCGCCGGGGGGTGTCTTTTAACCGACCCCTGTTTTTCAAAAAGACTTTCCGGGCTTATAAAAAGGGAAGGATTGACTTTGGACAACCTGGAGCTTTTAAAAATCGGCAGGCATTTTAGGTTAGGAGATAAAACCAGGCTGGTGGTAGGCAGGGATGAAAAAGAGAATCTTCTTCTAAAACAACTGGCCCGCAGCGGTGATTATCTTTTTAGCCCCCCGGAGGATTTGGCCGGCCCGGATTCCCTGGCCAGGGGAGCGATGGATGAGGAGCTTATCTTCTTAGCCTCCCAGATAACTTCCGCTTATGCCGACGATACAGGATTGGAGAAAATGGATATCTATTACCGCCGGTTTCCCCTTAAAGACAAAGTTGTCTGCCGGGTTAAGTGTGTGTCAAAATCAAGATTCGCCGGTTTATTTATATGAGAGAAGCCCAGCTTTATACCCCCTTAGAGGGGCAAAAGGTGCGCTGCCGGCTTTGCGCGCACCGTTGCGAGATACCGCAGGGGCAATATGGTTTCTGCCGGGTAAGGCAGAATATCGGGGGTGTCCTTTATACCCGTAATTACGGCAATCTCGTTGCCGCCCATGCCGATCCGGTAGAAAAGAAACCTTTGTATCATTTTCTTCCCGGGTCTCTCGCTTTTTCCATTGCCTGCGCCGGATGTAATTTCCGCTGCGGATTTTGCCAAAATTGGGAAATTTCTCAGGCCGGTGCTTCATCAGGGGAGAATGGGATTCTTAGCGCGGAAAAAGTTGTTGAAGCGGCGCTCCGGGAATCCTGCCGCAGCATCGCCTATACTTATACCGAACCGACGATTTTTTTTGAGTTCATGCTGGAGACGGCAAAGCTGGCCAGGGCCGCCGGGCTGCGGAATATTTTTGTAAGTAACGGATATCTTACGGAAGAGGCCGCTTCTTTGCTGATCCCGTATATCGACGCGGCCAACATCGACTTAAAATTCTTTAAAGAAGAATCTTACCGCAAGATTTGCGCGGCAAAGCGCGATCCGGTGTTGGATACGATCCGTATTCTGAAAAAGTCCGGTATTTGGGTTGAAGTTACAACTTTGGTTATTCCGGGAGTGAACGATGCTCCGGAAGAACTGGGTGAGATTGCGGGATTTATCTCTTCGTCCGGCAAGGATATTCCCTGGCATGTATCCGCTTTCCATCCGGAATACCGGTTTGAGGAGTATCCTTCTACGCCCGAATCAAGCCTTAAGGTTGCCTATGATTTAGGCAGGGGGCACGGGCTGCTTTATGTATATCCGGGCAATGCGGGGTCCTGGGGACAGGATACTTTGTGCGGCGCCTGCGGCAAGTCTCTTATTAAGCGCCGGGGTTTTGATCTTCTGGAATTTAACCTTTCCGGGGGGAAATGCGGGTTTTGCGGAGCGGTTTTACCCGGGGTGTTTTGTTAATCTTTTTTGGACGTTTTATTTGGGGTATCCGGATTTTAGCTGGCAGCTGACGAATGACAGCTGGGAGCTGTAAATTAAAGATTGGTATTGACACTTCAAGCGGTTGGGATTAAAATAATACAGGTAGTTGATTCATCCGCAATTCTACCCCTATAAATCAATAGGGGTATATTTTTTTAGAATTCTCATATGACTCCGGAAAATAACCAATTTAACCCAAAGAAGTGCGTCGTTTTTTTTGATTTTGATAACACTATCGCTACCTGCGATGTCTTTGATAATATGCTTTTGCTTTTTTCAAAGGATGACCGCTGGGTAGAGCTCGAAAAAAGATGGAAAAGCGGCCGCATCGGCTCCAAAACCTGCCTGGAAGGGCAGTTGCGCGGTATGGGGCTGGATAAGAAAATCCTGGATTCCTACCTTTCCAAGATAAGACTGGATCCTTATTTCAAGCCGATTTATAAATTACTGCTTTCTAGAAAAGTCAAGATGGTGGTCTTGAGCGATAATTACGATTATATCCTTAACCGGGTTTTAAAGATTAACGGCATCAAGAAACTGAAAGTTTACGCGAATAAGCTGAAGTTTTCCGGAAAGCGTATCATCACGGATTATCCCTTCAAGAATAAAGACTGCCAGGTTTGCGCCCATTGCAAGACCAGGAACCTTTTGGCGAATACCCCCAAGGACGCGATGATTATTTATGTCGGAGACGGAGAATCCGATATTTGCCCCGCAAAAAATGCGCGGATGATTTTTGCCAAAGACCACCTGCTTCGCCACCTTAAAGACAGCAAGCTTGAATACACTCCTATCCATAACCTGAAGGAAGTCTTATTATATTTTAAGAGGAATTTAAAGTGAATACAAAACAGCCCACTAAAGAGTTAAAAGGAAAAAAGAATAATAACCGCGATGACCTCCTGGAACTTGAAGCGAAGTATTGTTCCTGGGGGGATACGGTGCATTACGCTCCCAATCTTAATGTTTTTAGCCGTTCCGAAGGGAATTATCTATACGACCGTCAAGGGATAGAGTATCTCGATTTACAGATGTGGTATTCAGCGGTCAATTTCGGGTATGGGAATAAGCGCCTCAACGATATCCTGAAGAAGCAGCTTGATACCCTTCCGCAGCTTGCCTGCCAGTATCTGCATGAGGAAAGGATTTTGCTCGCCGCGAAAATAGCGCAAAAGAACGAAAGGACTTTTGAAGAAAAAGGGAGGGTGCATTTTAACGTCGGCGGTTCAAGCGCCCTGGAAGATTCCCTGAAATTAGTGCGTAATGCCTCCGGACGCAGCCTGGTCTTCGCGTTTATGGGGGGTTACCACGGCAGGACTTTGGGGGCATCGGCAATTACATCCAGCTTCAGGTATCGCGAACATTTTGGGCATTTCGGAGACCGCGCGATGTTTATCCCGTATCCCTATTGCTTTCGCTGCCCCTATGATAAGAAAAAAGATTCCTGCGGCTTGTATTGTTTGAAACAGTTTGAGAGGTTGTTCGAGACCGAATATTATTCGGTCGTCAACAAAAAGAATAATAAATGTGAATTCGCGGCTTTTTATGCCGAGGCGATCCAGGGAACCGGGGGATATATCGTTCCGCCGCCGGAATATTACTCGAAATTAAAGGATATCCTGGACCGCTACGGGATCCTTTTCGTTGACGATGAAATACAGATGGGTTTTTTCCGTACCGGCAAGTTCTGGGCGATCGAGCATTTTAATATTACTCCCGATATCCTGGTTTTCGGAAAATCCCTGACTAACGGGTTGAATCCTATCAGCGGCGTCTGGGCCAAGGAAAAACTTATTTCGCCTACGGTTTTCCCTCCCGGGTCGACCCATGCTACTTTTTCCAGTAATTCCCTCGGGACCGCCGCGGGGCTGGAGGTAATGAAATTGATCGAAGAATCGGATTTCGCTACCTCGATACCCGAAAAAGGAAGATATTTCATCGCGCGTCTTAAGGCGCTCCAGAAAAAATACCCGCAGATCGGCGATGTCGACGGTATCGGATTGGCCTTGCGCGTTGAGATTTGCCAAAAGGACGGTTATACCCCTAATAAAGAACTCACCGACAAGATCACGGATCTGGGTTTGAGCGGTTCTCTGGATGTCGGCGGGAAACGCCGCGGGCTGGTCCTGGATGTCGGCGGGTATTATAAGAATGTTTTTACCCTGGCGCCCTCTTTCTATATCACGGAAAAGGAAATCGACCTGGGGGTTGAACTTTTTGAAGAAGCGCTTAACCGGTCCCTTAAGAATTCCTGACCGTAAAAAGTCCGAAACGGGTTTCAGGATTTTTTGCTAAATATCGCGGAGAGTGCCGGAGTTATTTTCTAGAGAAGCCGGATTGTTACTTGAAGAAGTAATGATCCGGCTTTTATGATTTGTATCTTTCAAAGAAAGAGACCGCTTTTTCGGCGACCTTATCCTTTTCCTGATCCGCGATAATGATGTGGTAGGAGTTTTCGAAGAATGAGATTATCTTTTCCCGGGAACCGATATGCTGGTAGATATAATAGGAGTTTTTAGGGCTGGTGACATCGTCTTTCTCAGCCTGCAGCAGTTGTATCGGAGTTTTTACCTTGGGCAATATCTTCATTACCCGTTTTGCCAATAGGCTATTCTGGCGCATGCTCGATACAGGGATTACCGGATAGCCGTAAAGGTGGACTTTTCCGTATCCGAAGATATCTGATTTTTTATAAAAACTTTCGATCCTTGAGCGCAGCCGGGGATTTTTGATCCCGTAGGGGTATCCTTCTTTGAGGTAAAGATAATATTGAAGGGGGGTCTGGTATATTAACGGCAGCAATACTCTCGATTTAGGGTTAGCCCATCCGTCGAAGAAGAGAGTGGGTGAAAAACAATTTAAGGCTTTTACCTTTTCCGGGAATTCATGCGCCAGCATTATTCCGATCAACGCCCCGAAAGAAAGCCCCGCCACGAAGATATTTTCGTAATCCCTGCTGTATTCGACGAATTTTACGCGTATTGAAGAATAGAATTCTTCCCAGGAAGTCCTTTTCAGGCAGGAGATGGATTTATTATGGTTGGCCATTAAGGGGCAGGCTACGGAGAACCCTTTTTTATTTAAACTCTGGGCGATAGAACTCATCTCCCGGGCAGTTCCTGTCAGGCCGTGGATAAGAAAACAAAGATTTTTGTCTCCGGGAAGGAAAAAACTGGTGTCGGGTATTTCGATGTCCCGTCTCCGGTCTTCCCGGAGAGAGAAGATTATCATGGTTGTCCTTATAAAAGGTAATCCGCCGTTTTTTT
>JAQTRM010000022.1:0-1554 GCA_028711825.1 Candidatus Omnitrophota bacterium | reverse complement strand
CCTAAATGGATTGCTTCGCTTGCGCCTTTATGTTAATATTGACCTATGAATCCTAAAATTGTATCGCTGGCGGTTTTTTTAACCGCGTATATCTTATTTGTTATTTTTCCCCATAGGCGTACCTGGGTTGCCCTGGCGGGAAGCCTTCTTCTGGTGTTGACGGGGGCGTTATCCCCGAAAGAGGCCTGCCTGGCGGTTAATTGGAACGTGATGGGAATTTTTGTCGGAACCCTGGTGATTGCCGACGTTTTTATGCAAAGCAGGGTTCCCGCTTATCTGGCTGAAATGATCGTAGACCGGGCAAAGAATACCGCCTGGGCGATTTTATTTATCTGTGCCTTGAGCGGTTTTATCTCGGCTTTCGTGGAAAATGTCGCTACCGTCCTTATCGTCGCTCCTATCGCCCTGGCGCTGGCCAAGAAACTTAAAATGAATCCCGTAAACATGATGATCGCGATCGCCGTATCCAGCAACCTGCAGGGGGCGGCTACCCTGATCGGGGATCCTCCGAGTATGCTTCTGGGAGGTTTTGCCAAAATGAATTTCGGGGATTTTTTCTTTTATCGCGGCCGCCCGAGTATATTTTTTGCCGTGGAAATCGGGGCCTGTGCCTCTTTTGTGGTGCTTTATTTTATTTTTAAAAGATATACCGCAAAAATCCGCCTTTTGCCGGTGGAAAAGGTAAAAAGCTGGGTTCCTACTTTTTTGCTGGTGGGACTGATCGTACTATTGGCGCTTGCTTCGTTTTTCGACCCGGGTTTCGGTTATTTGTCCGGGATAATTTGTATGGTTTTCGCCGCCGCGGCCCTGGTTTGGGAAAGGCTGGCGAACAAGCACACCTTTTTTTCATCTCTTAAAGGGCTTGATTGGGATACCACTTTATTTCTGGCTGGTATCTTTATCATCGTAGGCGGGCTTTCGCTTACGGGCTGGATAGGGGTGCTCGCGGATTATCTGGCGGCCCTGGTGGGAACGAATATTTTTCTGGGGTATACTCTAATTGTGTTCTTTTCGGTTCTGTTTTCGGCCTTTGTCGATAATGTTCCCTTTCTGGCGGCGATGCTGCCGGTAGCGATCGGGATGTCCGATAAACTGCAAATTCACCCTTCTCTGTTCCTTTTCGGTCTCCTGATCGGGGCAAGCCTTGGAGGCAATATCACCCCGATCGGAGCATCCGCCAATATTGTCGCCTGCGGACTGCTTAAAAAGGAAGGTTATCATGTAAGGTTCGGTGAATTCATGAAGATCGGTTTCCCTTTCACCATGGCGGCGGTGATTTCTTCTTATCTTTTTGTCTGGTTTGTCTGGAAGTAAAAATCCGCTTCCGTTGTCCCATCTCTCCCTGAAGCGCTAATCACGCAATAGAAAATACGATAATAAAAAATAACTTGACAAATGATACTAATATAGTATCATTTGCTTATAAGCAAGAAAGGGGGTGATCGGGGATGAATATCACGGTCAGGTATATGCTCAGGGAGGTTGCGCATTGCAAGGAAGGGTGCGGTAGGGTGTCCCGGGCATGACGTAAAACTACCCGTGTTTTCAATCCAT
>JAQTRM010000079.1 GCA_028711825.1 Candidatus Omnitrophota bacterium | reverse complement strand
TTTTTTGTTTTTCGGCTTTAGTTGACGACTGACAGCTGAAGAAGAGAAAATATCCTTCCCGCCGGGTTTATGCTATAATAAATTTCAACATCAATAACAGGACTTTCGCATATGCCCAAAGAAAAAATAATCGTGGTGATGCCGGCCTATAACGCCGAGCGGACCCTGCGCAAGACGGTGGGGGATATCCCTTCCGGAAGCGTGGATGAGATTATTCTTGTCGACGATTTCAGCTCCGACCGGACAGCGCAGGTCGCGCAGGAATTGGGCCTCACGGTAGTGCGGCATCCCCGGAACCTGGGTTATGGGGCCAATCAGAAGACCTGTTACCGGTTGGCGCTGGAAAAAGGCGCGGATTATATCATTATGATCCATCCGGATTACCAGTATGACTGCCGGCTGATCCCCACGGCGGTAGGAATACTCAAACTGGGGATCTGCGATATCCTGCTCGGTAACCGCGTGAGGACCCGGCGGGAATGCCTTGCCTCCGGAATGCCTTTTTATAAATATTTTGCCAACCGTTTTTTAACGATCCTGGAAAACATTATACTCGGCCAGAATATGGGGGAATTTCACTCCGGTTTCCGCGCTTACCGCCGTGAAGTCCTGGAGAAGATCCCCTACCGGAATAATGACGACGGCTTTGTCTTCGATACCCAACTGCTGGCACAGGGGGTATATTTCGGTTTTCTGCTCGGGGATATTCCTATCCCGGTGCGCTACCTGGAAGAATCGTCTTCGATCGGTTTCAAGTCTTCCGTAGCCTACGGGCTAAAGACTTTATGGATCATGGCGCTTTTTTGTCTCCAAAAGATGAAACTGGCGCATTCGCCCATCTTTAACCGGAAAGAATCTTAAAGGCATGAAGAATTTCAGGATCCCCGCCGCCCTGGTCGCCCTGATAATTATTGTCTCGGCAGCATTTTTGCCTTCTCTGGGGAACGGTTTTGTCAACTGGGACGACCATCTGTATGTTACGGAGAATTCCGCGGTGGCGGATTTTTCTTTCTCCGGAGCGGAGAGGATATTTTCTTCTTTCTTCGCCGGCAATTACCAGCCCCTGACGATCTTTTCCTATTCCCTTGACCGCCTGTTTTCCGGCCTCAACCCCTACGGCTACCATCTTACCAATCTTATCTTGCATTTATTGAACTGCCTGCTTGTTTTCTGGCTGTTCTATCTTCTTAGCCGCCTGGAAACGGTAGGACTGCTCACCGCGGTTTTTTTCGGCCTGCATCCTTTGCGCGTAGAATCCGTGGCCTGGATCAGCCAAAGAAAAGATTTGCTTTACGCCTTTTTCTTCCTGGCGGCGCTTATTTTTTATCTTTACTACCTGAGGAAAGATAAGAAGGAGAGGTTGTATTACTATCTTGCGTTGGGGTCGTTTTTATGTTCCTTGTTGTCCAAGGCGATGGCGGTAGTGCTGCCGCTGGTATTAATGGCGACGGATTATTTTATCGGCCGCCCGAAAGGCGAAAGCCGGATGAGGGATAAGATACCGTTTTTCGCGTTGTCCGTTATTTTCGGAGCGGTCGCGCTTATGGGGCAGTATTCCGACGGGGCGGTGAGGCCGGATATGCCGGGAGGCGCCTGGGGGATGTTATTCGTTCCGTTCTACGCGGTATTTTTTTACCTACAGAAAATATTCTTTCCGGCGGGTCTTTCCTGCCTTTACCCGCGTAACGATATCCATTTAAGTTTTGGATTTTTTCTCTTGCCCGCCGCTTACGTTGTTATCTGTATCTTATTGTTTCTTCTGAACAAGGGAAGAAAAAAAATTGTTTTTTCCAATCTTTTCTTTTTAATCTGCCTCTTGCCGGTCCTGCAGTTTGTCCCGCTCGGGGAAACGATGGTCGCCGACCGCTATACTTATCTTGCCTCCGCGGGGATATCTTATCTTTGTGCGGCGGGACTGGTTTTTCTGTGGGGGGCCGGGAAGAGGTATCCAGGCGCGGCGCGGGTTGTTATTATCGCAACCCTGGTTTTCCTGTCCGGTTCGATGGTTTTTATGTCTCGACAAAGGTGCCGTGCCTGGCATGACAGCCTGACTCTTTGGAGCGACGTCCTGGAAAAATACCCTAACGCGGCGATGGCTTATCATAACCGCGCGATAGCGTATAATGAGAACAAGGAATATCCTGAAGCGATCCTGGATTTTAACCGGGCCGCTTCCTTGCTTCCCGAGGAACAGCGACGGATGATCTATCTCTATCTTATCAGGCTTTATCGTGAGGAAGGCAGGGAAAAAGAGGCGGAAGATTTATTCGAAAAAATAAAAAAATCGGATGCCGGAGTTTTCAGAAGGTATTACCAAAACGCCAACAGGCTGCGGGATGCCGGGCGCTACAGGAAGGCAATCGCCCTTTATCAGGGAGCGCGTGAATTAAACCCGGAAAACCCGGCTTTGGATAATGATGAGGGGGTCGCTTATTTGTATTACGGTAAATTCAAAAAGGCGGCGGTACTGTTTGAAAAAGCGCTGCGTTTGGGGCTGGATCCCGGCCTGGCGCATAATAACCTTGCCTTGGCATATTATTACGGGAAGAATTACGCCGCCGCAATTGAACATTGCAAGCTGGCGATCGATTTGGGGTATCCGGTTAATTCTCATTTACTCTCTCTTCTCCGGGGACGTCCCTTAAAGGGACACCCTAATGATTTATAAGTAATTAAGGAGCATAGGGTTGCAGTGTCGGTTTTAAGCAGGTGTCTCCCGAAGCAGCTATGGATTACCCTCTTCGTAACTATTTGTATTTTAAACAGTTATAGAGCAACAGGGTGTCCCCTGAAAGGACGTCCCCGGAAAAGGCTTGACTTTGAATAAATGAGGTAGGAAAATATAAAAAAAAGGAGGGGTTATGGGTAAACTCAACACGAAAGCGTTTGGTTTGGCATGCGGAGTTTTGTGGGGATGCGGTTTATTGCTTTTGGGGTTAATCGATACCGCTTCGACCTGGGGGGATGAGTGGGGAAGAGTAGCTTCAAGCGTTTATCTGGGGTATACTCCTACCATCCTGGGAAGTATTATCCTGGGACTTTGGGGATTTGTGAGCGCGGGTATTTGGGGGCTTATTCTGGCAAAGTTGTATAATAAGTTTTCCAAATAGTAATTTTTTGTTTGTTTTCTAAAAAAGGCCGGACTTAAATCGTCCGGCCTTTTTTAGTCGGTTACGGTAAAGCGGTTGACAACAGCAGTATTAGTTTTATAATGTCTTCTGATAACAAGAGTTAAGAAAATATGTCCGGCCAGGAACTCCCGGTTTTCCCGGGGCCGAAGCCGGCGAGAATCTAAGGTAAAATATGGGCGGTTTTTGCGGCAAAGCGGTTTTTATCGTTTATACGTTATCGGTTTTATTCCTTTCCGGATGCGCTTCCACTTCCGCTTTCAAGTCTTATCCTTCGCAGATTGATCCGCTTATCCAGGATATCAGGGCCGACCGGAATATCGATCTTAGCCGGACTCTGGCGAACAAAGTAAAGTGCGGCGATAAGATACTTTATCTTATGGAAAGGGGCCGCATCGCCCAGATCCAGGGGGATTACGGTTTAAGCAGAAAAAATTTCGAGATGGCAATGCAGGCGGTTGAGGAAAGCGACGGCAAAGCTTTGATCAGCGCAACCGGCGCGGCAGCGCAGGCATCCTCGGTCATCGTGAACGATAATACTATTCCTTACCGTCCCGCGGGTTACGAGCGGGTAATGCTTTATCACCTCCAGGCGATGAATTTTCTGGCGCAGGGGGACCCGGAAGGGGCGGGGGTAGAGGCGCGCCGGGCAGGGGCTGAGCAGGACGACGCGCTGGCGCAGCATGAAAAAGAGGTTGCCCGGGCGCAGGAACAGGCGGACAAAAAGAAACTTCCCCTGGAGGGCGCCGTTTCGCAAGTCGACAATGTTTACTCTTCGATGGATGCCGCCATCGGCAGGGTAAAAAATTCTTTCCAGAACGCTTACGCTTTTTATCTTTCAGGGCTGGTATATGAAATGCTCGGACGGCCCAATGACGCTTATATCGATTATAAGAAAGCGATTGAGATCTGTCCGGATAACCGCTATCTTCGCAGGGACCTGGTGCGTTTGGCCGAAAGGCTTAAGATGAATGACGACCTGGCGCGTTACCGCAGCCTGTATCCGGATTCTTTCCGTCCCGGAGCGCCGTCCCGGAGCGGCGAATGCGTCGTGTTTTTTGACGACGATTTTGTCGCCAGGAAAAAAGAAGTCAAGATACCGGTGCCGGTATCGTTTGAGACCCTTAATTTTATTTCAATCGCTTTTCCAATATATACGATCCCGCCTTTTAATCCGCGGCCGCTGGTAATTTCGGAGTCCGGAAAGGAGCTGGGGGAAAGCGAACCGCTTGTCGACATCGACGCCTTGGCGCTGAAGGCCTTAAAAGAAAAAGTCCCCTCTCTGGTGGTCCATCAGCTTCTGCGCGCCTCCGCCAAGACCGTGATGGCCAAGGCCGCCGAGGACCAGGGCGGATGGGTAGGGTCGTTGGTCGCTTCCGCTTACAATATTATCAGCGAAAGCGCCGATTTAAGGAGCTGGTTGACTTTACCGGGGGATGCGCAGGTGGCGCGTTTCAGGCTTAGCCCCGGGGAGCACGATATAGTATTTTCGCCGCGGGATAACCCGCAGGTTTCCGCGGCGGTAAGCGTGAATATTCCTGAAGATGGTATCGCGGTAATATATGTGGTGTCCGCCGGGGAAAGATTGTATTGCCGGGTTTTCCCGGTCCGGGCGCCG
>JAQTRM010000078.1 GCA_028711825.1 Candidatus Omnitrophota bacterium | reverse complement strand
TGACAGGGGAGAGCGACCTCCCCTGGGTCAGGCTGCACGGCGTTAAAGATTATCTGGATATGGTCCAGATGCTTAAGGGTTTTCCGGAGATGAAATTGACCTTCAACGTCGTGCCCTCGCTTTTCGAGCAGATCCAGGATTACAATACCGGAAAGCTGAAAGATAAGTTTCTCGACCTCTCCCGTAAACCCGCTTCCCAACTAACCGCGGAAGACAAAAAATTCATCCTGGGGAATTTCTTTTCCATTAACAAAGATAAAGTAATCGCTTCCCTGCCGCGTTATTACCAGCTTTATTTCAAAAAAGAAGCAGGGGAGAGGTTCACCACCGAGGATTTTCTCGACCTGCAGGCATGCTTTAACCTTGCCTGGATCGACCCGTCTTTCAGGAAAAATATCCCCGCCCTGGAAAAAGTATCAAAAAAAGAACGGTTTTTCAGCGAAGAGGATAAACAGATAATCCTGGGACAGCAACTGGAGATCCTCAAGGAAATAACCCCGGCCTACAAGACAGCGCAGGAGAGCGGACAGATCGAGATCAGCCTGACACCTTATTACCACCCTATCCTGCCGCTGCTTTACGATACAAACATCGCCAGGGAAGCGAATAAAAACACCGTTCTGCCGCAAAAAAGGTTCAACTACCCGCAAGACGCCAAACATCAGATCGACAGCGCGGTAGAATTTTACCGGGAAAATTTCGGCTGCCCCCCGGCGGGAATGTGGCCTTCGGAAGAGGCGGTAAGCGAGCATATCCTGCCTTACATTATCGAATCCGGAATAAAATGGATCGTAACGGATGAGGCGCTGCTCTTCAGGTCGCTGAAATTAAAAAAACGCGACACCCGCCTGCTTTACCAGCCGCACCTTATAAAAAGGGAAGAAGGGGAGTTGAATATCGTCTTCCGCGACCGCAACCTTTCGGACCTTATCGGTTTCGTTTACCACGGAATGAAAGAAGAGGACGCGGTAAATAATTTTATGGCACACCTGGAAAATATCGACAAGGCTTTCTCCGCCAAAGGCAAAAACGATACCCTGGTAACCATCGCCATGGACGGAGAGAACGCCTGGGAATTTTACCGCAACGACGGGCACGACTTCCTGGAACTATTTTACCGCAGGATAAGCCGGGCGGATTTCGTAAAAACCACCACCGTAAGCCGCTACCTGGAGTCAAATCCCGCGCGGCGCAGTATCCGGCGCTTGAGCGCGGGATCCTGGATCTACGGCGAATTCGGAAAGTGGATCGGCAACCCGCAAAAAGTAAAAGCCTGGGAATGGCTGGCGGACGCCCGGCACGCGGTGGAAAAAAATAAGGCCCCTTCGCCGGAAGCGCTCAAACAAATGTATATCCTGGAAGGAAGCGACTGGTTTTGGTGGGCAGGCGAGGACCCGGATGGTTCATTCGACCGGCTTTACCGCGTCCACCTTAAAAACCTCTACAGCCTGCTCGGGCAGGAACCGCCGGCGTATCTTTCACACCCCCTTTAAAATCAACCCCCGGATAACCCGCCCCGGCCGCTGGATATTTTTGCTCCGGATTACGGAACCGGCATCAATTTTACCGCCAGTTATACAATTACTTGGGCTTACCCCGCGGAAAAATACAAAATATTGTGTTTTTCCGTCGAAAAAATGAAAAAAACCGGTAAATTCTTTCTTAAAACCCGGAATTCCTTAACCCCTTGACAGGATTGGGGTTTTATGTTATACAATATAACTATAGTCGCAATTTTTTGTAAGCGAAGAACGTGTAAAGACAAGAAGGTTTGTAGTGAACAAGAAAGAAATTTACGAGCATCTGGCGAACATTTACCTGGATGCCTCTTTGAAGTCTTCGAAAAAAAGATTCGGCCTAAGCTCTTATCCTAAGAAACCCCGGATGGTTTTTGCCGCGGGGCTGGCGTTAATTTTAGGGATAGCTGCTTTTACCGTTTATCTGCGGCTCAAGCCTTCCGATAATCCGCACCGGATCGCTTTATTTTTATTCCAGGGAGCCGCTAAAATAAATTTTAATTTCGATCCGGCATCTAAAGAAGTCCTGGCGCTGAACCTCAAACAGCTGGATCTCTCGAAATACCGGAGCCTGGGATTTTCGGTCCGGAAAACAAACTCCAAAGATATTATCTCGCTGCGCATCGAGTTCACCAACCGCTTCAATGAAAAATCCGAGATATATATCAAGGATATTTCCGAAAAATGGACGGATCACCGGATAGATTTTGAGCGTTTTATCCGTATGAAACACTGGACTCAGATGAAAGAATTATCTTTTAGCGTTGAGGAATGGAATACCAGGGAAAAATCGGGGATCGTTTTCCTGGATAATATCAGGGTTTTAAAATAGGAGGGAAGCCTAAATGCGCATTATAGCCGTCTCAAATCAAAAAGGGGGCTGCGGTAAAACCACCACATCCATCAACCTGGCCTCGGCCCTGGCGGTCAATAACCGCAAGGTCCTTTTGATCGACCTGGATCCCCAGGCGCATGCCTCAAGCGGCTTGAACATCGACAGCGACCTCAGCATCTACAACGTCCTCTCCAAAATCACCAACCGGAAATGTAAAATCGAGGAAATTATCACCAATATCTCGGAGAACTTCGATCTTGCTCCTTCCGGGATCATCCTCAGCACCCTGGAGCAGGAATTAACCGGTGAGATCGGGCGGGAATCCCGGCTTTGCGACACCTTAAAAAATTTTAGGAACAACTACGATTATATCATTATCGACTGCCCGCCGAACCTCGGGATATTGACGATCAACGCCATCCGGGCTTCCGCGGAGATCATTATACCGGTAGAAGCCAGCAGGTTCTCGCTGGAGGGCGTCGGACAGCTCACCAGCATCATCAACCTGGTCAAGGAACGCCTCGACCACAAGGTGGATTTCCGCATCCTGGTAACCAATTTCGATTCGCGCCTGCATCATTCCTTTAAAATGCTGGATAAGATCCGCGCCGATTACCGCGATAAAATGTTCTCCAATATCATCCACGTAAATGTAAAGCTTAAAGAAGCGCAGAACGAAGGCATTAACGTCCTGGCTTACGATAAATACTGCCGCGGGGCAAAGGATTATTTTTCGCTTTCCCGCGAGATCATTACCCAGGAAAACGGCGGCAAAAGCGCCTTCCAGGAAGAAACCGCGGCCCGGAAAGAGAAACCCCTGGAAAAACGCATGAAAGAGATTTTAAAAGAAGAAATGCCAAAATTAAACAGCGGAGTAGTTTTAAGCCTTAATGCGCCGGATGCCAAAGAGGTATACCTGGCCGGGGAATTCAACGGCTGGAGACTTGACGAAAGCAGCCGCATGGAAAAAAATAACGGCTGTTGGGTCAAGAAACTGAACCTTGACAGCGGGAGATACCGTTACCGTTTCGTAGTGGACGGGCAATGGGCCGAGGACCCCGCGAACCCTTTAACTGAACCCAACAACTACGGAACTTTAGATTCATTATTGAAAGTGGATAAACAATGACCGTAAATACCGGCGGCCGGCACGAACATGAAAACGAACAGGAAGTCCGGGAAGGAAAATTCTTTGCCGTTATCTCGTATGTTTCTTTTCTTTGCGTGATCACCCTGGTTTTAAAGAAAGACAATAAATTCGCCCTTTATCATGCCAGGCAGGGACTGGTCCTTTTTGTGATGGAAGTAGCGGCATTCATACTATCCATCATACCGCTTTTAGGATGGCTGATCGGGGTATTCGGTTACGCTTTATTCCTTTTGGTATCCCTTTGGGGGATAATGCAGGCCGCGCTGGGGGTTAAAACCCGTATCCCGGTAATTACCGGAATCGCGGAAAAGATCATCCTTTAAGCCCGGTTTCAGGAACTGCCGGACAGGTTTTAAGGAGGTTGTTATGGGCTCTAAAAACATAAAAAAATCGAAGAAAATACAGAAAAAACCGTTAAAAAAATCCAAGAAAACAGCCTTAAAAAAGAAGCCTGCGAAGAAAAAAATAATCGTTAAAAAACCCGCCAAAAACAGACCAACCCTTAAGAAACAGATAAAAAATAAGCTCCCCCGGGAAGGTGTATTGATCGGCACGGTAACGCACTATTTCCCCCATGTCCAGGCCGCGGCGGTTAAATTGAAGGCGCCTTTGTCAAAAGGGGACAATATAAAGATCAAAGGACATACCACCGACATTAAGCAGACTGTGGTCTCTCTGCAGATCGACCGCGTAGATATCAAGACCGCGAAAAAAGGCGACCTCATCGGCCTCAGGGTAAATTCCCGGGTCAGGCAGCAGGACAAAATCTATAAAATTTAAACCCGCGCCCCCTTCCGGGCTTATTCACGGCAGGGGAGAAGAAGAGTGTAATTTTTAAGTTCTTTTTTGAGCTCAGAAGTTTCCTTTTTTTTAATGATTTACGAGTATATACTCATAATAACCCGGGCGTTAAAAGAAGGTAAAACCGGGTAAAAATAATGTATAAACGCGGAAGACCGGGGAAATACAGGATAGTCAGGGTGGACCCGAAAATAAGCCAATTCAGCCCCCGCGGCAGGCCCGGCAGGCCGGAGGAAATAAGGCTTAAAATGGATGAATTCGAGGCTTTAAGGCTGGCGGATTACCAGGGATTAAGCCAGAAAGAAGCAGCCAAATCCATGCGCATATCGCAGCAGACCTTCAGCCGGATCCTGAAACAAGCAAGATATCTAACGGCTAAGGGAATAAGCACCGGTTCGGCGATCAGGATACAAGGCGGACAATATGTAATCAGCTCGCGCATTAAAAACTCCGAGGAAGATAAACCCGCGCAAAAAGAAATTCCCGCGGGGAAGGACAGCCCACAAAA
>JAQTRM010000077.1:2174-4840 GCA_028711825.1 Candidatus Omnitrophota bacterium | reverse complement strand
ATGCCGGTTATGGCCGCTCCTGCCGCCGGTGGCGCTGCTGCTCCTGCCGCCGCTGCTGAAGAAAAAACCATTTTTACCGTAATGCTTACCAGCGCCGGCGCGAATAAAATCGCGGTAATCAAAGAAGTTCGCACCATCACCAGCCTGGGTTTAAAGGAAGCTAAGGACATGGTTGATGCCGCTCCTAAAGCGATCAAAGAAGGTGTTAATAAGGAAGAGGCTGCGGAGATGAAAAAGAAGCTGGAAGCTGCCGGTGCCACGGTTGAATTAAAGTAATTCCAGCAGTGAGTAAATAAAGTATACAGTACATAAAAGTGAGTAACAACAGGTAAGTTCAAGTAAGTTTAATTAAATATACGTAACATAAACGACCGGCTCACGGTGGGGATATGCTAAAACGTAAAAATTTTGCTAAAATCAGAGAAGTTTATGATTTACCCGATCTTTTAGACGTACAATTGGATACGTACCGTGAGTTTCTGCAGATAGATGTTCCCGCGGACGAAAAGAAGAACCAGGGGCTGCAGGAAGTTTTCGGGGAGATATTTCCGATTGAGAACGCCGACCGTTCGGTGAAGCTTGAGTTTATCAGTTATTCACTGGGTAAACCTAAATATACTATGAGCGAGTCTAAAAACCGCTCATTGACTTATGCTGCTCCTTTGAAAGTCAAATTCCGCCTTACTACTCCTCAGGAAACCAAGGAACAGGACGCCTATTTCGGCGAAATACCTTTAATGACCGAGACGGGGACTTTTATCATTAACGGCGACGAACGCGTGGTGGTCAGCCAGTTGCAGCGTTCTCCGGGGGTTTCATTTGAAGAGGAAACCCATCCTACGGGCAAAAAAATATTTTACGGACGGGTTATTCCTTACCGCGGCGCCTGGCTGGAGTTTAAATATGACCTTACCGAAACGGTTATCGCTTATGTCGACCGCCGCAGAAATTTCCCCGCTACCCAGATCCTCAGGATCCTGGGTTTTTCCGAGGACAGCCAGATCCTGGCGGCTTTCGGAAAAGATTATCCTGAAATTGTAAATACCCTAAAAAAAGATTACACCAAGAATAAAGAGGAGGCCTATCTTGATTTTTACCGCAAGATGCGTCCTACCGAACCGGTAACCAAGGAAGCGGCGGAGAATCTTTTTTACCGCCTGTTTTTCGATCCGGCGCGTTATGATCTGGAACGCGCGGGGCGTTTTATCCTGAACCGCAAGCTGGATATGGATGTTTCCCTTGAAAAAAGAATATTGGATTCGGACACGGTAGTTAAGGTTATTGAATACCTTATCCGTCTTAATTCCGGCACCGGCAAGATCGATGACATCGACCACCTTGGCAATCGCCGCGTAAAAAGCGTCGGAGAACTGGTGCAGAACCAGGTGCGTATCGGGCTTTCCAGGGTAGAGCGCTCTATTAAGGAAAGATTGAGTATCCTGGGCGAGTTCGACAACCTGAACGTGCATTATCTTATCAATTCCAAACTTTTAAGCAACCAGATCCGCGACTTCTTCGGCAGGAGCCAGTTGTCGCAGTTCATGGATCAGATTAACCCTCTTGCGGAGATGACCCACAAGAGGAGGTTGAGCGCTTTAGGCCCGGGAGGACTTTCCCGCGAAAGAGCGGGATTCGAGGTCCGCGATATACATCCTTCCCATTACGGCAGGGTTTGTCCGATCGAGACCCCTGAAGGCCCGAATATCGGCCTTATCGCTTCTTTAAGTTGTTTTGCCCGTATCAACAATTTAGGGCTGATCGAAACCCCTTACCGTAAGGTTGAAGACGGCAGGGTTACCAAAAAATTTGATTACCTCACCGCGGATATCGAAGAGGATAAATTTATCGCCCAGGCGGATGCTTCCCTGGACAGTGAGGGGCGTTTTACGGATAAGTTTGTTGTCTGCCGTTATAAAGATGATTTTCCCAAGGTACCGGCAAAAGATGTCCAGTATATGGATGTTTCGGTAAAGCAGTTGGTTTCGGTCGCCGCTTCGATGATCCCGTTTTTGGAGCACGATGACGCCAACCGCGCCCTGATGGGGTCAAACATGCAGCGCCAGGCGGTTCCCTTAATGATTACTGAGGCTCCTTTTGTGGGCACCGACATGGAAGGCAAGGTTGCCCATGATTCCGGGGCGATTGTAGTTTCGGAAGCCAGCGGCAAGGTTACCAGCGTGGATTCTTCGGCGATTACTATCGGTAAAAAAATATATCATTTGAAAAAATTCCTGCGCACTAACGCCGACACTTCAATTAACCAGAGGCCCCTGGTAAAATTAGGGGACTACGTTGAGGCCGATCAGCCGATCGCCGACGGTATCGCGACTAAAGAAGGTGAACTGGCGTTGGGAAAAAATGTCATGGTGGCTTTGATCCCCTGGAGAGGTTATAACTTCGAAGACGCGATCCTTATCAGCGAAAGACTGGTTAAGATCGATGCCTTCACTTCTATCCATATCGAGGAATTCGATATTGAAGCCGCCGAAACGAGGCTGGGAAATGAAGAGATTACACGCGATATCCCCAATGTCAGCGAAGAGGCTTTAAGAAACCTTGATGAAGAGGGAATTATCCGCGTAGGGGCGGAGGTTTCCGCCGGGGATATTCTGGTGGGAAAGATCACCCCGAAGACCGATTCCGAACCCAGCCCCGAAGAAAGGCTG
>JAQTRM010000077.1:0-2074 GCA_028711825.1 Candidatus Omnitrophota bacterium | reverse complement strand
CTGGAATGCCATTTGGGATGGGCGGCAAAACTCCTGGGGCTGCATGTCAGCTGCCCGGTTTTTGACAGCGCTAAAGAAGAAGAGATTAAAGAATTGCTTAAGAAAGCCGGCCTTCCGGAAGACGGCAAGATTACTCTTTATGACGGTTATACCGGAGAGCCTTTCGACCAGAAGGTAACGGTAGGGTATATGTATATCCTGAAGTTAATCCACCTGGTTGATGAAAAGATCCATGCCCGCTCGATCGGGCCTTATTCATTGGTTACGCAGCAGCCTTTAGGCGGCAAGGCGCAGTTCGGAGGTCAGCGTCTGGGAGAAATGGAAGTCTGGGCATTAGAGGCTTATGGGGCGGCATTTACTCTTCAGGAGATGCTTACCGTAAAGAGCGACGATGTCAGCGGAAGAACCAGGATTTATGAGGCGATCGTCAAAGGCGAACAGCGGCTTACCCACGGGACACCGGAATCGTTCAACGTTTTAATCAAGGAACTGCAAGGCTTATGCCTTGATATAAAAACAGAAAAGGCGAAATAATGGAAGAGATCGTATCTTTTGACAGTATTTCAATCAAGATTGCCAGTCCGCAGATTATTAAGTCCTGGTCTAAAGGGGATGTAAAAAAAGCCGAGACCATCAACTACCGTACCCTGAAACCTGAAAAGGACGGATTGTTTTGCGAAAAGATTTTCGGTCCTGTCCGCGACTGGGAATGTAATTGCGGGAAATACAAGGGAATAAAATTTAAAGGCATTACCTGCGACCGCTGCGGGGTTACTATTGACCGTTCTAGCGTGCGGCGCGAAAGGATGGGGCATATCGAACTTGCTACCCCGGTTACCCACATCTGGTTCTTTAAAGCGGTTCCTTCCCGCATGAGCGCGCTTCTGGATATCGGCTTAAGGGATTTAGAGAGGATTATCTATTATGAGGAGTATGTGGTTGTTGATCCGGGTACTACTCCTTTAAAGAAAAAAGAATTGCTTACTGATGAGCAGTATCAGGAAGCGTTGAATAAATATGGTTCGAATTTCAAGGCTAAGATCGGAGCTGAAGCGATCAGCGATCTTTTGAAAGAGCTGGATCTGGATGTGGTTTGCCGTAAATTCAGAAAAGACCTTGAGAAATCAAAAGATGTCTTGAATAACCGCAAGGCGATCAAGAATCTCAAAATCGTCGAGGATTTCAAGAAGAGCGGTAATAAGCCCGAGTGGATGATCCTGGAAGCGGTTCCGGTAATTCCTCCGGACCTGCGTCCTTTGGTCCCTCTTGAAGGCGGGAGATTCGCCACCAGCGACCTCAATGATTTATACCGCAGGGTAATTAACAGGAATAACCGTCTTAAGAAGCTCATGGAGTTAAGCGCTCCGGAAATCATTGTGCGTAACGAAAAACGCATGCTTCAGGAAGCGGTAGACGCGCTTTTAGATAACGGGCGCCACGGCAAGCCGGTTAACGGCGCCAATAACCGCCCCCTGAAATCCCTTTCCGATATGCTTAAAGGAAAGCAGGGGCGTTTTCGCCAGAATCTTCTTGGCAAGCGTGTCGATTACTCCGGACGTTCGGTTATTGTGGTAGGCCCGGAATTAAAATTACATGAATGCGGCCTTCCCAAGCAGATGGCCCTGGAATTGTTCGAGCCTTTTATTATCAAGAAACTCAGGGAAAAAGGTTTTGTGCATACGATTAAAGGCGCCCGCCGCATGGTGGAACGCGGCAAAATCGAGGTCTGGGATATTCTGGACGAGGTAATTAAAGACCACCCGATTATGCTCAACCGCGCCCCGACTCTGCACCGTTTAGGCATCCAGGCTTTCCAGCCTTTGCTGATCGAAGGGAAGTCCATTAAGATCCATCCTTTGGTTTGTACCGCTTTTAACGCCGATTTCGACGGCGACCAGATGGCGGTGCATGTCCCGCTTTCTTTGGAATCCCAGCTCGAAACCAAAGTTTTAATTATGGCGATCAATAACATTTTCTCTCCCGCCGACGGCCGTCCGGTAATTTCTCCTACCCAGGATATTATCCTGGGGGTTTCTTATTTGAGCCGCGAGAAATCCGGCGCGCAGGGTGAAGG
>JAQTRM010000021.1:10231-21392 GCA_028711825.1 Candidatus Omnitrophota bacterium | reverse complement strand
TTTTGTTTATTTGTCGAATCCCGCGGTGGCGGCGGCATCGGCGCTTACCGGTAAGATCACGCACCCGGATAAGATAAAATAAGCCTCTTAACAGGCGCAGGATAAAAATGATTATTAAAGGCAAGGTCCATAAATTCAGCGACGATATAAATACCGACGACATTATCGCGGCGAAATACCTGGTTTCTACCGACGCGCAGGAACTGGGTAAGCATTGCATGGAAACGATCAAACCGGAATTTTCCCGTGCGGTCTCGCCCGGAGATATTATCGTGGCCGGGAAGAATTTCGGCTGCGGTTCCAGCCGGGAGCACGCCCCGCTGGCAATCAAAGGATGTGGGGTGGCGGCGGTAATCGCCAGGAGTTTCGCGGCGATCTTCTTCAGGAACGCGATCAATATCGGTTTGCCTTTTCTGGAGTCCGATGACGCCGAAAAGATTAAAGACGGAGATATCGTCGAAATCGACCTTTCCAGCGGCCGGATCAGGAATCTTACCCAGGGTAAAGATTATCAAACCCAGGCTTTTCCGGGTTTCCTGCAGGAGATTGTTTCCTGCGGAGGGTTGATTAATTATATTAAAAAGACGAAAAGTAAATCATGATTAAAGATCCTGCTTCGCCTTTGGCTTCGCAGGATTTCGTTAAATAAAAACTTAGAGGTGCTCAAAATGTATAAGATCGCGGTGATACCCGGAGACGGTACCGGCCCGGAAGTAGTAAATGAAGGGTTGAAGGTTTTAAAAGCAGTCAGTAAGAAATACGGTTTTGAATACGAGCTTAAAAATTTCGATTTCAGCGGGAAAAGGTATCTGGCTACCGGCAAGCTTGTCGACGAAGGCGATATCGCGGAGTTGAAAAAATATGACGCGATATACCTGGGAGCGGTGGGGGATCCGGATGTGAAACCCGGGATCATCGAGACGGGGGTGCTTTTGAAGTTAAGGTTCGCCCTGGACCAGTATATCAACCTGCGTCCGGTGAAACTTTATAATTCCGCTTACTGTCCGTTGAAGGATAAAAAACCCGAGGATATCGATTTCGTAGTGGTGCGCGAAAATTCCGAAGGCTTGTATAAAGGGCTGGGCGAGTTTAAAGATAAAGGCACTAAGGATGAGGTGGCGATCCAGATCTCTTATAATACGCGCAAGGGGGTGGAACGCTGCCTGCGTTACGCTTTTGATTATACCCGGAAACGCAATAAGAAAAAGAAACTTACACTTTGCGGCAAGACGAATGTCCTGACTTATGCCTGGGACCTTTGGCAGCGGACTTTTAACGAACTGGCAAAAGAATATCCGGATGTAACGACGGATTACGCGCATGTCGATGCCACGACGATGTGGTTTGTCAAGAATCCCGAGTGGTTCGATGTGATTGTGACGGATAATATTTTCGGTGATATTATTACCGACCTCGGGGCGATGATCCAGGGGGGCATGGGAATTGCCGCCGGAGGAAATATCAATCCGCAGGGGGTTTCGATGTTTGAGCCGATCGGGGGAAGCGCCCCGAAATATACCGGCAAGAATGTGATCAACCCTCTGGCGGCGATTTGCGCCTTGGGGATGATGCTCGATAATCTTGGAGAGGAAAAGGCCGCCGCGGAGATCGAGCGGGTGGTAATCGGTATTGTTAATAAAGACTTAAAATCCCTGGCTGCCGGGAAGATGGGGTATTCTACTTCCGAAGTGGGGGATCTGGTAGTGAAGAATTTATAATTATCAGCTTTCAGCTGAGATCAGTTTAGCGGGAGATTTTTAGAATGAAGAAATACAATGTCGCGGTTATCGGGGCGGGCGTGGTGGGGGTGGAGATGCTGCGGGTTTTGAAGCAGCGCCGTTTTCCGGTAGAAAATCTTAAAGTTTTCGCGCGCTCGAGCCGCGATATCCGGGTCGACGGGGATACTTATAAGGTCGAGCCGGTAAGCGCGGAAGGATTTTGCGGTGTCGATATCGCTTTGTTCGCGGGGACCGAAGGCGAAAAAGGCGCGGCGGTGACCTATGCGGCCGAAGCGGTAAAGAGAGGGGCGGTAGTGATCGATAACGGCGCGGATTTCCGCATGGACCCGAAGGTCCCCCTGGTTGTTCCCGAAGTAAACGCCGGCGATTTAAAGCCTATCAGGAAATGGATGCTTTCCGGCAAGAATAAGGATTTATCCGGAGGCAAAGAGAGCCATAAGGGGATTATCGCCAACCCAAACTGTTCCACCATCCAGATGGTGGTGGCGCTTAACCCGCTGCATAAGAAATACGGCATTAAAAAGATTATCGTTACCACCCTGCAGGCTTCCAGCGGAGCGGGGAAAGCCGCGGTGGAGCAGCTGAACAATGAAACCGCCGGGATTGTCCAGGGCGGTTTTTGTAACTTACGGGCCGAGGGGGTTGAGCGCGCGATGCCGCAGCAATTGGCCTTTAACTGTTTTCCACATATCGGGAGTTTTACCGAAGGCGGTTATACCAATGAAGAGTGGAAGCTGGTTAACGAGACCCATAAGATCATGCACGCCCCGAAAATCAGGATTTCGGCTACTACCGTAAGGATTCCGGTAAAGACGGGGCATTCGGAGTCCATCTATATTCAGACTGAAAAAGCGGTTACCGCCGGGCAGGCCGGCAAGGCGCTTTCGAAAGCTGCGGGCATCGTCATGATCGATGACCTGGGTAAAAATCTTTATCCGATGCCCTTGGACGCGGAGGGCAGGGATGAGACTTTTGTCGGACGCATCCGCCAGGACGCTTTCGACAAAAAAGGCCTGTGGCTTTGGGTGGTGGCGGATAATTTGCGTAAGGGCGCCGCTACCAACGCCGTGCAGATCGCCGAATGTTTAATTTCAAACTCCAGATAGAATATGAAGGGACAGCTTACCATGGCTGGCAGGTCCAGAACGGGGTCAAGGGGAATGCCGGATACCTGCCTGAAAAAACCATCCAATGTGTTTTGGAGGGGGTTCTTGAACAGGTGCTCCGGGAAGATATCAGGCTGATTGTCGCCGGCAGGACGGATGCCGGGGTGCACGCTCTTTCACAGGTTGCCAATTTTAAAAGTTCGTCCCGCATGGGAATGAACAGGATGCGCTGGGCTTTGAACTGTCTGCTGCCGGAGGACATAAAAATTACCCGTATCAGCAGGGTAAGCGATGATTTTAACAGCCGCTTCAGCGCCAAATCCAAGGTTTACCGTTATGCGATCCTGAACCGCAAGTATTCTTCGCCGCTCTTGTCGCGCCGGGTTTATTTTTTCCACCATCCGCTGGATCTTAGCCTGATGCGCCGGGAAGCGAAAGCCCTTTTGGGAAGGCACGATTTTACTTCTTTCCGGGCTACCGAGCGCCGGCAAAGGAATCCCGTGCGTTCCATAAAACGTATCCGGATATCCGAAGATAAAGGCCTGGTATCTATCGATATCGAAGCGGACAGTTTCCTGTATAACATGGTCAGGAATATCGCCGGCACTTTGCTTGAGATCGGCAGGGGCAGGTTCCCCGAAGGGAGTATGCGCCGGATACTTAAGGCGCGTAACCGCAAGGCCGCCGGGCCGACCCTTCCGGCAAAAGGGCTTTGCCTGGTAAAGGTAAAATATTGACCGGCAGAGCATGCTTTTTGAACAGGATCGATACATTAAAAAAAGATTTGACTTTATTTAAAATTCTGTTAAAATATTTTTTCTATGACTCAATCGTTTAATCTCGGGAATATTCCGGGTGGAAGACGAAAGAGCTAAGGAGCGGTTTAAAGGATGAAAAAGACATACACGCCAAAAACAGAGGATATTAAAAGGAAGTGGTATATTGTAGACGCCAAAGGGCAGATTCTCGGCAGGCTGGCGGCCAAGGTCGCTTCCGTATTAAGAGGTAAGCATAAAGCGATATTCACTCCGCATCTGGATACCGGGGACGGGGTAATCGTAATTAACGCATCTCAGATCAAGGTGACCGGGCGTAAACTCAGGCAGAAAGTTTACCGCAGGTATTCCGGTTATCCCGGCGGACAGCGCGAAGTGAAATTAGAGGATATGCTGGCCAAAAAGCCCGCGACAGTTATCCGCCTGGCAGTTGAAAGGATGCTTCCGATCAACCCCTTAGGAAGAGATATGATCAAGAAATTGAGAGTTTTTAGCGATGATAAACATGATTTGACCGGTGTGAAACCGCAGGTTTTGGAGGTTAAGAAATAAATGAACGAAACAACTAAATATCTCGCTTTAGGCAGGCGCAAGGAATCAACCGCCAGGGTGCGTATGGAAGCCGGAAACGGCAGCATCCTGATCAACGGGAAGCCTTTTGAAAAATATTTCCTGCGCGAAACCGACCGCATTATCGTAATGCAGCCATTGACTCTTACCGGCAGCAACGGTAAATTTAATATCGCCGCCAATCTGACCGGAGGCGGACTTACCGGCCAGGCCGGCGCTTTACGTTTAGGCATCTCCCGGGCGCTGCTTGCGATGGATGAGAGTTTTAAAGATATCTTCCGTAAAAACGGGTATCTTACCCGCGATTCCAGGATGAAGGAACGCAAGAAATACGGCTTAAAGGGCGCGCGTAAGCGCTTCCAGTGGACGAAGAGGTAAAAACAGAATATAGAATGTAGAAGTTAGAATATAGAAAAGCCCCGCTGGTAATAGCGGGGCTTTTCTATTACCGTCGAGAAAATACTTGCCCCGCGTTAAGATTTATACTATACTGATATATCTTTTTTATGCGGGGTTGTTTTGATGCTTCGATGATGTCGGGTCCCGCGCCCGGATTTAAATTAATTTCCGGAGAAAGCGGAGAATAGATTTTTCCGCAGGGCAGCCTGGAACAAAACGGCAGGCGGGAATGCGGCTTGCAGGAGGTATCGATGCTGATAAATGTGGGAATTATCGGGGCAACCGGGCATACGGGTGAAGTTCTGATCGAGCTTTTACTCGGGCATCCGCATGTCAGGATCGCCCATCTTTATAACAGCGGAAAGAATAACGCGGGAACGAAGCTGATTTCAGATGTCTTCCCGAAATTCAAGAACCGGCTGGACCTGGTTTGTAAAAAACCGGATTGGGCCGAAATTAAAAAAGACTGCGACCTTGTATTTCTTGCCTTGCCGCATACGGTCTCCATGAATTTTGTCCCCCGGCTTTTAAGCCTGGGCAAAAGGGTCATCGACTTAAGCGCGGACTACCGGCTTAAGAACAGCCTGGTTTATGAAAAATATTATAAGACTGCCCACCGGGACGGAGGGAACCTGAAAGACGCGGTTTACGGCCTGCCGGAGTTGAACCGGGCAAAGATCAAGACCGCCGCGCTTTTATCAAACCCGGGGTGTTATCCGACTTGCGCCGTTTTATCCCTGGCGCCCTTGCTGGCTTTGAACCTGGTCGACCCGGGAGCGATTATTATCGACGCTAAAAGCGGGGTGAGCGGGGCCGGAAAAAAACTGGAAAAAGAATACCTTTTCTCCGAGATCGACGGGGATTTCCGGGCTTATAAGGTTAACACCCATCAGCATGCCCCCGAGATAGACCAGGTCCTTTCGCGGCTTTCCGGGAAAAAGGTTGAGGTGGTATTTGTCCCGCATCTTTTGCCGGTGGAACGGGGGATTTTGGTGACCGCTTATCTTAAGAAGGCTCCCGGCGCGAAATTAAGGGCGAAAAATACGGCGGAACTGTATAAAAAATTTTACAATTCTGAACCTTTTGTGAGAGTAAGAGAGGAGGGTGATTTTCCCCGCCTTAAAGATGTGGTAAAAACCAATTTTTGCGATATCGGGGTCAGGGATTTTAATAAAGGGATAATCGTGATCGGCGTGATCGATAACCTGTTAAAGGGGGCTTCCGGGCAGGCGGTGCAGAATATGAATATTATGTATAAGCTGCCGGAAACCACCGGACTATTATGAGGAAAATTCCGAAAGTAAAACTTCCCGCGGGTTTTTTGGCCAACGGCGTTTCCTGCGGGTTAAAGAAATCCGGGAAGCCGGACCTTGCGTTGATCTATTCCTGCCTGCCGGCGGCGGCTTCCGCTAAATTTACCACCAACAGTATTATTGCCGCTCCGCTGGTGGTTTGCAAGGAACACCTGGCTGCGGCGGAGAGTTTTCGCGCGGTATTGGTCAACAGCGGGAACGCCAACTGTTTTACCGGCAAGGCCGGTATCCGGGATGCCCGGGATACCGCGGATCGGCTTGCGCGGGAACTGGGCGTTCCGTCAAAAAGCATCCTGGTCAATTCCACCGGCATTATCGGCAAAAGGCTTGATAAAGAAAAAATAAAAAAAGCGATCCCGGCGCTGGTCTCCGGATTGTCTGCGCCGGGGATTGCGCGGGCGGAGAAAGCGATCATGACCACCGATACTTTTACCAAACACGCGGGTTTGAGCCTGAAGGCCGGGGGCAAAAGGGTTAATATCTGCGGGATCGCCAAGGGCGCGGGGATGATCGCCCCGGACATGGCGACGATGCTCTGTTTTATCCTTACCGACGCCGTGATCAGCCGGAAAACGCTTGATAAAATTTTAGGGGAAGCGGTTGAAAAGTCTTTTAACCGCATCACGGTCGACGGTTGTATGAGCACCAATGATACGGTCCTGGCGCTGGCTAACGGCGCCGCCGGCAATAAACCGATTTCCGGGGGCAGGGACCTTGAGGTTTTCTCCAGAGGGCTTGATATTGTTTGCCTGGAACTGGCGAAGATGGTGGTGATGGACGCCGAAGGGGCGACCAAATTTATCCGGATCGATGTCTGCCGGGCCGGGAGCGTGGATGAAGCCAAAAAAGTAGCCCTGGCAATCGCGAATTCCATGCTTTTTAAAACCGCGGTTTTCGGGGAGAATCCCAATTTCGGGAGGGTGGCCGCGGCGGTCGGCGCCAGCGGTTTCGGTATTAAGGAGGGGCAGCTAAAGATTAAGTTGGGTAAATTGAAAGGCAGGCAGGTAAAAGTTACGGTAGACCTGTCGCAAGGTAAAGCTGAATGCACGGTTTACACCAGCGACCTGGCTCCGGGATATATAAAAATCAACGCGGCTTATAATTAACTCGAGGTTTTAAAGAAAGGTGTCTTCATGGAAGAGGCAATCAGGAAAGCGGACGTCTTAATCGAAGCGTTACCATATATTAAAAGGTTCCATAAAAAAGTAATCGTGATCAAATACGGCGGGAGTATCCTGGGCGAGGAAAAGATCCGTAAGGGGATACTTGAGGATATTGTGTTCTTGAGTTTTATGGGCCTGCGGCCGGTCCTGGTGCACGGGGGAGGCCCGAATATCAGCGAACGGATGCGCGCCCTGGGCAAGAAAACCGAATTCGTCGAGGGGATGCGGGTTACCGACGAGGAAACCCTGCGCCTGGTAGAGGAAGAGCTGCTGGTGTTAAATGGCCTGATCGTGAAGGAATTGAACGAGCTGGGGGCGAAGGCGGTAGGCTTAAACGGAAAAGATAACGACCTGATCCAGGTCGAGAAAAAGAAGGTCAACGGCGGAAAGATTGACATCGGGCTGGTGGGACAGATTACCGGTATTAATACCCACTTTCTGTCGGAAGAGTTAAAAAAAGACCGCGTGGCGGTAGTCCTGCCGATGGGGCGCGGCAAGGATAAAAAGGATTATAATGTCAACGCCGATGAGGCGGCTTCCAGTGTCGCCTCAAACATGCAGGCGGAGAAGCTTGTCCTTCTCACAAACGTCAAGGGGATCATGCGTGATCCCGAGGATACGCGTTCTTTTATCTCCACCCTTACGGTGGATGAGGTAAGCGGGTTGATCGAAAATAAGGTTATCCAGCAGGGAATGATCCCCAAGGTAATGGCCTGCGTGGAAGCGATAAACGGCGGGGTAAAAAAGACCCATATTATCGACGCGCGCACGCCGCACGGACTGCTCCTGGAAATTTTTACCGATCAGGGGGTGGGAAGCGAGATTATAAAATGAAATTAGAGGAAATTTTTCAGACATACCGGGAGAATATTCAGCCTACTTACAACAAGATACCGCTGGTATTCGTTAAAGGCAAAGGATCCAAGCTTTGGGATCTCCAGGGTAAGGTCTACCTGGATTTTTTTCCGGGTTGGGGGGTGGGCAGCCTGGGGCATTGCCATCCCAAAGTAATGCAGGGGGTGCGGGACCAGATCGGCAAGTTGATCTTTGTCCCGAATAATTATTACCACCCTTTCCAGGCTAAGCTTGCCAAGGAGCTTATTTATTTAAGTTTCCCCGGGAAAGTATTTTTCGCCAACTCCGGGGCAGAGGCTAATGAAGCGGCAATCAAGCTGGCCCGGAAGTTCGGTTCCGCCCGGGGCAGATACGAGATTATTACCTTCGAGAACGCTTTTCACGGCCGGACGCTTGCGGCGCTTGCGGCTACGGGCCAGAAAAAATACCAGGCGGGATTTGAACCGATCCCGGAAGGCTTTAAACAGGTTAAGTTTAACGACCTGGAAGCGGTAAAAAACGCGGTCGGTGAAAAAACGGCGGCGATAATGCTGGAGCTGGTCCAGGGCGAGGGAGGGGTAAACCCGGCGGGAAAAGATTTCGTCCTTGGTTTAAGGAAGATCTGCGATGAGAACAAAATTCTCCTTATCATTGACGAAGTGCAGACCGGGATCGGCCGGACAGGCAGGATGTTCTGCTACCAGGGTTACGGTATTATCCCGGATGTGATGACTCTGGCTAAGGCTTTGGGCGGAGGCCTGCCGATCGGGGCGATGATCGCTAAAAAAGAATTCGCCGATTTACTTACCCCGGGGACGCATGCTTCGACTTTCGGGGGCGGTCCGGTTATCTGCAGGGCGGCTTTAGGGGTCCTGAAGGCGATGGATAAGGAAAAGGTTTTAAATAATTGCCGTAAGACGGGGGATTATCTCCTGGAAAAATTGAGCGGCTTAAAGGATAAATATCCGGTGATTAAAGAGGTGCGGGGTATAGGCCTGATGCTGGGGGTGGAGCTGAATATCCCGGGTAAACAGATTGTTCAGGATGCCATGGAGCGGGGGCTTCTTATCAATTGCACCCATGATAACGTGTTAAGGCTGATGCCGGCTTTAAATATTACCCTGAAAGAGGCCGGCCAGGGGTTCAACATATTAAAGGCGGTCCTGAAAAACCTGTAATCTTGTATAGCAGCGTGGGGAGAAAAATGAAAAAAAACCTGATTTCGATTCTAGACCTTTCCTCCGAAGAGATCTATGATTTGTTTAATCTTACCGTTAAGCTGAAGAAAAATAAGGCCGCTTATTCCAGGACACTCTCAGGGAAAAGCCTGGCGCTGGTTTTTCAGAAGCCTTCCAACCGGACGAGAGTATCTTTCGAGGTTGGGATGTATCAGCTGGGAGGGCAGGCGGTTTACCTGTCTCCGGGAGAGATAAATCTCGGGGTGCGGGAAGCGGTTAAGGACGTCGCCGCGACTATTTCGCGTTACGCCGACGGGATTGTCTTAAGGACTTTTCAGCATCAGAACTGCCTGGATATGGCGGAGGCTTCACGCGTTCCGGTGATCAACGGGCTTTCGGATTTTTCGCACCCCTGCCAGGCGCTGGCGGACCTTTTTACAGTCAGGGAGAAATTAAAAGATTTGAGAAAAGTTACCCTGGCTTACGTCGGCGACGGGAATAATGTCTGCAATTCCCTGCTTTTCGCCGCGGCAAAGACCGGGATGCATATCGCGGTAGCCACCCCCGAAGGCTACGCTCCGGCGGAGAGCGTGCTCAAGGAATCTTTAAAACTTGCCGCGGGTTCAGGAAGCCGTATCACAGTCGGCGAGGATCCTTTGAAAGCGGTCGAGGGGGCGCAGGTGGTTTATACCGATGTCTGGGCGAGCATGGGGCAGGAAGAGGAAATCAACAAGAGAAAAATTATCTTTAAAGATTTTCAGATTAATGCTAGACTTTTAGCTAAAGCAGCGCCGGGCGCGCTGGTGATGCATTGCCTGCCCGCGCACCGGGGGGAAGAGATTACGGATGAAGTGATGGACAGCGTAAACTCCGTGGTTTTTGACCAGGCGGAAAACCGGATGCACGTGCAGAAGGCGGTATTGATTAAACTTTTAGGAAAAAGATAGAACTTTCAGCTTTCAGCTATCAACCTTCAGCTGTCGGCTAAAACCGTTAGGGGAGTTTAAATGAAGAAAGTAGTGTTGGCTTATTCGGGCGGACTTGATACTTCTTGCATCGTGAGGTGGCTTAAAGAGAGAGGATATGATGTAATCTGTTTTGTCGCCGACCTCGGCCAGGGGCTGGGTAAGGGAGAAGATTTCGAGAAGATCGAGGCGCGCGCCCTGGCGGCGGGGGCCTCCAAGGTTTACGTGCGCGACCTGCAGGAAGAGTTTATCAAGGATTATATTCTTCCTTCGCTTGCGGCGGGCGCGGTTTACGAAGGCAAATATCTTTTAGCTACCGCTCTGGGCAGGCCTTTGATCGCCAAATACCTGGTGCAGATCGCGCATAAGGAGAAGGCGGTAGCGGTTGCTCACGGGTGCACCGGCAAGGGTAACGACCAGGTGCGGCTTGAGGTGGCGGTGGGGATACTTGACCCGAAATTGGAGATTCTCGCTCCGGTCCGGGAATGGGAATTCAAATCCCGCGAGGAAGAGATTGAATACGCCTTAAAATACAATATTCCGATCGATGTCACCAAGAAGAAACCTTACAGTATCGACCGTAACATCTGGGGGATAAGCATTGAAGCGGGAATCCTTGAGGATCTGGAGCAGGAACCCCCGGAAGACGCTTATATGATCACCAGGAGCCCGACGCATTCTTCGGGTTATCCCCGGTATATCGAGATCGGTTTTTCAAAGGGCGTGCCCGTGAAAATCGACGGGAAAACGATGAAAATGAAAGATTTGATTACCCTTTTAAACGAAGTGGGCGGGCACTTCGGGGTGGGCAGGAGCGATATGGTGGAGAACCGCCTGGTGGGAATAAAATCCCGCGAGATTTACGAAGCTCCCGCGGCGACCATCCTGCATCAGGCGCATAAAGAACTGGAGGCGTTGGTGCTGGACCGCGAGCTATCGCATTTTAAGGAAACGGTCAGCCTGAAGTACGCCGAGCTTGTCTATTACGGGTTGTGGTTTTCCGCTTTAAAGGACGCCCTGGACGGCTTTGTCGCCAGGACACAGAAATTTGTCAGCGGCACTATCAGGCTCAAATTGCAGAAGGGCTCATGTGTTGTAGCGGGAAGGAAGTCGGCGAA
>JAQTRM010000021.1:5807-10131 GCA_028711825.1 Candidatus Omnitrophota bacterium | reverse complement strand
ATGGCAAAGAAATTGTGGGGCGGAAGATTCAGCAAGAAAACCGATCCGGCGGTGGAAAAATTCACCAAATCCATCCACTATGATTATAAGCTTGCGCCTTACGATATTATCGGTTCGCTGATCCAGACCACGGTTCTTAAAGACGCCGGTTATTTAAACGCCGGGGAGGCCGGAAAACTTTCCGCGGCCCTGGAATCCATCGGAAAGAGCGTTGAAAACGGGAGTTTCCGGTATGACAAAAACTCCGAAGACATCCATACCGACATTCAGAATAAACTGCAGGGTAGGGTTAACGGGCTGGCGTTAAAACTGCATACCGCCCGTTCGAGGAATGACCAGGTTATTTTTTCAACCAGGCTTTATTGCCTTGACGCGGCGCGGAAAGCGGGCCTAAAGATCGAAGCTTTGATCAAGGCGGTCTCTGTCCTTTCTTGCAGGGGTTCCAACCAAAAAATGATCCTGCCCGGTTTTACTCATATGCAGCATGCCCAGCCGGTTTATCTTAAAGATTATCTGCGGGCATATATCGAGATGCTCTCCCGGGACAAAGCCAGGATAGATGGTATTATCGCGGGCTTGCCGCTTAAGATGGGGGCGGGGGCATTGGCCGGCACCCCGATAAGGGCGGAAGTCTACCGGAAGGCTATCCTGAAAGTCTTGAAGAAGTATAAGTGTTTTCCGAAGGCGAAGGTCGGCAGTGTTACTAATTCCCTGGATACGGTAAGCGACAGGGATTTTGTGATCGAGTCGGCCGGGGCCCTGGCGATGCTGGCGACACATCTTTCAAGGCTGGCGGAAGATTTAATTATCTGGTCGAGCAGGGAGTTCGGTTTTGTGGAGATCGATGAGGCTTTCTGCACCGGAAGTTCTTTGATGCCTCAGAAAAAAAACGCCGATGTCCTGGAGATGGTGCGGGGTTATGCCGGAAGGATAACCGGGAACCTGGTGAGCCTGCTTACGATGATGAAGGGGCTGCCTTTGACTTATAACCGGGATATGCAGCTTGATAAAGAACCGTTGTTTGAGTCTTTTGAGATTCTTTTTATGGAGCTGGAGGTTTTAAGCGGGTTAATGGCGACACTCAGGTTCAACAAGGCCAGGATCGAAGCTTATCTTGAAGATGAGGGGCTTTACGCCACGGATCTGGTGTATTATCTGGTCGGCAAGAAAATTCCTTTCAGGAAGGCGCATACTATCGTCGGAGAGCTTGTAAAGTATTCCGGGAAGACCGGCGAAAAGATCCGGGAACTGCCGGAGTCCAAGTTAAAGGAATTCTGCGGTTTATTCAGGAAGGAAGAGGTTGTTAAACTGTTCGATCCCAAGAAGTCGGTAGAGTCGAAGCTTTCTATTAAAAGATAATTAGCGGGTGGCTGCCAACGCGAAGCCCCCTGCCTGCCGGCAGGACCCGTAAAAACCGATAAAGGATATTGATGCACGATTTCGGTTACCGAAAAAATTCGCTTTATTGCGAGGGTGTAAAACTTGAGGACCTGGCGAAGAAATTCGCCACCCCGCTTTATGTCTACAGTTATCATACGCTGACCGGCCATTACGAGAAGCTGGCGTCGGCGTTTAAACGCATCAATCCCCTTATCTGTTATTCCGTAAAAGCCAACTCCAATCTTGCGATTTTAAGGGCCCTTACCGCCAGGGGCGCGGGCCTGGATATTGTTTCCGGGGGAGAGCTGTTCCGGGCGCAAAAAGCCCGCTGCCCGGCTTGCCGGATTGTCTACGCCTCGGTAGGCAAGACGGATAGAGAGATTTATGCGGCAATCAAAAAAGGCATATTGTTTTTTAATGTCGAATCCCTGGCGGAACTGGAAAACATCAACCGTATCTCCGGCAGCCTGCGCAAGATTACGCGGGTGGCGATCCGCATCAATCCCGACGTGGAGGCTAAGACCCATAAGTATATCACTACCGGCAAGCTTACCAATAAATTCGGCATCGACCTGAAGAGCGCCTACCGCATACTTTTAAGGCGCGCGGAATTCTCTCATCTGGATATCTGCGGCCTGCATATCCATATCGGTTCGCAAATTACCCAAAGCGCCCCTTTTGTGGAGGCGATCAAGAAGGTTTCCCGTTTTGTCGGCGAGTTAAAAAGCAAAGGGGTGGAGCTCAAGTATTTGAATATCGGCGGGGGGCTGGGGATAGTGTATGACCGGGAAGAGCCGCAAACCGCCCAGATTTACGCCGAAAGGATCATGCCGCTTTTGGAGAAGACCGGCCTCAGGATCATTATGGAGCCGGGGAGGTTTATCGCCGGGAATTCCGGGATACTTATCACCAGGGTTTTATATATCAAGAATACCCCGAAGAAAAAATTCATTATCGTGGATGGCGGGATGAATGACCTGGTCCGCCCGGCGCTTTACGGGGCGCACCATAATATCCTGCCTCTGCGCGCGGTGGCGAAAAAAGAAAAGGCCGATGTGGTGGGGCCGATCTGCGAAAGCGGGGATTTTTTCGCCAAGGAGCGCCCGATCGCCAGGGTTCAGGAAGGGGATTACCTGGCGGTAATGAGCGCGGGGGCCTACGGTTTCAGTATGTCCAGTAATTATAATTCAAGGCCGCGCCCGGCGGAGGTAATGGTTTCCGGGAAAAAAGCGTTTTTGATCAGAAAAAGGGAAATCCCTGCGGACCTCGTGCGTAATGAACTGGTCCCGGAGGGGTTGATCCGGTGAGAAGATGAAAAAAATAATGTTTGCCAAGATGTCCGGAGCGGGGAATGATTTTGTGGTAACGGATTCCAAGATCCCGGGTAACCCGGCGCTCCTGGCGAAAAAGATTTGCGACCGTAAATCCGGTATCGGCGCCGACGGTTTGCTTTTGCTGGGCAGGATGAAAAACGGCGATATCAGGATGAGGATCTTTAACGCCGACGGTTCGGAGGCGGAGATGTGCGGTAACGGGGCGCGCTGCGCAGCGTTTTTCTCAAAACGTAAATCGTTACGCCTGCATACCCCGGCCGGGATTATCGCCGCCAGGGTTTCCGGCGGCAGGGTAAAGATCAAGCTTACCGACCCGCGGGGGCTGCGGATGGATATCCCCCTTAAATTAGGCATCCGGAGGATTAAGGTTAATTTTATCGATACCGGAGTCCCGCACGCGGTAATTTTTGTGAACGGGATCGAAGGCATCGACGTAAAAGGCATCGGTTCCCAGGTCAGGAATCATAAGGAATTTTTCCCCCGCGGGGCGAACGTGAATTTTGTGGAGGAGGAAGGGGCAGGGATGATCCGTGTCCGCACCTACGAAAGAGGGGTGGAGGATGAAACTCTCGCCTGCGGGACGGGAAGCACCGCTTCCGCCCTGGTGTTCGCTTCGAAAAAAGGAATTTCCGGATTGGTAAAAGTTAAAACCCAAAGCGGAGAGATCCTCAGGGTGTATTTTAAGGATAAAGGCGGCAGTTTTACCGATGTCTGGCTGGAAGGCGGCGCCAGGATAGTTTACAAAGGAGAATATTATGTTTAAGGGTTCAATCGTGGCTTTGGTTACCCCCTTTTCCTCTACCCGGGACGGGGGCTCGAGAGTCGACGAAAAAAAATTAAGAGAATTGATAGATTTCCAGATCGATCACGGGACCGGCGGGATAATCCCCTGCGGGACGACCGGGGAATCCGCGACTTTGGATTTCGAGGAACATGAAGCGGTGATCCGGATTACGATCGAACAGTCTAAAAAGCGCGTCCCGGTAATTGCCGGCACGGGGTCGAATTCCACCCGCGAAGCGATCGCGCTTACGCAGCAGGCGGCGGAGGCGGGGGCGGATGCCTCGCTGCAGGTCAGCCCTTACTATAACCGTCCGACGCAAAAGGGGCTTTATGAACATTTTAAGGCGATTGCCGATTCGGTAAAGATCCCGATCGTGCTGTATAATATCGCTTCCCGCACGGGGGTCAATATCGAGCCGGAGACGATCGCTGCCCTGGCTGCGGATTGCAGGAATGTCGTGGCGGTGAAAGAGGCTTCCGGAAGTCTCGATCAAATGTCGCGGATCAAGCGGCTTTGCCCCAAGGATTTTGATTTGATTTCCGGAGATGACGCCTTGACCCTGCCGGTATTAAGTATCGGGGGCACGGGGGTGGTTTCGGTTGCCGCTAATATTGTGCCCAAGGAAACGGCGGAGATGGTCGCGGCTTTTCAAAAAGGCGAATTTGAAAAAGCGCTCCGGCTGCATTATAAACTTTTGCCCCTGATAAAAGCTCTTTTTCTGGAGACTAACCCCATCCCGGTAAAAACTGCGATGGGTTTATTGGGAATGTGCGAGCCGGGGTTACGGCTGCCGATGTGCGGGATGTCGGAAGCGAACCTTGAGAAA
>JAQTRM010000021.1:3930-5707 GCA_028711825.1 Candidatus Omnitrophota bacterium | reverse complement strand
GGTGCTTGCGGGAAGATGGGCAGGCGTATTTATGAACTGGCCTGCCAGGATAAAGATTTTGAGGTTTCCCTGGCGCTGGAGAAAAAAGGGACTCCTTTGATCGGTAAAGATCTTGGCAGGATAAAGGTTTCCTCCAACCTTGACGGTTTGTTCCTGGTCGATGTCCTGGTGGATTTTACTCTCCCGGAAGCGGTGGAGACGCACCTGGATTACGTGGCGAAATATAAAAAGGCTTATGTCCTGGGGACTACGGGTTTAACTCCGGAGCAAAAGGACAAGGTGGATGAGATTTCCAGGGTTGTCCCGGTGGTTTTTACTCCTAATATGTCGGTAGGGGTGAATGTGTTGTTTTCCGTCCTGCCGGAGATCGCCAAACGCCTGGGTCCGGATTACAGCGTGGAGATTATGGAAGCGCACCATAAAGCAAAAAAAGATGCACCCAGCGGAACCGCTAAAAAAATGGCCGAGGTGATCGGGGAGGTTACCGGAAAGAATATCCCGACCCATTCCATACGCCTCGGGGATATCTTCGGGGACCATACGGTGATTTTTTGCGGCAATTCCGAACGTATTGAAATCAAGCATCAGGCGCATTCCCGGGACCTGTTTGTGGTGGGCGCTTTAAAGGCGGCTAAATGGATTGCCGGAAAACCGGCGGGGCTTTATTCGATGCAGGAAGTGTTGAAAAGCAGTATGTAGTATTTAGCAGGTAGAATATCGGGAAAAGAAAAAAGACCAGATTCAAAAGCAAAACCGGAAATAAGGGTTAGCGGAAGACAGAGGGAGAAAAACAAAGAATGTTTAAATTATCGAAAAAAGTGCGGGCGTTACCGCCATATTTATTTCTGGAGATTGATAAAGCCAAGCGTCAGGCGCGTGCGGCGGGAAAAGATATTATCGACTTGGGGATAGGGGATCCGGACCAGCCTACGCCCGGATTTATCATCGAAGCCTTGGAACGGGCGGCCCGGGATCCGGCGAATCATCGTTACGCTTTAGACCAGGGAATGCCGGTGTTGCGCCAGGCGATCAGCCGCTGGTATAAGCGCAGGTTTAATGTGGATTTGGATGCTGAAAAGGAAATACTTCCTTTAATCGGTTCAAAAGAAGGGATCGCGCATTTTCCGTTGGCGTTCCTGGATCCCGGAGACGTGTCTTTGGTTCCCGATCCGTGCTACCCGCCTTATAAAGGGGGAACGATACTCGCCGGCGGCAGGCCTTACCTCATGCCTCTTAAGGCTGAAAATTCTTTTCTTCCGGACTTAAAGCATATCCCATTTTCGGTGCGCCGGAAGGCCCGGATAATTTTCGTAAACTACCCTAATAATCCTACCGGCTCCTGCGCGGAAGCCGGTTTTTATTCCGAGCTTATCGATTTCGCGCTGAAGAACAAGCTGATCATTGTTTCGGATCTTGCTTATTCCGAGATGTCTTATGACGGTTACCGCCCTTTAAGCATCCTGGAGATGCCGGGGGCAAAGGATGTGGCGGTGGAATTTCATTCCTTGTCCAAGACTTATAATATGACCGGATGGCGGATCGGCTGGGCCTGCGGCAACCCGCAGCTGGTTTCCGCGCTGGCAAAGGTAAAGTCGAACCTGGATTCCGGTATTTTTTCAGCGGTTCAGCTGGCGGGGGTGGCCGCTTTGGAAGGGCCGCAGGAATATTTAAAACAGATGTGCGCGCTTTATCAAAAAAGGCGGGATATTCTGGTAAACGGGCTTAATTGTCTGGGATGGAAAGCGGCGAAACCGAAAGCGACATTTTACGTCTGGAT
>JAQTRM010000021.1:0-3830 GCA_028711825.1 Candidatus Omnitrophota bacterium | reverse complement strand
CTTAAAGGGCGGGGTTCCAACGCCGCCGAATGTATTAAATGAAAATTATCCGTAGCCCAAAAATATTAAACGCATTGCTTACCCGGCGGGAAAGAAAAATAAAAGTCGGTTTTGTCCCTACTATGGGGGCGCTGCATGCCGGGCATTTGAGCCTCATTGAGCGGGCGCGGAAGGAAAATGATTTTCTGGTGGTGAGTATTTTTGTTAATCCCGCTCAATTCGGCCCGCGGGAGGATCTGGATAAGTATCCCCGCCCGATCAAGAACGACCTGGCGCTGTGCCGTAAGGCCGGCGTGGATATTGTTTTTTTTCCCGAACCGCGTTTGATGTATCCGGAAGGGTTCACTACTTATGTCACGGTAGAGAAATTAAGCGACCTGCTTTGCGGCGCAAGCCGTCCGGGGCATTTTCGCGGGGTTGCCACGGTGGTCTCTAAGTTTCTGAATATCGTTTCGCCGGATACGCTTTACCTGGGGCAGAAAGACGCCCAGCAGGCGATTATCCTTAAAAGAATGGTCAGCGACCTGAATTTCCCGGTGAAGGTCAAGGTGATGCCTACGGTTCGGTCGGAGAACGGGCTGGCGGTCAGTTCCCGCAACGCCTATCTTAACAGCAGGGAGATTGAGCTTGCCGGAGTGCTTTGGGAAGCCTTAAACCGCGCCGGGGAGTTGATCCGGGGCGGGAACATGGATTATCAGAAAATTATTTCGGAGGCCAGGAAGATTATCGCCGCAAGGAAAGGGATTGCTGTCGATTATTTTTCGATCGTCAACCTTGATAACTTAAGCCGGGCGGATAATAAAAACCGCCGGGTGCTGGTGGCGCTGGCAGTGCGTATCAATAAAACAAGGTTGATCGATAACCTGATCGTTTGCAGAAGATAGCGATCCGGGGAAGGGGTGCCGGTTAAAATGAAGAAGATGAGAATTGGGATTGTGGGGTGCGGGGCGATCGGCGGTTCACTGGCGGGAGAAATAAGCTCGAATTTCCGCGAAAGCGCTGTCCTTGCCGCCCTTTTTGATATTAAGCCCGAAAAAAGCGCCGCGCTTTCGCGCAAGATCGCCAAAAACGGAAGGCTTCGCGTTGGCAGCCTCGATAAGCTGATTGCCGCTTCGGATCTCGTAATCGAGGCTTCTTCGGCGAAGGCCTCCTGGGAGATCGCGCGGCGCGCGTTATCAAAGGGGCGCAGGGTTATGGTGATGAGCGTCGGCGGGATAGTGGGGCATTTAGAGGAATTATCCGCCCTGGCTTTAAAGAAGAATACGCAGGCTTATTTTCCCAGCGGGGCGATCTGCGGTATCGACGGGTTAAAGGCGGCGAAGATCGCCGGGGTAAAGAAGGTGGTTTTGACTACCCGCAAGAGCCCGAAGTCTTTTAACGGTGTGGAATATGTCGAGAAGAACTTCAAGCTTGCCGGATTAAAAAAAGATAAACTCCTTTTTGACGGGAGCGCCGCCCGGGCGGTGAAATATTTTCCCCAGAATATCAATGTCGCCGCGATCCTGGGCCTGGCGGGGATCGGGATAACCCGGACCCGGGTGCGGATAATCGCCAGTCCTGCGGTAAGCAGGAATATCCATGAGATCGAGATAGAATCTTCAGCGGCCAGGATTTTTACGCGCACGGAGAATGTGCTGCATCCGCTCAACCCCAAGACTTCATACCTGGCGGTTCTTTCGGCGATCGCTACTTTAAGGCAGGTTTTACAGCCCGTTAAGATCGGGGCTTAGTTCCAGAGACAAGAATTGTCCGCACGGGAACATACGGGCGGACTTATTGAAAGGGGGTGAGTGTAGAAATGGCGGAAAGAGTAGCTAAAGTAGGAGTAAAAAGGGAAAAAGGGTACCTCTATTATATCGATAAGCAGGGGGATGTTTCTTGCGCTAAAATGGCAAGAGGCTCCAAAAAAGGAGGTAGTCCGAAGAAGGTAGCCAAATGCGGCATCAAAAGGAAAGTAGGCTATCTTTATTTCTTGGATAAGAAGGGTGATGTTTCCTGCGCCAAGATGAAGAGGGGCGGAAAGAAGAAAAAGAAAAGATAAGGTTGTGTTAAAAACAATGCCCCCGCGGATAAGCCTTTATTCGGCGGGGGCATTGTTTTTTCTCTTAAGATGAAAATAAATAAAATATTTTTCCTGGTTTTGATCTGCGCCTGTTTTGCGGCCTACGGGGCTTACCTGCACAATGATTTTGTGCTGGATGACCGCGTGCTTGTCCTGGAAAACCCGTTTATCAAATCCGCGCAGTTTCTGCCCGGCGTTTTTAAGGCCGGGCTTTATGAATACTGGACCGGGCCGCAGGCTTACGACCGGATGTTCCGCCCTCTGCAGATGCTTTCGTATTATTTTGATTACCGCCTTTGGGGGCTGGATCCGGCGGGTTACCGGTTTACCAACCTGATCCTGCATCTGCTTTCTGCGTTCCTGGTTTTTTACCTGATCTTTAAACTTTTTAAGGACAATCTCCTGGCGGGTTCATGCAGCCTTATTTTCCTGCTTCATCCGGTCCAGATATCTTCGGTTGTTTATATTTCGGCCCGGGGTGACCTTTTAAGCGGGTTGTTTATTTTATCTTCATGCGCGGCGTTTATCAAGTTTATGGAGAAGGAGGATTATCGTTTTTATCTATGCGGCATCGCCGCCGCGGCGCTGGCGCTTTTAAGCCGGGAAAACGCCTTGCTGACGTTATTTTTTCTGATGCTGATCGGGTTTTTATTCTACCGCCGGAAGTTGAAGTTCAGGTTCTGGGCGGGGTTCATCGTGCTTTATGCCTGTTATTTCCTTGCCAGGATTTTTGCCCTGGGGCCGGGGGCTTTGGCTACCCATCCGGTTTATTTTACCGGGCCGCAGAAGCTTATCAATTTCGCCAACGTGGTTTTCCGCTACCTGTTGATCTTTATCTGGCCCGTTAACCTTGGGATTTTTCATCTTACGAATTTTATCGGGAAATTATCCGCGGCGTCCCTGTCTGTTTTTGCCTTATGCCTGGCATTGATTATGACGGCGGCAGCGGTTTGTTTCAGGAAGCTCCTGGATCTGCCCGCGGTTTTCAAATTCAGTTTCTTCTGGTTTTTAATCGGTATGCTGCCGGTTTTCTTGTATTTCGACGCTTATCCGGCCCTGGGGAAATCCCTGATGGCGGAGAGCTGGCTTTATCTTCCTCTGCTCGGGCTTGCGCTGCCGGCCTCTTATTTTCTGCTGCGCTTTAAAAAAGGCGCGCTGCTGGTATTCGCCTGGGCGGCATTGCTCGGGATGATCGTTATTTTTAACTCCCGCTATTGGAAAAGCGAGGTTCCGTTTTACCGGAGGGCGATGCGTTTTCTGCCGGAGGATAACCCGCTGCAAAGAAAACTGGCGGAGGCTTACCTGCGGGAAGGGGAATTGCCCGGAGCGGATGAAGCGATACGGAATGTTGAAAAGTACCACCCGGATTCTCCCGCCGCGATTTCCCTGCGCGGAGATTATTACCTGGCCTCCGGATCCCCGGAAGCGGCCAGGGATTGCTACCGCAGCATCCTGGTGAAAGGTTTTTTAACTGATTATTCCATGAGTTTATGCTATAGTCGTTTAGGGGAGCGCGCCAAAGCGATCGAATTTGGGCGCGAAAGCTTCAGGCTTAACCCGTTTTTCCTGCCGAATATTGTCCATCTTTCAGGGCTTTACCGGGAGGCGGGGGATACGGCTGAGGCGGAAAGATACTCTGTTCTGGCCCAAAGGCTGGATCCGAAAAATATCCGGGGAATCCGAAAATGAGCAGTGAAAATATTATTATCCGCGGGGCGCGGGAACATAACCTGAAAAATATCAACCTTACCCTTCCGCGCAACAGATT
>JAQTRM010000076.1 GCA_028711825.1 Candidatus Omnitrophota bacterium | reverse complement strand
ATCGGGGAAGTCCGGCGCGCGGCGGAGGGCGGGGCTGCCCGGATAACCCTCCTGGGGCAGAATGTTAACGCTTATTGCGACGGAAAAGTGGATTTTCCCGGGCTGCTTAAATCGGTTAATGCCGTGGGCATGTTGAAAGAATTCGACTTTTTTACCTCTCACCCCAAAGACGCCGGGAAAAGCCTTTTTGAGGCGATCGCAGGCCTTGATAAGTGCGCCAAACGCCTGCATCTGCCGCTGCAATCCGGATCCGACCGAGTTCTTGAAATGATGAACCGCGGTTATACCGTAAAAGATTACTTGGAATTAGCCGATTCTTATCGTAGAATTGTTAAGAACGGCTTGTTGACCACTGATATCATTGTAGGTTTTCCAGGAGAAACCGGAAAAGATTTTGAAAGTACCTGCGCGCTGCTTAATAAAGTGGGGTTTAACGCCGCCTATATTTTTAAATATTCTCCCAGGCCGGGGACAAAAGCGGCGGAGAAAGAAGAAACTTTAAGCCGCAAGGCAAAGGAAGAAAGGCATGAAAAGATACTTGATCTTCAAAGGAGAATTTCCAAGCGCCTGAATAATAAAAATGCGAATATTAAAAACTAGTATCCTTCTCTGTGTCTTGTTTTTATGTGTTTTTCCTCCTTGCGCCTGGGCGTTGAATATGGAGGCCCTGAAGGTCGATTTTCTGCAGGGCAATTACCGGAGGGTAATCTTTGAGGCGCAGGCGGAGATCCGGCGGATGCGTTTCTGTAATACCGAAGAGTTGAATTATCTTTTGGCCCTGAGCTATCTTAAGGAGTTCGAGCCGGAGTTGTCCCGGGAATGCTTCAAACGCATTCTTGGCAATCCTTCCGGCAGGTTCGCAAAAGAAGCGGGATTGGGAATGGCGGATACTTACCTTGTATCCGGAGAATTGGATCAGGCCGCGGAAATGTATGGCCGCCTGATTTCCTCCAATCCGGGAAGTCAGGAACCGGCGATATTATACCGCTTAAGCCAGCTGGAATACCGCCGGGGCAACCGGCAAAAGGCGGGAGAATACTGGTTGCGGTTGAAAAAAGATTTTCCGCTCAGCCCGGAACTTAAAGCGGAGAGAGAGATCCCGATGCGCCGCCCTATCGCCGCCAGGAAAACGGAATATTCCGTGCAGGTGGGTTTTTTTACCAGCCGTTCCAATGCCGATAATCTTAAGCACAAGCTTCTGGACAGGAATTATCCGGCATACGTGGAAGAATGCGGGACAGGATACCGGGTGAAAGTGGGAAAATTTATTTCGGCGAGCGAGGCAGCGGAGGCGGAAACCAGGCTTTCCCGCGAAGGATTCGAAACTAAGGTTTCTCCGTAGTTTATGCTGAAAAAAAAGATCGTTTTTCTTCTTGGTCCCACCGGTGTCGGTAAATCCGCGGCAGCGATAAACCTGGCTAAAAAAATCAACGCCGGGATCGTTTCCTGCGATTCCATGCAGGTATACCGGAAAATGAATATTATTACCTCCAAGGTTACCCCCGCCCAAGCGAAGGAGGTAAAGCACTACCTGCTTAACATTGTCGATCCGGGAAAAGAATATAATGCCGCCCAATACCGCCGGGATGCCCTGGCGGCCTGCGATAAAATTTTCAGGCAAGGCAAGATCCCCCTTTTTGTCGGGGGTACCGGATTATATTATTCGGCGGTGGTTGACGGGTTATTTCCCGCGATCCCCCGGGACAGGCGGATCCGTGCCCGGCTTGAGAAACAGGCTAAAGAAAAAGGCGGATCTTATCTTTTTCGAAAGCTTCTTCGGATTGACTGTGATGCAGCCGGAAGGATACATCCGCATGATACCCGCCGGGTGATCCGCGCGTTGGAGGTATATTTAAAGACCGGCAGGCGCATCTCGGAATTACAGCGGGAAAGAGAGGGCCTGAGCAAGGAATACCTTGTAGCGGCGCTGGGGCTGGATTTAGAAAGGAACCTGCTTTACCGCAGGATCGATGAGCGGGTTGATGCGATGTTCGAACGCGGACTGGTTTGCGAAGTAAAAAAACTTTTAAAAGACAGGTTAAGTCTAACCGCAAGGCATTCAATCGGGATACCCGAGCTTAAAGGTTATTTTGCCGGCCGTTATGATCTTCAGGAGGCGCGCCGCCTTATCAAGCGTAACAGCCGGCATTACGCCAAGCGCCAGCTGACCTGGTTCAGGAATGACGGCAGGGTAAGGTGGGTTGAAGTCGGGGATAAAGACAGCCCCGAGAAGGTCGCCGCGCGCAGTTATCGGGCGTTAAAGTCTTTGGGGGGAGAATGGAAAAAGCGCTTTTAGTAAGCATAGAATTAAAAAATGAGACCGGCCACTGGCGGATCGAGGATATCTCCTCGGAGCTCGAAGAACTGGTTTTTTCGGCGGGGCTGGAGGTCGTTGATAATATTATTTGTCTTTGCGAGCGGCCTTCTGCCAGATATCTGATCGGTAAAGGAAAAGTCGAAGAAATTGGTTTTATCGCGGGCGAAGAAAATGTCGACGCGGTAATTTTCAGCCACGATTTAAGCGGGACGCAGCAGCGTAATCTTGAAACGGCTTTCGGCAGGAAGACGATCGACCGCACCCAGCTGATACTGGATATCTTTTCCCGCCGCGCCCGCAGCCCTGAAGGGAAGATGCAGGTAGAGCTGGCGTTATTACAGTATCTCCTCCCGCGCCTCAAAGGCAAAGGGGTAATGCTTTCCGATTTGGGCGGGGGGGTTGGTACACGCGGCCCCGGGGAAACCAAGCTGGAGACCGACCGGCGCCAGGTGCGGAAAAAGATCGATAAATTAAAGCAGGACCTGCAATCTTTTCAACAGCACCGCCAGACTTTAAAAAAAAGAAGGAAATCCAATAATTTACCCCTGGTGGCGCTGGTGGGCTATACTAGCGCCGGAAAGTCCACTCTCTTGAACCTCCTGACTTCTTCCAACCAGGATACTTCAGACAAACTTTTTACCACCCTGGACCCGGTGGCCAAAAATTTTACTCTTCCCGACGGGCAGGAAATTGTGATTTCCGATACAGTAGGTTTTTTACATCAGCTTCCGCATCACCTGATCGAGGCCTTTAAGGCCACTCTGGAGGAGGTGTTGGAAGCGGATCTTTTGATCCATGTTTTGGATGTTTCCGACCCGCGCCTGACGGAGCATAATCAGGCGGTAAGGGAAGTGCTTGAAGAGCTGGGGGTCGAAGAGAAATCCGTTTTGCAGGTACTTAATAAAATCGACCGCATCGATAATCAGGGGTGGCCGGATCTTTCATCCGGCGGCTTTACCGATCCGGTTCATTTTTCCGCTAAAACCGGGGAAAATCTTGATCTTTTGGTTAGAAGGATTGCGGGGTATTTTTCCGACCGCCTCCTTGATTTAAAGCTTGTTATCCCGAACAGCCGGATGGATCTGGTAAATTATTTCTATCGTAACGCCAAGGTCAAAGAAATAGAATATCGCCCGAATGATATCCAGATCCGGGTGGGGATCGGGCGTGTTTCTTTCAGCCGCATCCAGGGAGATAAGGATATCGCGGTTATCTGTTAGGTTATCTAACAAAAATAGTTATTTTACTTGACAATTAACGTTAAGTATGATAAGCTTCTGTCATCAGGAGGCAGGATGCCGGTATTTAGAGTCAGGATCCCACCCGAAGAACCGGTTTACGCCATTAGCGTGGTATGCAGGCTGGTGGATATTCCCGTCTGGACCTTGAGGCAGCTGGACCGGGCGGGGGTGGTGCGGCCAAAGCGCCTGGGCGGAAAGAACCGTTTTTATTCGCAAAAAGACTTAAAGAGGCTGGAGTATGTGCGTTACCTGATGGTGCGCAAGAGGGTCAACATCCACGGGTTGAAAGTCATTCTAATGAAGAAGGAATGATGTTTTTTTTAAACTAAAGTTAGCACTCTGGGTATAGAAGTGCTAATTATGTTGACAAAACGGCAGATTGTGTTAAAATTACCGCTTAGTGCAAAATACTGAGATTTGCTTGGCAAGGAGAAAATTTGCGCAAAGTTGATTATAATTCCCGCAGGAGGTCGGTTCTTAATTCGGCGATCAGCCGTTATATCAAGAACGCCCTCCCGGTAGCCTCGGATGAAATTGCCGAGGAGTTCGATCTTAGTTCGGCGACGATCAGAAATATCTTTTCGGAGCTGGATGAATCCGGATTCCTGAAACATCCTTATACTTCCGGAGGCAGGGTTCCTACGGATAAAGGTTACCGTTATTATGTGGATTTTCTTATCCGCCAGATGGAGCTTCTTGATGAGGAAAAAAAACGCATCCTGAAGGATTGTAAGAAAAAGATCCGCCGGCTCGACGACGCATTGGAAAACACGCCGGAAGTAATTTCGGAGATCACGCATTACGCGGGAATTGTTTCTATTTTGCAGCTGCAGGATAAGTTTTTCTATAAGGGTATCAGCCGGATAATCGACCAGCCGGAGTTTAAGGATGCCGATAAGATCCGCCTCCTGGTAAGGCTGATGGAGGATAAGGAAAAGCTTCTTGAGATCATTAACCGGGATTTTTCCGGGAAAGTTAAGGTCTATATCGGCAGCGAATTGGGGCTTGCGGAGATGGAAAATTGTTCTTTGATCGTTTCGGGTTTCAATCTGAAAAACCGCCCTTTAGGCAGGCTGGCGGTGCTGGGTCCGATGCGCATGGAATATGACCATATTATTCCGACCCTGGAGTATATCTCCGATGTATTAAATCAAATCCTGGAGGAGTTTTAGCTATAATGGAAGAAGAAAAGAATAATCATAAGACTCCGGAAGAGCATCCCGCAGAGGAGCATCATAAAAGTAACCCGAAAAAAGAGGAAAAAACGGTTACTTTGAATGAAAGCGAATATCTGGGGCTTCTGGAGGAGGTAAAAAAAGGCAGGGATGGCTGGGATAAGATGCTGCGTAACCAGGCCGATCTTGAGAATGCCCGTAAACGGATCGAAAAGGAAAAACAGGAGTTTATAAAATTTGCCAATGAGGGGCTTATCCTGGATTTGCTGAATGTCCTGGACGACCTGGAACGCACGGTCGACCTGGCGGAGACCGGAAAAGAAGA
>JAQTRM010000075.1 GCA_028711825.1 Candidatus Omnitrophota bacterium | reverse complement strand
TACGCTTTTACCCCGCTTGTTCAGGCAGTTTGATAAGAAAGTTTAGAAAATGTTGGAGCAAAATAAGAGGTTAAATGGATCGAAACGATAAAATAACTCCCCGGGAAAGTTTTGATAAAAAAAGATTGCCTGTTTTTTGCGTAAAAGGCAGGAGCATGCTGCCTTTTTTGCAGGAAGGAGATATGCTTGTTGTCGAACATCGGGAGGCATCCGGGTTTTCTCCCGGGGATATAATTATTTATCGGGATGTATTTCAGAATCAGATTGTCCACCGGATAATATGGAAAAGCCTAAAAAGAGGCAGGGTTGTGTTTTTGACCAAGGGCGACAACAGCGCCACGGCTATAGTACGGGTTTATCCGGAACAAATTACAGGGAAAGTTATATCGTTTAACAGGGGAGGGCGGGAGATAGAAATTAATGACAGCCCGAAAAGGACAAAAATAATATTTTACGCTTTTTATGCAGCTATGGGGAATTTTATTCTTTCTTTTTCCGGGAATATTGTGTATATGTTCAGGCATAAGATATTGGGGGGGGTGGCGCGTGCGTTACAAAGGCTTAAAATATACGGCCCTCTGGGGCTGAAATTTACCGGGGCCGCTAGAGCCCGTTATCGTCCTGCTACCGCTGCCGATAGTTTGTCCCTGGAGCGTTTTTATATAAATTATTATTGGCCTGTCCGGTTAAAAATCATTAACGAACTTTCCGACGCGTCTTTTTACGCAGGCCGGAATTGTTTTTTAGCTGAAATAAGGGGCAGGATTGTTGGCAGCGTGTTTATCGGCCGTCCCGCCGGGGGGGAGGAACTTTCCGGAGAGTGCCGGGTTTTCGGGTTTTTTGTTGATTGGCGGTACCGCAATATCGGCATAGAAAATGAATTGATAAAATTATTTATAAGCGAGGTTGAAAAATTAAACGTTGATATGGTTAATATCCTGGTACCTAAAAAGGATTATTTTTCGTCCGGTTTTTTTCAGGAGTTATGCGGGCCTCCTCTGTTTTTGGAATTTGACGCAGGGATAAATATATTTGCTTGGAAATTAAGATAATATTAAGATATAGTTACGGGATATATCTGATTAGATCCGGCAGGTTAAATTACCGGAATAAGACCGGGATTCCGATAAGAAACCGGAAAAATAATGTATGATTGAAGCTTTGGTGCGTAAAAATTTGGCGCGGGCGAGAATCCCTCTTTTGATCAGCTGGGCCTTAACCCACAAGTGCACCCAGCGTTGCCGGTATTGTAAAATCCGCAAAATGCGGAGGGAAGAACTGAATACAAGGCAAATTTTTTCTATTATCGACCAGTTATCGGGATTGGGGACGATTTTGATTTGTTTTTCAGGGGGGGAACCTCTTCTACGGGATGATATCGGGGAGATCCTGGCGTATACGAAAAAAAAGAAAATACTTTTCGATATCAGCTCCAATGGCCATTTGGTTCAGAAAAAAATAGATTTGATTAAAAATGCGCGTTTGATCTGTTTGAGCCTGGACGGTCCGGAGGATATCCATGACAAAATAAGGGGAAGCGGTTCTTATTCTAAAGTAACCCGGGCCGCGGCTTTACTGCGTAAACACAATATACCCGTTTATTTCCGGACAGTTTTGTCAAAAATGAATACCGGATGCCTGGATAGTATTTTAAAGTTATCGCGCCGGATGGGAATTAAGGTTATTTTCCAGCCTTCTACCAGTATCTATTATGGTAATGCCAGGAAAAATCACTATGCGCCTACGGTTAAAGACTGCAGGAAGACGGTCGATAGGTTGATCCTGGAAAAAGAAAAAGGAGAGCCATATATTTTTAATTCTCTTGAAGTATTAAGATATTTTAAAAAATGGCCCGGACCTGCGCCGATACCTTGTGTTTCGGGAAAAATATTCTTTCATATTTTGCCCGACGGAGAAATATCGCCCTGTATCTGGGGAAAAGACCCGAAAAGCATAAAGAGCAGAAATTGTTTAGCTTTAGGCCTGGCAAAAGCGATTCAATCAATACCCGCGGATAAGTGCCGGGGCTGCTGGGACGCCGCCGCCTGTAATTTTAATTTTGTTTTTTTTCAATCAAGCGGTAATATCAAAAGTCTTGGAAAGAATATCTATACTGAAGTTTAATTTGGCCTATGGATTCTAAAATACCAAAATTCTCCCCATTGGAAAAAATAGATGCCGGCGGAAAAGTATTTTTTAAGTTTCTGGTGGAAGGCATTTTTAGCCATCCGCTTCTGAGGCCTCAGGATATAATTACTATAGAAAGAATAGATGCCGGACGGATAAGCCGGGGGGATTTTGTCTTCGGAGATAATTCTTCTTTTCAGCGGGGAGTTTTTCAGGTAATTGGAAAAAGAACCGAAAATGAAGAAACGGTTCTTATGCTCCGGGGGGAGTATGGGCTGTATTTTGATGATAAATTATATGCGCGCGATCTAGTCGGAAAGCTGGTTCTGGTTAAGAGGGGCCGGCATAGCATGAAGGTCGATACTTTTCCCCGCAGTATAAAGAATAAGTTTGGAATACGGCTGATGTTATTAAAAAGAAGGATTATCGGAATAGCCAAATTATTCCTGCGGCCGGCATTCCTCGCTTATTTTTCCAAAATATTCCTTCTGAAAGCGAAGCTTGTTTATCGTAATGCGGAGGTCAGCGATCTTTCGGCAATCGCCAGGTTATTCAGATGGCATTATTGGCCGATGCCTTTAGAAAGTATACGCAGAAAAATGCGTAATATCATTTTCGAAGCGGGGGGCAAGCAGTATTGTTTTATCGCTTGCAGGAAGGACGCTGTTGTTGGTATTATAGTTACTAAAGAAGAATATGACGCGGACAGGGGCCGGTTTTTCTGGTACGGGGGAATGCTTTATCTTGATTTTTTTTACCGCCATTTAGGCATCGCTCCTGAATTCAGCCTTTTTGTCCTGCGCCAGGGGCTGAAAAACAATATTGCCGAGTTTCGGGCGGTAAGTGTTAAAAGCATGCGTCCTTACGCCGAGATTTTATTTAAGAAACTGAACCTGGATAAGGCAGGTTCGGTTATTATCGAAGAAGAATCCGGGCAGCTTTCCGGGAGGCCGGGACGTAAACGCCTCAATTACACTATAAAGATAACGCGTAGCGACATATTGTTAGATCGCCCGTTGCCAAAATAACGATGAAATTAAAATTAATTATCCCAAAATCCGAGAGAAGGTTTATTAACGATCACCGTTCCATCAAGGAGCTTATGGATAATAAGGTCTGGTTTGCCCCCATATCTTTGCCGATAATTGCCGCTTTAACCCCTCAAGAGGTAGACGTGAGCATAACCGACGAAAATATCGAACCGGTAGATTTTAATGAGAAAATAGATTTGGTGGGTATTTCCGCTTCTACCCCGCTGGCAATGCGGGCGTATGAAATAGCGGAAAATTTTAAAAATAGAGGAGTGAAGGTGGTTTTGGGGGGGATCCATCCTTCTGTCCTGCCCGATGAAGCGATCGGCCATGCCGATGCCGTCGTGATCGGCGAGGCGGAAAATGTCTGGGGAGAACTTATCAATGATTTTTTAAGCGGCAGGCTTAAAAGTTTTTATAAGTCATCTACCAAGGCGGATTTGAAAAAATTAATAATCCCCAGATGGGATTTGTTGAAATTGGATTCATACCGGGCGTTTTTGATACAAACTACCAGAGGCTGCCCCTTTAACTGCTCTTTCTGTTCCGTGAAGGCTTTTTTCGGCGACGGTTACCGGTTTAAGCCGATTGAAAATTTAATCCAGGAAATAAAGACCCTGCAAAAATTAGGTTGTAAAGGAAACTTCTTTTTTGTGGATGATAATTTCGCCTCCGATACAAAACGCACCGCAGAGCTTTTATCGGTATTTAAACAACTTGGGGTTAAGAATTGGACGGCTCAAATATCAGTTAATACCGATGAGCGGGTTTTAAAATTAATGGCTGATTGCGGTTGCAGCCATGTGGTGATCGGTCTGGAGTCGGTATCCCAGAAAACCGTCAATTCTATGAATAAGGGTTCGGTGAACAGGGTGGAATATTACAGCCGGGTTATAAACCGGGTCCATTTCTACGGGATCGGGGTGGTGGGCAGTTTTATTGTGGGGCATGATTCGGATGATAAAACCGTATTCGGCGAAATAAATAAATTCGTTTATGCCAACAACATAGAATTTCCTTTGGTAAGTATCCTCACGCCCTATCCCGGGACAGGCATCGCCAAACAGTTCCAGCAGGAAAACAGGATCACTTGTAACAACTGGCGGAATTATGATAACACTACGGTTTGTTTTGTCCCGCGTTCTTTATCCGGAGAAGACCTGTATTATTATACGAATAAAATAAACAAGGAATTTTATGAATACGACAATCTTTATTACCGGTTGAGCAGGTCCTGGAAAAAAGGCATACTTGTTAAAAAGATAAATATTTTCGGTTACTTTTTTAATAAAAAGAAATTAAAATTATCGTTATTGGCCCTTAAACTTAAAAATAAGAAAAAATCCTGGTTTATTTTGAAAAGCTTATGGTTGATGCCCAGTCCGAAATTCTACAGTATTTTTCTGGGATTGACTTTATATGACGCATTTTATAACAATACATCCGGGGCATCTTCTTCCAAGCGCCCTGAAAGGAAAGAATGGATTACGCAATAGAGGTCTCCGGCCTGACCAAATTTTTTCCGAGCGGAAATAATATCCCGCTGTCTTTGCCGTGTTGTTTTCGAAAACCAGAAATTAAAGCGGTTGTTAATAATGTGAGTTTCCAGGTCGGCGAGGGACGGGGATTCGGATTGATCGGCCCTAACGGCGCGGGTAAATCCACGTTGATGAGAATGTTGTGCTGCCTTATCCTGCCTTCGGCGGGCACGGCCCGGGTAGCCGGATACGATACCCTGCGCCAGGAAATACAGATAAAAAAGGTTATCGGGTTTGTATCCGGGCAGGAACGCAGTTTTTACTGGAGGCTCACGGGCAGGCAAAACCTGGATTTTTTTGCCGGCCTTTATGGCCTCCGGCGCAGGGAAGTCCGGCAGAAAATAAATGATTTGTGCGGGCTTCTGG
>JAQTRM010000020.1:18971-22054 GCA_028711825.1 Candidatus Omnitrophota bacterium | reverse complement strand
TGTTCGACGGTTCATTAAACGGTTTCATCAATGTTTCGCGTAAAAATAGTTCCGCGGTTCGTATTGGTTTGTACCGGTTGAAGAATAAAAAAGACGCTTCCCGCTACGGCGTGGTTAAGCTTGGCAGGTCCGGGAGGGTTTCCGCTTTCCAGGAAAAGCCCCTTCATCCCGCTTCAAACCTCGTAGCGATGTGTTTATATTATATCCCTAAAGAACGCTTAGGCGCGATTAGCGCCTATCTGGGAGATAAAAAAAAGAAGACCGACGCTACCGGCGGCTATATCGCCTGGTTAAAGGATAAGATAGATGTTTACGGATATGTTTTTTCCGGTTCATGGTTTGATATCGGTGACCGGAAATACCTGGACAGCGCGCAAGAAACGTTTGTTGATAAATAGATTATAGCAATCAGGTTTTTACTTTTACCAGGATAACTAAATTTTTTTGTAAGCAGCTGTATTTAATGAGGGTGTATATTATTAATATTACTTAAATGGCTACACCCCACGCTAAAAGGTATTGCGCGGGTGTGCCTACGCAGGCAAGGAGGGAACATGGCTTCGCAGAAATATTATTTTACTTCTGAATCGGTAACCGAAGGTCATCCTGATAAATTGTGCGATCAAATTTCGGACGGAGTCCTGGACGCCTGCTTGCGGAATGACCCTTATTCGCGCGTTGCCTGCGAGACTTATGTTACGATGGGGCTTTTGATTGTGGGCGGAGAGATTACCACGCGCGGTTTTGTCCATGTCCATGAGATAAGCCGTAAGATTATCGAGGAGATCGGTTACGATCACCCCAAATACGGTTTTGATTACCATACCTGCGCTATCCTTAACGCGATACATTCTCAGTCCCCGGATATTTCCCAGGGGGTGGATATCGGCGGTGCCGGAGACCAGGGTATCATGTTTGGCTATGCCTGCCGGGAAACTAAAGAGCTGATGCCTTTGGCGTTAATGCTGGCCCAGAAACTGGCGATGCGCCTGACGGAGGTGCGTAAGGATAAGGTCTTGAAATATCTCGGTCCGGACGGTAAGACCCAGGTGACGGTGGAATATGAAAACGGGAAGCCGGTACGCGTGGATTCCGTGGTTTTGGCATCCCAGCATACTGACGATATCCTGGATAAAAGCGGCAAGCGCATTACCGAGAAAGCGCGCCAGGAGATTATTCGCTATGTCGCCGGACCTGTCCTTAAAGGGTGGGTGGATAAGAAGACCAAATATTTCGTGAATCAGACCGGTAAGTTTGTTGTCGGCGGCCCCCAATCCGATACCGGGATGACAGGAAGAAAAATTATCGTGGATACTTACGGCGGGGCGGTAGCCCACGGCGGCGGGGCATTTTCGGGGAAGGATCCCACCAAGGTCGACCGTTCCGCGGCTTATATGAGCCGTTATATCGCCAAGAATATCGTGGGAGCGGGCCTGGCGGAAAAATGCCTGGTCCAGCTGGCATATGTTATCGGCCGGGCGGATCCTCTGTCGGTAATGGTAAAGACCGAAGGCACTTCGGTTATCCCGGAAGAGTCTCTGGAGAAGCTGGTACGGGTTAATTTTCAGTTGACCCCTAAAGGTATCATTGATTCTTTAAAGCTGCGCAGGCCTATTTACAAGAAAACCGCCAGTTACGGCCATTTCGGAAGGTTGGATCCTGAATTCACCTGGGAGAAATTAGATAAAGTGGCGGATTTAAAGAAACAAGCAGCTAGGCTGTAAATGGTGGATTAAGTTTTAAGTTACAACTTACAGCTTAAAGCTGATTTTTTAAAGGAGAATATATGCGATATGACATTAAGGATATAAAGTTGGCAAAGAAGGGGGCGCTGAGGATTGAATGGGCCGGCAGCAATATGCCGGTACTCAATCTGATTAAGGACAGGTTTCAGGCGCAAAAACCCTTAAAAGGGCTTAAAATCGCCTGCTGTTTGCATGTTACTACCGAGACCGCTGTCCTGGCGGATGTTTTAAAATCCGGCGGCGCGGATGTCTATCTCTGCGCCTCTAACCCTCTTTCCACCCAGGATGATGTCGCCGCATCTTTGGTGAAAGATCTAAAGATTGGGGTTTTCGCAATCAAGGGCGAGGATACAAAAACTTATTATGCGCATGTAAAATCTGTATTGGATCCTAAACCGGATATTACCATGGATGACGGAGCCGACCTGGTAAGCAGCATACACCGGCTTCCCCTGAAAGATCATGCCAATATTATCGGAGGTACGGAAGAGACTACTACCGGGGTTATCCGGCTGCGGGCGTTAGCCCAGGAAGGAAAATTGCGTTATCCGATTATCGCGGTTAATGACGCGCAAACCAAGCATTTATTTGATAATCGTTATGGGACCGGACAGTCCACCCTGGACGGTATTATCCGCTCCACGAACAAGCTGATTGCCGGTTCAAACTTGGTAGTTTGCGGCTACGGCTGGTGCGGTAAGGGCGCGGCGATGCGCGCTAAAGGCATGGGTGCCAAAGTTACGGTGGTGGAGGTAGATCCTTTGAGGGCGCTGGAAGCCACGATGGACGGTTTCGGCGTGATGCCGATCAGGGAAGCCGCCAGGATCGGGGATATTTTTATCACGGTTACCGGTGATATTAATGTTATCCGGAAGGAGCATTTTCCGCTGATGAAGGATGGGGTGATCGTCGCTAATTCCGGGCATTTTAATGTTGAAATCGATATCCCGGGTTTGGAAGATATTAAGAAATCAAAACGCTTGACGCGTGATTTTGTGGAAGAGTATACTTTAAAGAATGGCCGCAAGATTTATCTTTTAGGGCAAGGGCGCCTGATCAACCTGGCGGCAGCCGAAGGGCATCCCGCTTCGGTAATGGATATGTCTTTTGCCAACCAGGCACTTTCGGCCGAGTATATGGTTAATAATTACCGCGGACTCTCAAAGCAGGTTTATGTGGTTCCGGAGAAGATCGATAAGGATATCTCGCGCCTGAAACTTAAGTCACTGGGAATTAAAATCGACACCTTGACCGCGGAACAAAAGAAATATCTGGCAAGCTGGGAGATGGGAACCTGATTCAGTGTTAAGTTATAAGTTATAAGATATAAGTTATAAG
>JAQTRM010000020.1:14801-18871 GCA_028711825.1 Candidatus Omnitrophota bacterium | reverse complement strand
TATAAGTTATAAGATATAAGTTATAAGTCTTAAACTTAAAACTTAAAGCTTACTGCTTATAACTGATCCGGGGGATAGGCTATGAAAAAAATAGCGGTGTTGACTACTGGCGGCGATGCTCCGGGGATGAATCCGGCGATCCGCTCGGTAGTGCGTTATGGTATCGGCCGGGGGCTTGAGGTGATGGGAGTTTTCCGCGGCTGGTGGGGCTTGATTAACGAGGAATTGAAGGTTTTAAGCCACCGCTCCGTTTCAGGGATCATCGGCCAGGGCGGGACGATTTTAAAGACCGCCCGCTGTGTGGAATTCAGGAGCAGGGAAGGGCAGGATCGTGCTTACGAGACGATTAAAAAAAATAATATCGATGGTTTGGTAGTTATCGGGGGCAACGGTTCTTTTACCGCCGCGCATGAATTTTATAAGCAATACGGCATTCCCTGCGTAGGGATCGCCGCTTCTATCGATAACGATGTAAACGGCCTAGATTATACCGTTGGTACGGATACCGCGATTAATACCGCACTCGACGCGATCGATAAGATCCGCGATACCGCTACCAGTATGGAGCGTATTTTTGTAGTGGAGGTGATGGGGCGCGGTTCGGGGTTTATTGCCCTTACGGTTGCCCTTGCCGGAGGGTGCGAGGATGTTATCATCCCGGAGATTAAGGTAGACATGGAAAATGTCTGCCATGATATCGTGCACGGCAACCTGATCGGGAAGATGAGCTGGATCGTGGTGGTAGCCGAAGGCGCCGGTAAAGCCGATGATGTCGCCAATAAAATAACGGAGATGACCGGGCTGGAAACGCGTACGGTAGTCCTGGGGCACGTGCAAAGAGGCGGGCGTCCTACTGCGGTAAGCCGGGACCTCGCTTTGAACCTCGGCCGGGCTGCGGTAGACTGCCTGCTTGCCGGAAAAAAAGATATCGCTTTGGGGATGGCTTCCGGCAAGATCGCCGAAGTTGCGTTTGAAACAGCGATTATGAAAAAGGAACTGAAAATAGAGCAATTTTATAAACTGGTTAAAAATTTAACTTAATAAAAGAGGGGGGTATAATGGGAAGGAGACCGGTAGAGATCGATAAATTGGTAACTGACTTAGTGATGACGGATGACACGCTTTTGAAGAAGAAGCTCGCCAAGAAAATAAGCGATATTGCTTATAAAAAAGGCATCTATCCTTCGAGTATTCAGGATTATTACATGGCACGCGGACGGGGAGAGTTCAGCGGTTCGACCGTTCCTGCGATCAACCTGCGCAGTATGACTTATGACCTGGCGAGGGCTTTATTCAGGGTTGGAAAAAAGAATAATTCCAAGGCTTTTATTTTTGAAATCGCCAAGTCCGAGATGGGGTATACCGCCCAGCCTCCGGTGGAATATTCCGCGGTAATCCTGGCGGCGGCGATCAAGGAAAATTACGCCGGACCGGTATTTATCCAGGGCGACCATTTCCAGGCTAACCTTAAGAAATACCAGGAGGACCCGGAGAAAGAGATTCAGGCGCTGCAGGCGATTATCACCGAAGCGTTGGGGGCGGGATTTTTTAATATTGATATCGATTCTTCGACCCTGGTGGATTTGAGCAAGCCGGAGATAGACAAGCAGCAATACTTAAACTATGAGGTTTGCGCCAAGCTTACCCAATTTATCCGCCGTATTGAACCTAAAGGTGTTACCGTTTCCGTAGGCGGTGAGATCGGGGAAGTAGGGCACCGGAATTCGACCCCGGAAGATATGCGGGCTTTTATGAACGGTTTTAAGAAGCGCCTGCGCAAAGGGTTGACCGGGATCAGCAAGATCTCTATTCAGACCGGTACTTCCCACGGCGGTGTTGTCCTGCCGGATGGTTCGATCGCCCAGGTAAAACTTGATTTTGAGACGCTAAAGAATTTGTCCGAGCTTGCGCGTCAGGAATTCGGCCTGGGAGGCGCGGTCCAGCACGGGGCTTCTACACTGCCGGAAGAGGCGTTCCATAAATTCGCCGAATGCGAGGCCTGTGAAGTTCATCTGGCGACGCAGTTCCAGAATATGATCTTCGATTCAGCGCATTTTCCCGCGGAGCTTAAGAGCAGGATTTATGAATGGCTTAAGGTTAATGCGGCTAAAGAGGCCAAAGACGGGGAAACCCAGGAGCAGTTCTTTTACAAAACCCGTAAAAAAGCTCTGGGTCCGTTTAAAAAAGATATTATGGGGATGCCGCAGGAGGTGCGCGACGCCATCGCCGGGGAGATCGAAAATAAGTTCGATTTTCTTTTCAAGCAGTTAAACGCGGTAAATAACGCTTCTCTGGTTGATAAATATGTTACATTAAAGAGGGTGATCGTGCGCAAGCGCCAGGAAGGGGCGGCGGTGGTGCATGACGGGGAAGGGGCCGATTAGAGCCAGAAAGAATATCTAGGTAGAGGTAAAGGTAGAGGTAGAGAAAATAGGTTTTCTTTGCCTTTACCTATACCTTTACCTTCTATCATTAAAAGGAGCGACAATGCGTTCAGATAAGATAAAGAAAGGTTTGGAAAGGGTTCCGCACCGCGCGCTTTTGCACGGTACCGGTCTTGGGCGGCGCGATTTGAACCGTCCGTTTATCGGCATCGCGACTTCTTTTACCGATCTTATTCCGGGGCATGTCGGGATGCGCGACCTGGAAAGATTTATCGAACGCGGGGTTTGTTATGGGGGGGGAGTGCCGTTTTTATTCGGGGTTCCCGGGGTTTGTGACGGGATTGCGATGGGGCACTTGGGGATGTGTTATCCTTTGGCTTTGCGTGAACTGGTCGCGGATATCGTGGAGACGGTTTGTAACGCCCATCAGCTGGATGGAATCGTTTGTCTTACCAACTGCGATAAGATTACTCCCGGGATGTTGATGGGAGCGGCGCGCCTGAATATCCCGGCGGTTGTCGTGACTGCAGGGCCGATGCTTTCCGGGCGTTATAACAAGAGAAAACTGGCTTTCGTGCACGATACCTATGAGGGGATGGGGAGGGCTAAAAAAGGCGATATCTCCGCGGAAGAATTGACCTGTCTTGAGATGGAGGCCTGCCCCGGACAGGGTTCTTGTCAGGGGTTATATACCGCCAATACCATGGCTTGTCTTACCGAGACAATGGGGATGTCGATTCCCGGATGCGGGACCGCTTTGGCCGGTTCGGCCAAGAAACGCCGGATCGCCCAGGCAAGCGGGGAACGGATCGTGGAATTGGTCCGGCAGAATATCCGTCCCCGGGATATTATTACCAGGGATTCTTTGGAAAACGCCATCGTGGTGGATATGGCGCTGGGAGGTTCAAGCAATACCGTCCTGCATTTGATGGGGATCGCCCATGAAGCGGGAGTGGAACTGGATTTAAAGACTTTCGATAAGATCAGCAAGTCCGTGCCGCATATCGCCAGTATCGAGCCGGCCGGCCAGCACTTTATGGAAGATGTCGAATATGCCGGCGGGATTCCTGCGGTATTGAAAAGATTGAAATCCAAGCTGAAGAATACCTTGAATGTCAGCGGAGAGAAGACTTTTCAAATCGCCGACGGGGCAACAATCTTTGACGAAGAAGTTATCCGTCCTTTTTCGGGCGCTTACCATAAGCAGGGGGGTATCGCGGTCCTTTACGGCAATATCGCGCCGGACGGAGCGGTAATAAAACAGTCGGGAGTAAGCCCGAAAATGATGAAATTCACCGGGCACGCCAAGGTTTTTAACCGCGAGGAAGAGGCGATGCGGGCGATCATGAACAATAAGATAAAATCCGGGGATTGCGTGATTATCCGTTATGAAGGCCCCGCGGGCGGTCCGGGGATGCGCGAGATGCTGGCTCCTACCGCTTCGATCGTCGGCCTGGGTTTGAGTGATTCCGTGGCCTTGATTACCGACGGGCGTTTTTCAGGCGGGACCAAGGGCCCCTGTATCGGACATGTCTCCCCGGAGGCTTCCGCGGGAGGTCCGATTGCAATTATCCGGGATGGTGATACAATAGATATCGATATTGCCAGCCGGAAAGTTCAGGTAAGGTTGACAAAGGAAGAGATCGAACGAAGGTTTAAAGGGTGGAAGCCGGTTGAGCCGAAGAT
>JAQTRM010000020.1:12040-14701 GCA_028711825.1 Candidatus Omnitrophota bacterium | reverse complement strand
TGATCATGGATTCCAAGCGTCCTGTAATTTATGCCGGAGGCGGGATTATCACCTCCGGGGCATCGCTTGAATTACTGGAATTTGCCGAGAAAGTTTCCTGTCCTGTGACCTGGACTTTGATGGGGATCGGGGGTTTTCCCTGCAGCCATAAGCAGTCCCTCGGGATGCTCGGAATGCACGGCACGGCTTACGCCAACCATAGCATTATGGAAGCGGATCTTATTATCGCGCTGGGGGCGCGTTTTGACGACCGGGTGACCGGCAGGCTGGATCTTTTTGCCCCCGGGGCAAAGGTGGTTCATGTTGATATCGATCCTTCTTCGATCAGCAAGAATGTGCATGTTGATGTTCCGATTGTGGGAGATCTGAAGCAGGTGCTGGCCGAACTTATCCCGGAGATAAAGCATACTCCTTCTATTGAAGAATGGGGCAGGCATGTGGATACTTTGAAAAAGAAGTATCCGATGTCTTACAAGGATAAAGACAAGATTCTCCCGCAGTATGTTATCCAGCAGATCGACGAGGTGACAAAAGGGGACGCGATCATTTGCACTGAAGTCGGGCAGCATCAGATGTGGGCGGCCCAGTGGTTTAATTATTCCAAACCGCGCACTTTCGTTTCTTCGGGGGGGCTGGGGACGATGGGATTCGGGTTTCCCGCTTCCATCGGGGCCAAGCTTGGGCGTCCGGAAAAAACGGTTTTTAATATCGCCGGGGACGGTTCGCTGCAGATGAATATTCAGGAGCTGGGAACCTGCGTAGCCAACAAGGTTAACGTGAAAGTGGCGATTTTGAATAACGGATATCTCGGCATGGTGCGCCAGTGGCAGGAACTTTTCTATAACCGCCGTTATTCCTATACTCCGATCACCAGCCCGGATTTCGTGAAGCTTGCCGAAAGCTACGGCGCTTTGGGTATCCGGGTTACCAAGAAAGAACAGGTAAGGCCCGCCCTGGAAAAGGCGATCCAGACCGATAATACGGTTTTGATCGATTTCCATATCGAGGAAGAGGAGAATGTTTTTCCGATGGTCCCGGCCGGCGAGGCGATCAATAATATTATCGGAGGCCTGGCGTAATGAAACATACTATTTCGGTATTGGTGGAGAATAAATTCGGAGTGCTGGCGCGTGTCGCCGGTCTGTTCAGCGCCCGCGGCTACAATATCGCTTCGCTTGCGGTAAGCGAGACGCTGAATCCCTGCGTATCTTACATGACGATCGTGGTGGATGCCAAGGATGAAAAGGTCCTGGAGCAGATCAATAAGCAGTTGAATAAACTGATCGATGTAATTACCGTTACGGATTATACCCGGAAAGAGCATGTCGACCGGGAACTGGTTTTGATCAAAATAAATTATTCTCCCAAGGACAAGCCTAAGCTTGAGGCGGTCTTCAATAAATTTGTGGGCAAGATCGTCCAGCATAAAGGGGATACCGCGATCGTTGAAGCGGTGGGAGATGAGCGGCAGGTTAAGGCCCTTTTGGATGAATTGAATAAGTTCGGCATAAAAGAGTTGGTGCGAACCGGTAAACTGGCAATCGAATGATTGCCCGATAAGAGAGGAGAGGGTTGGAAAATGGCTAAGGTATATTATGATAAAGACGCGGATTTGAATTTATTAAAAGATAAGACCGTGGCGATCATCGGTTACGGGATACAGGGGCGCGGACAGTCTTTATGCCTGCGTGATTCCGGGATAAGGGTGGTGGTTTCCGAAATGGAGGGGACCGCGAATTTCGAGCAGGCCAAAAATGACGGTTTTACCCCGGTGAGCGCTTCCGAGGCGGCTGCCTGCGCCGATATCATCCAGATTCTTACTCAGGATCATGTGCAGGCCAAGGTTTATAACGAGGCGATTAAACCTAACCTGAAGAAAGGCAAGGCGCTTTGTTTTTCCCACGGTTTCAATATCCGTTTCAAGCAGATCAAGCCCCCGAAGAATGTGGATGTTTTTATGGTTGCCCCCAAAGGGCCGGGCGCTTTGGTCAGGAAAATGTATGAAGAGGGAAAAGGAGTTCCTTCGCTGATTGCGGTATATCAGGACGCGACCGGACAGGCTAAGGATTTGGCGCTGGCCTATGCTAAAGGTATCAAGGCGACTACCGCCGGGGTGATCGAGACTACTTTTCAGGAAGAGACCGAAACCGACCTTTTCGGGGAACAGGCCGTGCTTTGCGGCGGAGTAAGCGAGTTGATCAAAGCGGGTTTTGATACTTTGATCGACGCGGGTTACCAGCCGGAGATTGCCTATTTTGAGGTTTTGCATGAGTTGAAGCTGATCACCGACCTGATCCAGGAGCGCGGTATTTCCGGGATGCGCCGGGGAGTTTCCAATACCGCCTGTTACGGCGATCTCACCCGCGGTCCGCGTATCATTACGCAGAAAACGCGTAAGGAAATGCAGAAGATACTTAAAGAGATCAAGACCGGCAAATTCGCCAAAGAATGGATTAAGGAAAATGAAACCGGGCGCAAGAATTTCGACAGCCTGATCAAGGCCGGGGATGAGCATCTGATCGAGAAGGTAGGCAAGAGTCTTCGCGAAATGATGCCCTGGATGAAAAAATAGCCAGCTGTCAGCTTTCAGTCCTCAGCCGTCAGCTTAAAGTTAAAATAGCTTAATTCCGATTTTGTTTTTGCTGAAAGCTGATAGCTGAA
>JAQTRM010000020.1:0-11940 GCA_028711825.1 Candidatus Omnitrophota bacterium | reverse complement strand
CTGATAGCTGAAAAAATAAGATATGGATAAAATAATAATATTTGATACAACTTTAAGGGATGGGGAACAGGCTCCCGGAGCTTCTCTAAATAAACAGCAGAAGCTTGAAATCGCTCTGCAGCTTGAGAAACTGGGGGTGGATGTTATTGAGGCGGGTTTTCCCGTCGCCTCCCCGGATGATTTCCAGGCGGTAAGCCAGGTAAGCCGCAAACTTAAGAAAAGTATTCCCTGCGCTTTGGCCCGTTGTATCAAAAAGGATATCGTCTTAGCCGGCGAGGCTTTAAAACCCGCCAAGTCTCCGCGCATACATTTGTTCCTGGCGACTTCCAAGATACATTTGCAGTATAAATTCCGCAAGACTGAGGAAGAGATATTGTCGATCGCGCAAGACGCGATGCGGCTGGCCGGGAAATATTGCGAAGATATCGAATTCTCCACTGAAGACGCCACGCGTTCGGAACGGGATTTTATTTTCCGGATGCTGGAAGCGGTGATTAAATTAGGCGCAAAGACAGTGAATATCCCCGATACTACCGGTTACAGCTATCCTCAGGAGATGTATTCCCTGATCCGGGATATCAAGGATAATGTCCCGAATATCAATAAAGCGGTAATTTCGGCCCATTGTCATGACGACCTGGGCATGGCGGTCGCGAATTCCCTTTCCGGAGTCCTGGGGGGAGCGCGCCAGGTGCATTGTACGGTTAACGGGATCGGGGAACGCGCGGGCAACGCTTCCCTGGAAGAGGTTGTAATGGCGATCAAAACCCGCCGCGATATTTTCGGCGATATGCGTACCGGGATAAATACTAAAGAAATATTCCGTACTTCGCGCCTGGTCAGTAAGTTAACCAATTATATTATTCCTTCGAATAAGGCGATCGTGGGAAAGAATGCCTTTGCCCATGAGTCCGGGATACATCAGGACGCGATATTGAAGAACCGCCTGACTTACGAGATTATGGATCCGCGCGAGGTGGGGGTTTCTTCCAACCAGCTGATCCTGGGAAAGCATTCCGGAAGGCATGCTTTTAAGGAGAGGCTCCTGGTCCTGGGTTTTAAGCTGTCCGACAAACAGCTTAACAGCGCTTTTGAGCGTTTCAAGACCGTGGCGGATAAAAAGAAGGAGATGTTCGACGACGACCTGCGTTATCTGGTAGAAGACGAGATTAAGCCTCAAAAGCCTCTTTGGTCTTTGAAGGATTTTTACACGCATTCGGGAACCTCTACCACTCCGGAGGCGAAGGTTGTTTTGCTGAAAAAAGGCAAGCCGCAGGAAGCGGTCTCGGGCGGGGACGGACCGATCGACGCCTGCTTTAAGGCGATCGATAAGATTGTGGGTATTAAGGCGCGTCTGGAGGATTTTCGTCTGGAAGCGGTTACTTCCGGCAAGGATGCCCTGGGGCACGTTAACCTGAAACTGATGGTTAAGAATGTCGCTTACAGCGGAAGCGGTTCCAGCACCGATATCATCGAAGCGGCGGTAAAGGCGTATATCGACGCCGTGAATAAAATAGAGAATAAATGATTCCCAAGTCGAAAATCTACGGTTTAGTGGGCCTTCCGATCAAACACAGCCTTTCTCCCCGTATGCACAATGCCGCATTCCGGTTTCTTAAGATAAATGCAAGGTATAAGTTGTTTCCCCTCAAAGAGGCCCAGCTGGAGAAATTCCTGCAAGAGCTGAAAAAGCATAATATCCGCGGCTTTAATGTTACGTATCCTTATAAAGAAAAATTCCTTAAATTCGTAAACCGTAAATCCTCCGGTGTCAGGGAGATCGGTTCGTTAAATACCGTGGTGGCGGGTAAAGACGGTAAGCTCAAGGGTTTTAATACCGATTATCTGGGTTTTATGGCGCATCTTAAAGAGCTTAAAGTCAGGCCTAAAAATGCCGCCTTGATCGGGGCGGGCGGGGCGGCCAAGGCGGTAGGGGTGGCTTTGGCCAGGATGAAAATTTCCCGCCTTTCTATCTACGATATCGACAGGTTTAAGTCTTTGGATCTTTATAAGAAATTAAGCGCCGCTTTTCCGGAAATCGAGTTTAGCGTGGCCGGTTGTATCGGGGATCTGGGGCTGCCGGAAAAAGACCTTTTGGTTAACGCTTCTCCGGTAGGGATGCGCCGGGAGGATCCCTGCCTGTTTTCTCCGCAAAGCCTGCACCCCGGATTGTTCGTTTACGACTTGATTTACAGTCCTTCTCAGACAAAATTGCTTTCCCTGGCCAATGACCGGGGTTTGAAATTTTCCAACGGCCTGGGAATGCTTTTATATCAGGGAGTCTTCGCTTTCCAGCATTTTAGCGGCAGGAAGGCGCCGGTTGAAGTAATGAGAAAAACTCTTCTGAAATCCTGCTTATAGGCAGGCCCGCCTGTCCTGTCTGCCGATAAGCAGACGGCGAGGCAGAGGGTAAGCAAAGGAGGAATATGATTTCCAATATTATCGTTTTTATCTTCGGTTCCATCGTCGGGAGTTTTCTGAACGTGTGCATCCACCGGATGCCTAAGGGTGAATCGGTAGTCTGGCCGCGTTCCCATTGCCCGCAGTGCCAGAAGAGGATCCCGGGTTACGATAACATTCCTTTCCTGAGTTTTATAATCTTAAAAGGCAGATGCCGTTATTGCCACCAGAAGATATCCTGGCGGTATCCCCTGGTGGAATTCCTGACCGGTTTATTGACAGTGGTATTTTTTAACCGTTTCGGTTTAAGTTATGAATTTTTCCTTTACATGGTCATGCTTTGGGCGTTGATCGTAGCGACTTTTGTCGACATTAAACATCGTATTATTCCGGACGAGGTTTCTATCGGGGGGATTATCACGGGGTTTATCATGGTTTCGGCCACCGGTTTCGCGTTCTCTCCTTTAAAATTCAGTTTTTCACCGATGTTAAAGTCGGCCCTCGGGATACTGGCCGGAGGCGGTATTATCTATCTCACTGGGGCGCTTTTCGACCTGGTGTATTTCAAGCTGCTTAAGCGTCCGGCGATTAACGGGGAGACTGAGTCCCTGGGGGGAGGGGATGTAAAGCTCCTGGCGATGATCGGGGCTTTTACGGGTTGGAAAATCGCAATCCTGACTTTTTTTCTGGCCCCGTTTTTCGGGATAATCTTCGGTGCCTTAAATCTTTTGATCAAAAAAGACCATACCATGCCTTACGGGCCGTTTCTTTCCGCCGCCGCACTGGCGAGCCTGTTTTGGGCGGATAAAATTATTCTTTTTCTTCTTCCGTTAAGCTAAAATGACATCCCCGTCTTTTTCTAAAAATCTTTCGGAGACTGTTTCCGGATCCCGTTGGGAAAAAATCGGTTTTAAAAAGCGCTCCGGGGTTCTGATTCCCCTATTCAGCGTTTATTCTCAGGATAGTTTCGGAACGGGGGATTTAGGCGATTTAAAACGGGTTATCGACTGGGCTAAATCAACTTCTAATTCTATTATTCAGCTTCTGCCGATGAATGAAGTGGGAGGGTCTTTTTGCCCGTATGACGCGGTAAGCTCTTTCGCCCTGGAGCCTTTTTATATTTCTTTAAATGAATTTAAAGGGGCTTCCGTAAAAAAACAGGCTGGGCGGATTCCGGCGGGTGCCGTCCATATTGATTACAGGCTAAGGGTTGAGAAAATTGAACAGCTCTGGGAGATTTATCTTTCCAGCGACCTTTCCGAGGCTTTGGATTTTGAAGATTTTCAACGAAAGAACTCTTATTGGCTGCAGGATTTCGCTCTTTTTAAGGTGCTGAAAGAGGATTATTCGGGAAAGCCCTGGTATGAGTGGCCGGATAAGTTCAGCCGGCGCGAGAAGGGGGTTTTGCGGGAGTTCTGGCAGGAGAATATTGAAAGAACGACATTTCAAATGTGGCTGCAATGGGTGCTTTTTAAACAGTTTAAAGCGGCCGGGAATTATGCGGTTGAAAACGGTATTTTGATAAAAGGAGACCTTCCGGTATTGGTTTCGCGCGACAGCGCGGATGTCTGGAGCCATCCGGAATTTTTTAAGCTGGGTTTTGCCGCCGGGGCTCCCCCGGATATGTACTGCGCCAAAGGCCAGCGCTGGGGAATGCCGACTTATGACTGGGATAAAATCGCCGGGGACGGCTATTGTTATCTTAAAGAGAAGTTAAGGTATGCCGGAGAGTTTTATGATATCTTGCGTATTGATCACGTGGTCGGGCTTTTTCGTATCTGGAGTATTCCCGTGGAGCGTCCCTTGGAGGAGCAGGGTCTAGGGGGGGTATTCGATCCGCTTGATGAGGGGCTTTGGAATGAGCACGGACGCAGGATGCTGAATGTGTTGGCGCAAAATACCCGGATGCTGCTTTGCGCCGAGGACCTCGGGGTAATCCCGAGATGCTGCACCGATGCGCTTTTGGAGTTCGGTATTCCCGGCAATGACGTGCAGCGCTGGGTAAAGGACTGGAACGGGCGCCATGATTTTTTGCCCGCGGGCGAATACCGGAACCTCGCCGTAACGATGCTTTCGACACATGACACTACCAGCTGGAATGCCTGGTGGAAATACGAGGCGGGCACGGTAGATAAAGGATTGTTTGTCAGGAAATGCGCCGGGCGCGGGATCGATTTTATTGCGGTAAGCGCCAGGCTTTTCGACCCAGATTTTTCTTTTCACGGCCGCTTGCGCTGGAAGAGAGAGATAGATTCCGTGGACAAGATGCTTTGGGAGCTGGGAAAAAGGAAAGAGGACGTCGGGGATTTTATCGAACTTTACGAAAACACCTTTGGGGAAAAGGAAAAGCTTTGGAATCTTTTGGGTTGCCCCGGTACGATGACCGAAGATGCGGGACCGGATTTATTGGAGCGGGTTACCCGTTTTATTCTTTCTTCGCCGGCGGTATTCTGCATCAATTCCGTCGTGGATTATTTGAGCCTGGGCGGTGTCTTCCCCGGCGACCCCTATCAATACCGCATCAATACTCCGGGGACTGTCAGTCCGGAAAACTGGTCTTTGCGTCTTCCGCTTAGCCTTGAGAAATTGGCTTCCCACCCGGTAAACCGTAAGATCCGCGCGATAATTACAGATTCAGGAAGGGCTTAAGCCCCGATCAACTTATTACAGGGTATTCTATCATGGGTGCAATACAGGGCGCAGAATATTATATTTCCAAGGGTATGGGCAAGGCGATTATGGATTACCGGATGCTCGAGGATGGCGATAAAATAGCGGTTGCCGTATCCGGAGGCAAGGACAGCTTGAGCCTGCTGCGTATCCTTCTTGACCGCCGGAAGTTTGTGCCGATAAAATATAAAATCATTGCACTGCATGTTGATATGGGGTATCCGCGTTCCATTGCCGCTAAGTTGAAAACTTATTTCAAAAAGCTCGGGGTCGATTACAGGATAATCAAGAGCGACGTTCTTAAAAAAACCCCTAAAAATAAAATTAATTGTTTCTGGTGTTCCTGGAACCGCAGGAAGGAGTTGTTTCTGGCGGCGAATAAGCTGGGCTGCACTAAAATCGCGCTGGGGCACCATATGGATGATATTGCCGAAACTTTTCTTTTGAACCTTTTCTTCCAGGGAGAAATATCGACGATGAAGCCGAAGCAGGAGCTCTTTGAGGGTAAAATCACCCTGATCCGGCCGCTGGCATACGCCGAGGAACGCATGATCCGGAGATTCGCTCAAGAGGCGGGTCTGGGCCATGATCGCTGCGTCTGCCCGCATTCGATTTCCTCCAATCGTAACAGGATGGGCCGCATCATCCGGGATCTTGAAAAGACCTGCCCGGATATCAAGAAAAATATTTTTCGTTCATTAAAGAGGGTTAAGAAAGATTATTTGCTTTAACCGGATTATTTGGGTGGTATAATAAGCCTATGATTATTATGGTTGCGGTTTTATTCCTTATTCTGTCCGTCTTTATCGCGGCGGTGGTTTTAAAAATTTCCTCACAGGTCAATGAGCGCCTGAACCAGATGAATCAGTCTCTTCAGGAGGCTAATAAGATTATCAGCCAGAATTTGGGCAGCGCGACATCTGTTTTCGGGAATGTTAAAGAACAATTAGGCAAGCTTGAGCAGACCAATAACCAGATTATCGAGATTAGCCGGGATATCTCCAGCCTGCAGGAATTGTTAAGGGCCCCGAAATTCCGCGGGACAATGGGGGAGACTTTTTTGGAGAATTTGCTTTCCCAGGTTTTGCCCAAAGAACACTACCAGGTCCAATATCGTTTTAAGAGCTCGGACGCGGTGGACGCGGTGATCAAGCTGGGCGAGAGGCTGGTCCCGGTAGACGCTAAATTCAGTCTGGAAAATTTCCAGAGGATGACCGGAGCTGCCGATGAACAGGTAAAAGAATCTTTCCGCAAGAAATTTATCCAGGATATCAAAAATCGGATTAATGAAATCGCGGTGAAATATATCCTGCCGGCCGAGAACACCTATGATTTCGCCTTAATGTATATCCCGGCGGAGAATGTTTATTATGAGGTGATCATTAAAGAGGATATTTTTACCTACAGTATGGCAAAAAAGGTTATCCCGGTATCCCCGAATACTTTTTATGCTTATTTACAGGTGATCTGCCTGGGGTTGCGCGGGCTGAAGGTGGAAGAGAACGCCAAGGCGATTTTAAAAAGCCTGGGCGCCCTGGGGGTGGAAACGGAAAGGTTTAAGGAAGATTTTAATATCCTGGGTAACCATCTTTTGAATGCCAATACTAAATATGCCGATGCGCAGAAGCGTTTCGATAAGTTCTCTGAAAGGTTAACTAGCATTCAGGATACTAAATCTCTGGATTCTTAAGCGGATTAATATGATTTTTAATGTACGTGTGAATACCCGCGCCAGCCGCAACCGTGTTGAACAGGGCCAAGACAGCCTTAAGGTTTATCTTACTAAACCGGCAGTCGACGGGGAGGCGAACGCCCAGCTTATCGATTTATTAAGCGCGCATTTTAAGGTCAAAAAGTACCGCTTAAGCATAAAAAGCGGGGAAAGATCCCGCAACAAACTGGTGGAGATTGATGCGGATATCTGATCCTTTGAAAAAATTCGGGATAAAATCCCTGGTTTCCGCGTTCAGTTATCGCGCGGACGGAAATATGTCTTTGTCTTTAGGCGATACCGCGGATTCTTTGGAAAACCGCAGGAAATTTCTCTCCCGGATCGGGGTGGATTACCGGCAGTTAATTACCGCCAAGCAGGTGCACGGTAAAGAGGTGCGCTATATGGCCGAAGAGAACAAGGCAAGCGGCGCGCTGGATTACGAGGATTCCATTCAGGATACCGACGGTTTTATTACCGACCGTAAGGGGGTACCCCTGGCGATCCTTACCGCCGACTGCCTGTCGGTTTTTATTTATGACCCGGTAAACCGCGCGATCGGGCTTTTGCACGCCGGATGGCGCGGCACGGAACAGGATATTTCTTCCGCAGGCATCAAGGCGATGAGCGATAAATTCGGGAGCCGGCCCGCGGACCTCATGGTCGGTTTCGGGCCGTCTATCCGTTCCTGCTGTTTTGAGGTGGATAAGGATTTTAAAAGTAATTTTAGCTTCGGGCTGGTAGAAAGGGAAGGGCGTGTTTTTATGGATATCTCCGCGATAAACCGCCGCCAATTGCTATCCTGCGGCATAAAAGAGGAGAATATTTTTGATCCCGGGTTATGCACCTCTTGCAGCGGGGATTTTTTCTCTTTTCGTAAAGAAGCCGGAAGTGCCGGCCGGATAATTTCGGTAATGATGCTGGAATGATTACTCTTTATGTTTTGGATTTTGTTTTGCATGCCCGCAACAGTTCTCCGAAAGCTATCAGGAATTCCCTGGCGGAATTCGGGACGGACCTTACGGTTGCCGAATGCCAGGAGCCGCAGGAGCATTCTAATTATAAGATAAGCATGGTGACGGAAGATCCTACCCTGGTTTTCGACCTTTGTTCGCAATTCGGCAGGATCCGCTCGGTAAAGATACAGGAAAATTCCAGGATATAAAATAAGGTTCGCGGCAGGTTTCGCAGGGACCGTTTCCCTTTGGGAAACGGTCCCTGCTTTTATTGAAAACGTTTTCTTTTCTGTCCGTTTTAGCCTTGTTTTCCTCTTACCTATATAGCATACTTGTTTTGCCGGTAGGTAAACAATGAAAAAAATATATCTGAAGTATATTTCTATAATCTTGTGCGGTTTGTTGTTTTTTCAACAGGCCGGGTTTGCCCAGTCATTTCCCTCGGAAATTGATATCTCCGGGCGTTTTGCTTCTTTGGGGAACAGCGTTTCTGCGGTTAAATTCCGCCCGCTGCACTTAAGAAGCATTTCTTATGACCGCTTAAGCGGAAGTTTTGACCTCGTTCTCGATAAAGGGGACGGCGCGTATTATTCCAATACCGAGATTAAAGATGCCGCCGGGGAATTCCTCGGCTATTTTCTTGTCGGCCTTTCCCTGCCTAACGATTCTTTCTGGGTAAATTTGCGTCCCGACGCCCCCGGGGATATTATCGATCCTCTTCTGGCGGAAACCGGGGTGGGGAAGATACTTCTTGAGGCGGACCTGCAGTTGAAAAAAGATACCGCCGACGCCACCAATCCCGCTACCGCAGCAGGCAGGGAATATTGGGATAAGCTTTACCGTAAGGCGGAAGAGCTTTACGGTAACCAGGGGATGGCTATTCCTACTGTTACCCGGCCCTGGATCGTTCCCGATGAGGTTATTATCGGCGAGTCGGGAGGCTCGGCCTATGTTTATAAAGCGACCCTGAAGGTGATGCTGGAACAGGATTACTTGAAAGGGAGCGCCGCCTATTCATTTAAGGATCCCCGCCAGAAACAGCTTAACGAATACGCCAGCCAGATCATAAAAAAGGATATTCTTCCTGTTTTGACCCGTAAGATCAACAGTTCCCGGAGTTACGCCCCGTTAAGGCAGGTTTATTATTCCTTAATCCTGGCGCAGTGGTTTAAGGCCAGGAACCGGGGGGTAAATACCAGATATTCAAGGTTGATAGACAGCAAGAATCTGTCCGGACTCTACGCCGCCCCTTATTCGGTGGCGGATTATTTTGAGGCTTATAAAGAAAACTTTGCCAAAGGTCAATATAACATCAAGGAACAGGTTGCTACTCCTTATGGGCAGGTAGTCAGGAGCTATGTTTCCGGCGGCATTTCCATCGACATGGGGATACCGGCACCCGGGCAGCCCGCTTCCGTTGATGCGCAGAACGGAACAAGTATTTCCGTATTGGAGGGAAACCTTGCGGCGGGCGAGGATACCGGGAATGAAGTAGGGGTAAAAGTTAAGGAAGACGGAACCGCGGTTGTTTATTTCGATAAAGACCAGGGTAAAGCGATGGGCATGCTGGAAGAGGACAGTCGGTCCTGGGTTGTGTTTTCTGATATGCTTAAGCTAAGCCTGAGAAATAACTATTACGGTTCGGAGGTTGCGGATGAATTTATCTCTGACGCGATCCGGATCGCCAAGAGTATTTTAAGGGATAATAAGGGGATAGCTTTCCGCCTTGGCGAGAGGTCCGACGAAGTGGCGATGGTCCTACCCGGATCTTTAAGCCGGGAAGCGGTGAATGATATTGTCTGGAAGGTTCAGCAGGAAATTGAAAAGGAGTATGCCGGTTACGGGATCGCCAGGTTCCGTTATTCCGCAGGGGTGGTCGAAAAAATTAAAGGAATTACGGGGGTAAGGGCCGCGCAGAATACCTCTATGCTCCGGGATGGCGGGGAATGGGAAAATGTTGTTACGGTATTTTTTGTTAAAGGCGGCGATCGGGCAGGCAATTCCGTGCTCGATAATATAAAAAATGAACTCGGATTAGATCCTCTGGGTAAGACGGAGGAAGTTTATCCTCCTTATCTTCCCGGGGGAGCGGTCAGGCTGAGAAGCGCCGGGAACAGCATTGAAGAAAAGTTTGAACTTTCCCAGAAAGACGCGGAGATTTTTCAGAGGATCGCCAAGCAGGAAGGGGATTTGTCGGGTGTCGAAGGATTAATCGAAAAGCCGAAAGCAAAAGAAGGGTTGATCTTTGATTTCGGGGCGTATTCAGGGCTGGAAATATACTCCGAGAACCTGAGGGGGGAGGCCCGGGGAATAAGGGATTTTATAAGAGCTAAATATGGGGACCAGAGAGCCAAGCAGATAGAGATGGATAACGGTTATGCCGCTTTTATGCGCCGTAACCTGCATGATGTATTGGAGTATGCGATCGAGCAGTCCAAGTCCGCGGCTGAATCGATTTTTGTGGTGCGGGCGCCTCCGGATAGTTTTTATTTTATCAGCTGCGGAAAAGGAAAATGGCAGGTTACCCTGGTGCGGCAGAATATCCTGGCTGAAGAGGGGTCGGAGCGGAAGGAAGATTTTAACTCGATTATCGACGCGTCGGGAAGGAAACTTCCGGTCCCCGGGAAGTATCCTTTTAAAGTTATCAATGATTTTGACGCGCTGGGGCATTATTTCGGGAATCAGCTTATCGCTTTGGATAATCTCAAGCTGCTGGAAGCCTTCAACAGGCAGCTTGAGATTGCCAGATCCGCGGAAGGTATCATGTCAAAAAGTTCTATTAATAAGGCTCTTGGCGAGGCAAGCGGCAGCATAAACAGCCTGCTGCTTAATCCCGCGCATAAAGAGGATTTCGGATTTTCGGTGAGTTTTGAGGCAATCTCTTTGACCGGCGGAGATTTTACGGAGTTCAGGAGACCCGAAGATGCCATCCGGGCGGCCCTGGATGTTATCGACAAAATGAATTCCGGACGTTCGACGGTGAAGATTGAAGATAATACGGTAGAATTTTACGGGGATTATAAAGATAATTGGGCGGATATCGAAAATGAGATCAGCAGGGTTTCTGCGGAAAAGAACGCCAGCGCCGGAACCGAGCTTGCAAATGTTTATTTGTCGATAAAGAGTCCGGGAGATCACGTTTCCGTAACGCCGGAGGAAATCCAGTCTCCGGGAGGAGGAAAAGGCATTCTTGAGAGCGGAAGCAGGATTGTCTTTTTGGGTGAGGAAGCTTTAGCGGGCTTGCCGGTTTTAACAAGCGTGGCGGAAGAGGTTCTTCTCAGGCAGGATGAGAATTTTAAGGAAAAGATATTTTTGTTGTTTGGGACAAAAGAGCAGGGCGATTACCAGGTTAAAAAAATAGTTCTTTTGCCGGAATCGGCGTATTTTGAGCAGACTGACAAGTATGCGGAGGCCGATCCGCAAAAGATTATTGATCTTATCGATGAGAATGCCGTTGGAGAAAATAAGTTGTTAGGCGTATTGCATACGCATCCTTTTGATGCAGTAAAGATAGTGCAAAATCCGGGTCCTTCCTGGCAGGATGGGCTTGGAGAGGAGCTTTTGCCTCCTAGCCGCGCAGATAAAATAGTTGATTCTCCGGTTGGGATTGTTGTTGAGGCGGCCCTGCCCGAAGGTGTCACCATAGGATATCTTCAGGATATAGACAGCGGAACGAGAAAGCCATCCGATATTAACGCTTATTTTTATTCAACCGAAGAGGGTTCGGCGGAAGTTTTTAAAGTTGTCGATTTTAACGAATGGGTAAAACAGGATCCCGGTGCCCGGTCGGATCGGTATCCTCCTGCGGATTCCGGCAAAGGAGGTATCGACCTCCGTTTTATACCGCTTGTTAACGCCTCCTGGAATAGTCTTAAGACAAGTATCCGTGGTATGCCGCAGGATAATTTGCGCAGGGTGGATCTTGTCTGGGATTGGCTTGGGATAGAACGGCTTCTTGACTCCGGCATTCCCCCGTCTGCGGAGCGGCTGAAGGAGTATTTCGCCGCCAGCTCCTTGCAGGGAAATCTTAGTCGTGACAGGGGCAGGATCATTTCCTGTATTGCCGATATCTTGAGGATGGAGGAAATGGATGCCGTAAAGACGGATCCTTCGATTAAAGATATGCTGACGGTCGCGGAATCAGGAAAGAACGGGAAAGAATTAAAAGATAGTTTATAAATATCCGCCTGTATTATCGGATAA
>JAQTRM010000019.1 GCA_028711825.1 Candidatus Omnitrophota bacterium | reverse complement strand
CGGATCAAACGGATTAAAGATATCAAAAAACAACTTTATAAAGGATTAATCCGGTATGCGGAACGCGCCTTTCCCGGTGCCCCGGCAAGAATTTTATTGACCCTCCATTATTTGCGCTATATACTGCATCTTATGAATGTGGGTTTAGGTTTCAGCCAGCTTGAAGATCCCATCCTTGCCGCCAACGAAGCGGTTGGGCAGGCCTTGATGGAATTAAAAAAGGCTCCCGCATCCTTAGCTCTTATTTTTACCTCTGTCGAATTAGCGCATCCTCTTACTTTAAGAGCCGCTAACAACCTGTTAGGGGAAATACCGATCCTGGGGTGCAGCAGCCTCGGAATTATGACCAACGCAGGGGTATTCAGGCACGGCTTTGCCGTCCTGGTCATCAGCCTGCATGAACAGACATTTTTTAATGTCGCGGCGGTCAAGAATATCGACAGGAATAATTCATTGTTATCCGGTAAAGAGCTGGGGGACAAACTGTTATTCGGCTTCAAAAACATACCGCGCAGCCTGAGCATTATCCTGTCCGATAAGCTGATTACCGAAGGAACGCGCCTCATCAACGGGCTCCAGGAAAGCCTGGGATTAAGTTTTCCTTTAATCGGTGCCGCCGCCTCGGATAATTTTGAAAATCACAAGACCTATCAATATCTCAATAAAGAAATCCTTTCCGAATCATGCAGCGGGATCCTTTTCGGAGGGAGATTTAATTTCGGTTTCGGGATAAAACACGGCTGGAAGGCCTTGGGGAAAATGCGCTGCGTGACCGCCTCAAGCGGCCACGTAATCCAGGAAATCGACGGCCTCCCGGCGGTAAAACTCTACGAGGAGTATTTCGCTAAAAATACCCGGCAGCTGGCCAAAGAACTGCGGCGCATATCTATCTACTACCCCTTGGGGATATACCTGCCCGGGGAAAAAGAATACCTTTTACGCAATATTGTCTCTATCAGGGAAGACGGGGCGCTGGTCACACAGGGGGATATACCTGAAAACAGCAAGATCAGGTTAATGATCAGCACCGAAGATTCCCGCCTCACCGCGGTGGTAAACGCCTGCGAGGAGGCGAAGAAGAATTTAGGCAGCCAAAAAGCGAAATTCCTCCTCCTTTTCGACTCGGGGGCAAGATTTTTTATTCTCGGCCGGCAGAACGATCTGGAACTTTGCGTAATCAAGGAGGTTTTCGGAGAAAAAACCCCACTTATAGGGATTTATACCAATGGCGAACAGGCTCCGCTTAAATCTATCAATTATCTGGGCAAAACTTATTTCCATAACCAAAGCATCATTATCGTAGCAATCGGGGAACAATAAATGTCGCTTTTTACCTTATTCGGAATTTTCGCGCTTTTTATCATACTGGGAATCATACTGCTTTATAAAAACCAGCGTTTAAAAGAATTTAACGACAGGATCGCATCCCTGAACCTCTCCCTTGAGGAGATGGACGAACAGGCAAAACTGATCATGCGCACAGATATGGAGCTGAATAAAGCCCAGGAAGAACTGGATAAAAAGATCTCCGGCCTCGACACCCTGCAGAGACTCTCCCGGGAAATCAGCACCACCCTGGAAGAACAACAGATCTTTAAAAAAATAAACAACCAATACGTGGAAGAATTAGGTTTTGAAAGATCGCTGGCATTCCTCTGGAAAAACCTGGAAAGAGAATTCCACCTCTACCTGTCTATAGGCTACACCCATGATGAATCCCTGCAAATAAAAACCGCTGTCAACGCCAATAGGGATTACTTCCTCGGGCTGATCAAAAACGGATCCGCCATATCATCCGAGATCCTTCCCGAAGGGAATTTATCGAAAAACACATTTAACCAGCTTTTTCTGGTCCATTCATTCATTATCTGCCCGGTTTTGGCCCAGGAAGGCGACCAGGGGTTTATTTTCGTAGGGACCCAGAATACAGAGGCTTCAATCACCAAAGGCGACCAGGAATTCATCAGCATCCTCGCCAACCAGATCGGTCAGACACTGGACAACGCCAGGCTTTTCGAAAAAACATGGCGTTCGCAGCAGGAACTGGAAATTAAGGTAGAGGAAAGAACCCGTCAGTTAACCCAGGCGCTGGAAGAAGTAAAAAAAATAAGCAAGCGCAAAAGCGACTTTATCTCCAGCGTTTCCCACGAAATCCGCACCCCCCTCACGTCCATTAAAGGATACGCGGCGATCCTGCTGGCCAGCAAATTGGGAAATCTTCCCGATGAAATTAAAAGCCGCCTGGAAAAAATAAACCGCCACAGCGACGAACTGGTGCATATGGTAAACGATCTGCTGGATATTTCCCGCATTGAAAGCGGAAAAGTAGTAATCAAGAAAGAGCCTTTGGATCTTAAAGCTGTTGCGGAAAAGATCGACGACCTTTTCTCGGAACAATTCAAGACAAAAAATATCACCTTCGGAAGCGACATTCCCGACGACTGCCGCGAGGTTCTGGCCGATCACAGCCAGATCGACAGGGTTTTTATCAATCTTGTAGGCAACGCCTTTAAGTTTACCCCGGAAAACGGCAGGATCGGAATCAACGCCCGGCGTACCGGCAAGATCATCCAGATCGACATTAAGGACTCCGGATTCGGCATACCTGAAGACGCGCAGGAAAGTATTTTTGAGGAATTTTTTCGCGTTGACAATACTATCAACCAGGAGGTAAAAGGCACCGGCCTTGGTCTGGCCTTAGTCAAACACATCATTGAGGCGCACCAGGGAAAAATATGGGTAAAAAGCAAGGTAGGCGAAGGATCTACGTTTAGCTTTACCCTTAACGCTGTCTAAATAAAAATATGGGAACAAGAATATTAATTGCGGACGATGACGAGGACATAAGGGATATCCTGAAGATAACCCTTGAGGAAGAGAATTATGAAATTATCGAAGCGCGTGACGGAGAAGAAGCTTTAAAACTGATCCGTTCCAAGCCGCTGGACCTGGCGCTTCTGGACCACAATATGCCCAAGATGACCGGGCGGCAGGTTTGTAACCTCGTCAAAAAAGACCTGCTCCTGCAGCATACTCCGGTCATTATGGTTACAGGCAAAGGAGAGATCAGTGACAAGATCGACGGAATAGACGCCGGGGCCGATGATTATATCGTAAAGCCTTTTGAGCCAAAAGAACTCCTGGCGAGGATCCGCATGGTGCTCCGGCGCACCCAAAGAGACCTGGAAGCCAACCCTCTCACCAGGCTGCCCGGAAACGTAACGATCCTCAACGAACTCTCAAGGTGCATCGAAAAAAATACGCCTTTTGCGGTCTGTTATGTCGACCTTGACAAATTCAAGGCTTACAATGATAAATACGGTTTCGAACACGGGGATGACGTAATCCGCGAAACCGCCCGCATCCTCTTAACTGCGGCTAAAGAATACGGCAACCCCGAAGATTTCGTAGGGCATATCGGCGGTGATGATTTCGTAGTCATTACCACTCCGGAGCTTTCGGATAAGATCTGCGAAAAGATAATTCATGATTTCGATGAAATATCCCCGTCTTTCTATAACCAGGAAGACCGGGAAAACGGTTACATTATCGGATACGACCGCCAAAGCAAAATCCACAAAATCAATTTACTTTCAGTTTCTATCGGAGTGGTAACAAATGAACTACGCGATATCTCGCATGTGGCGCAGATCGGGGAAATCGGTGCGGAACTGAAAAAACTTGCCAAAAGCGCGGAAAGAAGCAACTACGTCAAAGACAAGCGCCAGACAAAACCTTAAAAATTAGTGCGCGAGGGGGGAGTTGAACCCCCAAGCCTTGCGGCACAAGCCCCTCATGCTTGCGTGTCTGCCATTTCACCACCCGCGCATAAATCTTATTTGCTATTCTAAAGCATAACTCGAAATTGTCAAAATCTTTTATTTTTGGCTCCTTTACGGACGCCTTAAAGCTGTCAAAAACAAACAGCCCTCCCGGCTTAACGATTGTTTCTTTAATAAGTACGGGCATAAACTATTGCAAATAGCCTAACCCCCTAAGCCTGTCTTTCTCTTGATCCTTAATTTGTTTCCTTAAAAGCATCGCGTTCGGCTTGGAACGATTGCTCCATTTTTCCAGCCTTTCCTTCAAGAATTTAAATTTTCCCTTTTCTTTTCCCGCAAGATTGTTTTTTTCCGCGGGATCGGTTTTCAAATTATACAATTCATATTTATCGGCCCCTGAGTCATAAATTAATTTCCAGTCACTGGTTCTGATTGATTTTAAATTACCGGAGACCTCACTAAAAGCATATTTATGGTTGTTGCTGTTTTTGTTAAAAATAAGGGGGAGCAGGCTGGAACCTTCCATCCCGCTGCGCGCCTTTATCTTTAAAAAAGAGAGTACTGTCGGCATAATATCGATTAATTGAACCTGTTGAGTGACCACTTTCCCCTTTGGAATCGACGGCCCCCCGATAATCAGTGGGACTTTTAATAGCGGATCATATAAAAATACGCCGTGGGTAAAGAAAAGGTCGTGCTCGCCCATGCTTTCCCCGTGATCTGCGGTTATGATTATCAAAGTCCTGCCGTATAGTTTAAGATCTTTTAATTTATTTAACAGCACCCCTATCTGTTCGTCGGCATACCGTATTTCTCCGTCATATAAAGAAATATAATAACCCATATCCTTTCTGCCTTCTACAATCGCATAGCTTGAGATACCGCCCAGTCCGCCACGGATATCGCGGTCTTCGGGATCATTTTTTAAAATAGGAACTTCCCGATCGTTCCTTTTCCTGGATCCGATATTCATTTCTTTTTTTATGTGCGCGGGCGGGTCATAAGGTTCATGCGGGTCGAAATAATGCAGCCAGAGAAAAAATCTTTTAGATTTATTACGTTCGAGCCACAGCACTGCCTGCTTTGTAATTTCTCCGGCGGAAAGATCAATCCCGGTATTTAAAGTATCAAAACCCCTTTCTAAGCCCAATAAAGAAATAAAAAAATTGTGGGCGCAAATTACCCCTCCATAATAATTCATATTTTTTAAAGCCTGGGCTAATGTTAAAAGAGATGAATCTAACGAATCACCCCATTCCCTTACTTTATGAGTATCGGGATAAGTTGAGGTCATAATAGAAGGAAAAGAAGAGGCGGTAAATGACGCCTGGCTTATCGCCTGTTTAAACAGGACTCCGTCTTTAGCGAATTTATCGATATTGGGGGAAGTATCAACCTTATAGCCATAACATCCTAAGTGGTCTTGCCTTAAAGCGTCAACGGTAATTAAAAGGACATTGAAATCCCTCGGCTTATTCGCGTAACGCACGTAAAAAAAGCCGGCGATCACAAAAAAAACCATCAATAATAAAAACGGTTTTCTTTTCATATTCATTCTCATATTGCCGGTTTTTCTTTTTAACATCCCGGTATTTGTTGAAATTTCACAGCATGCCTGACTTTCTTCGGTTTTCTGTTAAACTTAGCATCTCTGACGGCGTTAAAACCTCAACTTTTTTCCCGTAAATAATCCCGCCGGATCTTTTCTTAAACAGAAGCGGAAGTATCGTCAATTTCCAAGTTAACCCTCCGGCATAGCTTAAAAATCTACCGCCACCACCAAAAAAAGAAAGTGGGCGCGGTCAGGCGGCCGGGAAATCTCCGTGAAGAATTAAATTCAGCGCTTCTTGAGAATTCATCGTCCTACGCCGAATTCTCAAAACTATCCTATTGACAAAACCTGCGAAAAAATCAATTCTCGTATACCCCGGGCCGCTTCCTTCCCCGGCCTTCAAGAACCGGGTTTTAAAGCGGCGGACTATAAAACCGCAAGGACTTTTAGCCGTTGCTCTTTGTGTTTTTTATGTTATACTAGCATAATTACGATATAAATCAACCTGTTCGGCATACAGAGTGTTAGCCTGGGGTATGTTCGAAGTTGACACTGAGCGATGCCTTTTCTCCCCCCGCCGCCTATGGCGGGGTTTTGGCCTCGTAGAAGCATCGTTTAAGATGACTAAAGAAAACGGCGCCGCATATCTAAAAGAACGCGAAACAAAAAGTATTTATATCATCAGGGAAGCTTATTACAGATACCGCGATAAGCTGGCCCTGCTCTGGAGTATGGGAAAAGATTCAACCGCGCTTCTCCATCTCTCACAAAAGGCCTTTTTCGGCAGAATCCCTTTTCCGGTAATCCATATTGACACTTCCTTTAAATTCAAACAAATATATTCTTTCAGGGACCGACTGACAAAGGAATACGGGATCAACTTAATTATCGCCAGAAACGAACCTGCCCTCAAAAAACATATCTGCCCCGAACAAGGACGTTACCGGTGCTGCCAGGCGTTAAAAACCCAGGCGTTAAAAATTGTTACTAAAAAATACGGGCTCAAGGCATTCCTGGTCGCCATCCGCAGGGATGAACATTTAATCCGCGCCAAAGAAAGAGTGTTCTCCGCTCGGGACGAAAACTTCAGGTGGAACTGGCAAAACCCTTCGCTCGAAATGTGGTCGGAATATTCTGAAGCAAACCCCGGGGTTTCCGGGCACTTAAGGGTGCATCCGCTCCTGGACTGGAGAGAAATTGACGTCTGGAGATACACCAAAGCTGAAAGAATCCCGATCCTGGACCTGTATTTCGCGAAAAACGGCCGGCGTTACCGGAGTGTCGGATGCCAAAGCTGCTGCCAGGCAATTCCTTCTACGGCATCAGACATCGGAAAAATTATTGCCGAACTCGGCAAAACGAAGATCGCGGAACGTTCCGGGCGCTGCCAGGACAAAGAAAAGGCTTATATGATGCAAAAATTGCGTTCTCTAGGATATATGTAAAATGCCTAACCTTATTAAAGTAGTAGCCGCCGGAGACGTCGACTCCGGAAAATCCACACTGATCGGCAGGTTTCTTTACGAAAGCCGCTCCCTGCCCAATGGACTGGTTGAAGATATCGAAGAAGAATGCGAACGCCTGGGTCGTAATTTCGAATTTGCCTATTTACTGGACAGCTTCGACGAAGAAAGAAAAAACGAGTTAACCGTAGATACCACTCAAAGCTTCTGCAAATCAGGAAAAAACAGCGGGATTCTTTTTATTGATGTGCCGGGACACCGGGAATTATTAAAAAATATGCTCTCCGGGGCATCTTATGCCGATACCGCGGTCCTGACGATCGCGATCAACAAACCTATCAGAGAACAAACCAAAAGACACGCCTTTATATTAAAATTCCTTGGGATAAACAAGATCATTACCGTAATAAACAAAATGGATCTTAGCGGCTTCGACCGGAATGACTTCTTAAGGATAAAAGAACAGGTACGGGTTTCGCTTGAAAAGCTGGGGATAGAGTCCTGCGCTTATATCCCGGTTTCCGCCAGTAACGGCGACAACCTGTTACGGCGCTCAAAAAATACACCCTGGTACCACGGAAAAACCTTAAAGGAAACAATCAGCGGTATAAGAATAAAAAAGAGGAAAGAAAGCTTGCGTTTCCTTATCCAGGATATCTACGATATCGCAGGAGAATCTGTTGCCGCCGGGATCATTATTTCTGGAGGATTAAAAATAAAAAACCGTGTTTTTGTCCTACCCGATAAAAAAGAAGTCCAGGTAAAAACCATCAGATATTCCGGCAAGAAAGTCTCTTCCGCAACCGCCCCCCTGGCTGCCGGCATAACCATCAAAGACACCTTCAGCTTAAGGCGCGGGCAGGTATTATCCGGCAGCCGGATGCCGCCGGTTGTAAAAGAAATCTCCGGAAGAATTATTTGCACCGAAGACATAGAATTAAATTCAGACCTTTATATCCGTTGCGCGATGCAGGAAGAAAAAGTCAAAATCACCCGAATCAATCATCTCTGGGATACCTCCGACCTCTCCCCCAAAAATCCCCCTCTTAAGAAGAATGACCTGGCGGAGATAACTCTAAGCTTCAACCGCGGGATCGTAATGGAAAAATATAATTTTAGCGACCTCCTGGGAAGGTTTGTCCTTGTCGACAACCGGGATAGGATCGCCGCTATAGGAGGGGCAGTTTAAATGCTTTTAAAATACGTGGATTTAAACCAAGGATTCGTCTTTACACAAAATTCATCATATCTCTGGGCTTTCCTGGCTTTTATTTTCGGGGGGGCTTTATTGTTCTTTAAGTTTTTTTTCAATTTTTTCAAACGCTTCTTCTGGGCCATTATTATCATCATTTTAGTTTCCGTAATTATCGGGGGTATAATCATGAATATAAAACCAAATAAATATAAAAAAGTAATCGTGCTCGGAATAGACGCGCTGGATTACACGCTCACAAAAGAGATGATGGCTAAAGGAGAGCTTCCGAATCTCTCCCGGCTGGCCCAGGAAGGAAGTTTTTCTCCTCTGGCAACCACCATCCCCGCCGAATCCGCGGTAGCCTGGTCCAGTTTCGCCACCGGGCTGAATCCGGCAAACCACGGGGTATTCGATTTCGTAATGCGCAATCCCCAGGGATATTCCCTTTATCTTGCGCTTAATGAGATCTCCAACCTTAACCGGAACCCGGTAATCAAACTATACCGGAAAGGAAAAACCATTTGGGACATTCTTACTGAAAACAACATCCAGGGATATTTTTATTTCTGCCCTAACACTTTCCCCACCGATTACCTCAAAGGGATAATGCTCTCCGGGATGGGCACCCCGGATATCCTGGGAAGCTCCGGCACCTTTACCTTCTATACCACCAAACCCCTTACCGAGGAGGACGCCGACAGCCGCGGGAAGGTTATTCATACCGAAATCTATAGCGGAACCATAAACACTAATCTTCGCGGGCCTAAGTTTTCAAAGAACAAGGCCGTCGAAACAATACAGATCCCTTTAAAAATCACCCTTTCTCCTGATAAACAAGCCGCCTCGCTTAATTTCCAAAGCCAGAACATCTCTTTAAAAGCCGGACAGTGGAGCCAGTGGTGCAAGATATCTTTCGCCGTAAGCCCTTTCAGAAAACTGCACGGTATACTTAAATTCTACCTTAAGTCGGTTTCACCTGAATTTGAATTATACGTCACCCCGGTAAATTTCGACCCCTCCAATCCCCCCCTCCCGATATCTTATCCTAATAATTACTCCAAGAAAATAGCTTCAAAAGTCGGACTTTACTATACTCAAGGGATGCCGCATAACACCTGGGCGCTTTCGGAAAACCGAATCGACGAAAAAACATTCCTCGAGCATGTCGACCAGATTTTTAGCGAACGGAAAAAAATCTTGAAGGAAGAACTGAAAAGTTTTAAAAAAGGTCTTTTCTTCTTTTATTTCGATACCATCGACACGATCCAGCATATGTTCTGGCGTTACATCGACCCCCAAAGCCCGCTTTATGAAGAAGATAGTCCTTACGGCAGGACTATCGCGGATTATTACCGGAAGATCGACGCGGTTATCGGAGAAGTCATGAAAAACGCCACACCGGATACCATGATTCTGGTGATCTCCGACCATGGGTTCAACCCTTTCCGAGAATCAGTAAATATCAACCGCTGGCTGCTGGAAAACGGGTATTTAGCCATAAAAAAACCGCTCAAAGAAGTAAACGGTTTCCTGGACGGCATAGACTGGTCCAAAACAAAAGCTTATTCCATCGGGTTCGGAGGCATCTACCTGAACAAAAAAGGACGTGAAGCCGAAGGTATCGTAACCGACGCGGAATCAAAAAACCTTAAATTAAAAATTAAAGAAGGCTTGTTAAAATTAAAGGACTCCAAAAACCAGAAAGCGGTTAATAATGTTTACCTGCGGGAAGATGTTTTCCGCGGAGAATACAGTGATGATGCCCCTGATCTTTTTGTGGGATTTGCTAAAGGTTTCCGGACGTCCTGGAGGACCGCGATCGGCGGGGTGGCTACTGAATTAATTGAAGAAAACAGGAGAAAATGGAGTGGAGATCATTTGATCGACCCTATCCTCGTCCCGGGGGTTATCTTCATCAATAAAAAAATAAAGTCTCCCCACCCTTCCATGATCGATGTCGCGCCCACCTTGTTAAGCGCTTTCGGTTTGGAAAAAGACAAAAAAATGGACGGAAATTCTTTGATTTAATCAATCCCCGCAAACTCCGGTCTTGACGACCGGAGTTTGCTTCTAAATTAATATTTTCGCCACTTCCATTCTTTCCCAATGCCGCCCTTAAGCGGAGGATTTTCGCGGCCCCCTACCGGTAAGAAAAATTCTAAGAACCCCGGGGCAAAATAATAAAATGTACCCCCAGGCAATAAGTTCATAAATAAAAACCGGGATAAGACGCGGCAATAAATTTAACGCGTTTCCGTTCTTTAAGATCGTACGATAACGATTTTTGATCAATTCATAATGCAGGTTGTCATCAAGATACCTCCTGGCAAAAGGCTTATCGAGACCGGAGTCGGGACGAAAAGATCCCCCGCGCACATGATAAGCTACTGCCAACGGGATATAATAGGCGCACCAGCCCGCTTTTTTTGCCCTCCAGGAAATATCCAGGTCTTCATAAAACATTTTCATTTCAGGATCAAAAAATCCGTTTTTTTCTTTAATCTCTTCCAGCATTTCCCTGCGATAAAAAGCCGCGCTTCCGCTTACCCCGAAAATAAACCCGGGTCTTTCAAACCGGCCAAAGCCCTTTTTACCGTATCCCCGCTCGCCAGCGGTCAACCAAGCAGTTAAAAAAAGACCGGCGCTGTCAATAGTCTTTCTGTCCCGCCGCAAGATCTTGCCGCTCACAAGCCCCACCATTTCATGAGCCAAGAATCCCCGGCACCCCTGTTGGATAAAATCCATATCCAGTATTAGATCATCATTCAGACAAAGAATAAAATCTCCCCCGCTTAGTGCGATACCCTTATTAAGGCCTGCCCCATAAAACAGGTCTTGGGAACCGGCAAGGAATTTAACCGAAGGATATGCCCCGCCAAGGTTCCGGGACACGGCAGAAGAGGGTGAATTATCGATCACGATAATTTCATGAACAGGATAACTTTGAATAAGCAAAGAATCCAGGCAGTGCTTAAGATAATCTTTTGCCCCGGCTGTCACCACTATTGCGCTTACCTTTTCCGTTACCCGCCTTTCCTGAAAACGGATTTTTTCTCTCTCTGTCTCCGCCCTCCGCTTCCCGGATTCAAAAAACAAAATAAACATCCGGGGTAAGTCGTATACAAGATACAGCGGCAGCATTAAAATAATCCCCGCAAAGGATTGATTCTTTAATATCGTCAGATGGCGGTTACGGAAACTTAAATATCTCCTGACAGGTTTACCTGCAGCCGAACTGTTGCCGAGGTGAAAACATTTTAACCGCGGATAAAACAAACACTTCCAGCCTTTTTTTTGCCCCCGCCAGGATAAATCCGCGTCTTCGAAAATAAAAAACATCCTTTTATCAAAATAACCATAAGCGTCTTTTATCTCTTCCAGCATTTTACGCCGGTATAAAGCTGCCGCACAGCAAGCGCCGAAAACCGGGCCGGAATTATTAAACCCGGAGGCATCGGCCAACCCCCTCCCGAGGTCGTGAAACCTTTTTAAAAAATCCATCCTGATCCCGGCGGAATAGATATTTTTTCCCTCCGCGTCCAGTATCTTCGGCTGGATAGTACCCGTTTCCGCAGGAAGCGAATTGATCAACCTGAAAGCCTCCCTAAGAAAATCTTTCCCTAAAACCGTATCACAATCCAGAAAAAGAACCCACTCGCCCCTGGAAATCGGCAAACCCTGGTTACGCGCCCGGCTGGCGCCAAAGTTAACTTTATTCTCAATTATCCTTACCCCGGGATATTCCCGCTTTACGAATTCTGCCGTTCCATCGCTAGAGGCATTATCCACCAGGATTACCTCCGCCTCCGGGAAATCCTGGTTAAAAACCGAATTCAGGCAGTTGACAACACACCCCCGGCTATTATAAGTAGGAATGATTATCGAAAACCGGACCATTTTAAATCGCCTTAATTATAGAATAAAGCTCCCTGCCCAATACGCCCAGGGAATACTTTTCTTCTACCTGGTTAGCCGCCTTATAACCGATCCCTTCCCTAAATTCTACGTCAAGGACCAACGATCTCATCTTTGCGATAAAATCTTTACGGTCGGAGGCTAACAACCCGGTTTTCCCGTCTTCAATGACCTCTTCGGCCTCTCCCGTTTTACTGCAAATTACCGCTTTCCCCATCGCCATATACTCGAATAATTTTGTCGGACTCTTCGCCCGGTTAAAATAACTATCTTGCGTCAAAGGCAGTAATCCGATATTTATGCCCGCTAAGTGCTGCGGGATGCCTTCAGGATGAATCCAGGGATAAAATTTTATCCTGCCGGCAAATTTATAGCCTGCGGCCCTGTTTTTTAATTCATCATAATATTTCCCCTCCCCGGCCAGATATAAAAAAACATTATCAAACTCCCCGGCCAGTTCCGAGAAACAAGATAAAATGAACGAAAGGTTATCCCGCATCTCGGGGTGATAAACCGTCCCAATCCAGGAAAAAACGACTTTGGAAGGGTCTGTCTCCGGGCGCGGGGAAAAAAGCCCGGTATCTACCCCCGTGGGAAGATAATAAGTCCGTTTGTTAAAACGGCCCAGATACCCCTCGAGGAACCGGCTGGAGGCAATACAGGCATCGGCATGCCGCGCTACCTTCCTGGTAGCATACTCCATCTTGGAAGAAGGGAAAAACCCGAAATAATATTTCGGGTTTTCACGGATATTCCAGTCATCGCAGTCAAAAATCAGCTTATTCCTACGCAATAAACCGGCTAGCAAAACAGCCGGAGCATGATAATTCAACCTTTGAAGAAAAAAAATGTTTCCCTTACTTTCCTTGATCAATCTTCGGAAGGCGGCAAGATTATAACCCGCTTTCCGCACCCAGCCCATCTTAAATTCATTCTCCCCATACTCCGCACCCAGATCGTCGGCAAAAGACAAAATTTCCGTTTCTACGCCCAGGGATCTCAATTGGCGCGCAAACCCATAACATCTTACCCTCGCCCCGGACAAACGACAACCTTCCCGTGTGATAAAAATTACTCTCATCTCGGCTGGGCAGTAATCTTGGCATAAGCCGATAAAAGATTCCTTGCCGTAGAAGACCAGTTAAACTTATCCTCCGCTCTTTTCCGCGCTGCCAGGCCAAGCTTGCTGGAAAGGTCCTTATGATTAAGTAAGTAGAGCATCCCTTTAGCTAAAGCATGGTAATCCCCTGAAGGAACCAACAGCCCTACCCCTCCCAGCATCTTATGTACTTCCCCCACATCGCTTGCCACAATCGCTTTGCCGGACGCCATATATTCCACAATCTTAAGCGGGCTCTTACAGCGGCTTACTTCGGTATCTTTAAAAGGAGCGACACAAACATCAGCCGCGCTGATATAAAAAGGTATTTCTTTATGGCTTACCGCCCCTGTAAAGATTACTTTATGCCTTAAGCCAAGATCCTCGGCCAGCCGGTACAATTGCTTTTCCAGAAAACCTTCCCCCGTAATAAGGAACTTCACGTCGGCACGCTCATGCAAGATGATATTCGCCGCCCGGATAAGAAGATCTACGTATTGCGCCCCGTGCAACTGGCCGATATATAATATAAGGTATTCGTTTTTTGTAATCCCGTATTTTTTTAGGACCTTTTCACCGTTTAGGCCCGGGCGGAATGTATCAAGATCCGCCCCCACCGGAGTATAAGATATGAATTCTTTCTTTACCCCGAATTTTTCCGCAAGATCCATAAGGCAATTACTGGCGCAAGATGTAGAATCCGCCAATAAAGGCAGGAAACGCTCCAGTAGCTTAAAAGAGGAACCGATAAACCTCGAACGCACCCCCTTACCGCAAGATTCATACCATATTTTTTCCTCCCAATCATCCCAATCGTAATGCAAAGGTTTCCTGCTGAGATAAGCGGCCAGCACTGCCGGAAGGGAAGCGTAATAATGGCATTTCTGGAAATGCACCACATCCGACCATTGCGCCAAAAGGATAATACGGCGGATATTTTTTACAAAAGCAAAAATATTCGGTGCACGGTTTAAAGGTATACAATCGATTCCGCTCAGAACGGTTCCGCGATACCGGTGGTTCAAAAGAACCGGAAAATAACAAAGCTTTACCTTGTGCCCTTCTTTAACGAACTCTTTTGCCAGGTTCAAAATACGGATAGTCCAAGGCTCGGATTTGTCAAAAAGGTCGTGCGGATGGATCAATAGTATCTTCACTTTTACTTTTTCCTTCCCCCCAGGATAACCCTCCCCCCTAAAGACATCAAAATCCAAAAGTACATTATATAAACCATAATATAAAACAGGAGAAAAACGAGCAACAGCCAGCTTAAAATTCCTCTCTTTTTACCGGAAGAGCGGCCCCGGGAAGGAAGTTCCTGAAGAGAAACCAGCGAATCTTTTAAGATCGCATTTTTATCCTGTTCGCTTAAGCCGCGCGCAACAGAAAGCGGAGCCTCTTTCCCCTCTTGAATATTAGTCTCCTGGACCTTAAGCCCCAGCGAAGAAGCCAGGTCCAGAAGTTCTTCCGCCCTTTTCTTTCTCTTGGCGTAATTATTCCCATCAAGGGACTCCCAAAGATAATGCCAATCTTGTTTAGGCAGCGGGGCGAGATTAAAATTACCCGGTTTTTCATACACTTCGGTCCCGGCGATGAGGTGTAATGTATTAATCGACTTTATGGTATCCAGGTAACGATGGTTCTTTCTGATAAAATTTACCGTCTTGCCAAATTCATTCTCACCCTCCCCCGGGAAACCGACAATAATGAAAATCTCCGTTTCCATTCCCGCCTTCTTTGCCGCTTTTATGTTTTCTTCCGCCACCTCCGAAGAATAGGGTTTTTTCATCATTTTAAGCACACTGTCCGAACCGCTTTCGACGCCGATCTGGATCCTGGAACATCCGGCGCGGCGCATCTTGACAAACAACCCTTCATGCATCCGGCGGTGCGGGGCGATCTGCCCGGACCAGGACATCTCCAAGTTGTTCCGGATCATCCCTTCGCAGACCCCTTCCAGTTGGAGAGGGTCCCCGTTCATCAGATTGTCACAAACCGTAAAAGAATCGATCCGATAGCGGTCCCTCAAAAATAAGAGTTCTTTTATTATGTTTTCCGGACTGCGCCTGCGGTAGCCCTGCACCAGGCGGTAATTCTTGCAAAAACTGCAATGGCCGAGGCATCCGCGGCTCCATTCTACCAGTATCGTGTTTGGGGAAACATACTGGTTTAGATCGAACGCGCGGTAATCGGGAAAAGGGATGGAATCCAATGGCTCAATAAGGCCCCGGCTCGCGGATTTCCATATCCCGCCTTCTTTATATGCCGTACCGGGAAGATTGTTTGAGTCCGACGGATTACTCTTAATAATCTCATAAAGCGTTTCCTCTCCCTCTCCCACTACGAAATAATCGACATTTCCCTCCGGAAGATTATCGGTAAAAAAACCCCTCTGTTCTTCCGTAGAGCATGCCGGACCGCCCAAAATAATTTTCTTGCGCGGATCTTTTTCTTTTACGCGCCGGATCACCTCGATCGTAATGCGCTCTTTTGGATCAACCACCGAAAATCCCACCAAGCGGGCCGGAGACGATAATATTTTCTTTACCGCGTAATCGATCTCCTTCTCAAACAACTTACACACTAAAGGAAAAGTCTTTTCATTGCTCCAATAATTCTTATTTTCGATGTGCCAAAGCATCTTATACTCATCAGGAGCGGAATTATGGAAATAAATATTAAAATCATAAACCTCGGAATTCACTCCTTTGCCCCGGATGTAAGAATCCAGATACCCCAAACCGATAGAGGGGCTTTCTACCCCCCATGGCGGAAGGGTAGCCAAGACCAGGCTTGAATAAACTTCATCCGAATTTCCGTTTTTTAATGTATTTTCCTGACCCATTTTCTCCATGGTTGTTTTAGCCGCACCCTGCAACCGGTTATCATGAAGCGTTGTTTAAGCCTCAAATCTTAATACTATACGGCTAGTATGGATGCTGTCTTTCCTAAAAACACTGTGTACCCCCTCATCGTTACGCCCCGGGGGAAGGTCCAGGAGGCAAAAATTAACCATCCTCCCGCGGTAAAGACAGGGCAAGTTCTGGATCTCAATAAAGGATTTTTTATCTTTACGCCCTTCCTGTTGCATCTCTACCTTCGGCAATCCGAGGCTGGAGGCCAGGCTCAGCTGGCCGGCCTTTAGAAATCCCACGTCTCTCCAGGAATCCTCAATGGCCGGGAGTTCGAAAGACTCCCCATCGGCGGAATACCCGTCGTATGCCTCATTAAAAACCAGGCCGAACTTCTGCTGCCCGGCGATCACTTCTTCGGTAAAATGTGTTTTTACCGACCAAACTATGAATTTCTTGTCGACTTCGATCTGCCAATTTTGAAAAACCGGGATATCCTCAAAATCCACCCTCAGCGATAGCAGGTTACCAGCTTTCCTCCATGCCGACCAGTCGCACAAAGAAGAATCATGCCATTTCCCTTTGATATAAAAAGAAGCGCTGATGCCGACATTCGCTGTCAGTTTATGCTCATGGCAATAAATATTCATTATCTTGGCACCCGGATCCAGGTTAACACGCAGCGGCCCCGAAGAGACGATAATCATGGTTTCGTTATTCTTTCTCCCGTGAAACACCCTGCCCAGCCTGACATCATCCTCTTTAACCCGGTTGATAACCTGGTAAGGAATCCGGAGCTTTGAAATCAGGCCGAGTATTTTTCTCAATCTCCTGGCGCGCTGCCAGGGGGAGTTATCCGGCTTAACATAAAATTTACGGTAATTATGTTCAACCGGGGCTTTTTTGAAAAAAGACAAGAAACGTTCTTTAATGGGGGGTTTAAAATAAATCCCGAACTTATCCATGTTCTTGGTCAAATCCGTTTCGTGCATCAAGAAACAGGTAGAAACATTGGTAATCTCATCGATAAAATCCCTGTTCCTTACCAAAAAATCGCAGGTTTCCTTAAATTCCCTGCCGGACTCGCCGGGATGTCCGACAATAATATTTATCGCCGTCGATATCCCCGCCCTATGCGTATCCCGGATTACCTGTTCGGCAACGGTTGAATCGAAAGATTTGTTCATCTTTTTAAGAACCTTATCGGAAGCGGACTCCATCCCGTAACAAAGGCGGACGCATCCCGACCTCTTCAGTTTCCCCAACAGTTCAGGAACCATCCCTTTCCTGATCGCTGCGTAAGAAAGCCACTGGATCGCAATCTTATTTTCTATAATTAAATCACAAATTGCCTCCAGTTGTTTGAGGTTACCGTTACACAATAAATCATTGAATTCAAACTGGTGGATATCGAATTTCTGGAGGTAATAATTCAGGTCGGCGAATACCTTTTCCGGGCTCCGAAACCTGTAAGGCCCTCCCAGCTTATGGTCTACGCAAAAGCTACACCGATTAATACACCCCCGGCTGGAAATAAGCGGCAGGGGCCGGTATTCGCTGGATGGATTATATTGGCTTAAATCGAAATCCGAAAAATCGATCATCGGGAGCTGGTCTATATCCTTTAAATAATTAGGGGGAGAAAAAGAATGGTATTGTTTATCCAGGCACACTATCGTCCCGGGAATACCCACCAGATTTTCCAGGGATTTGTTTTCTTCAAAGCGCCGGATAACCTCAAGCAAAGGAAGTTCTCCTTCCCCAACCACAAAAAGGTCCACAATTTTTTCGGGATCTACCCGCTCCGTGTTCCAATAAACCCCCGGCCCACCCATGACGACGATCTTGGAAGGATCTGCCTTTTTTATCCAATGCGCGATATGTATGGCGACATTTAAACTGGCGATTGTCACCGACAATCCAATGATTTTAGTTTTAGCGCGGGCCATCTCATCGATAAAACTATTCAGGTCATCCCGGAAACCGGAGCACAATTTATCTCCCAGCTCCAAGGGGGTAAAATTGTTTATGGTGTCGATTTCCCAAAGTTCCTTTCTTCCCGGGTCGGCTTTATTGAACAACTTAACGTTTAAATCAATAACTTTAGACACTATGCCTTTTGATTTTAAAAAGCTGCTCAAACACGCCACCCCCAGGGGAGGCATCTTTGTCTGCCAGGGAGGGACATTCACCAGGATAACTTTCGGCACACTGTCTTCAGAAGCAGACTCTTCGCATCTTTTACAGATAAAATTTTCCTCCGATTCGGCAATACCGTCCCTTTTCCCTCTTGCCTCGGCGTATCGCGGGGAATTCCAAACTTCATAAATACTTTGCGTATTAAGGTTCCCCAGGACCACCTCTCTCTTCCAATCCATACAGCATAAAATCACATCCCCGTTTTCGACGATATGCATCATCTCGTTTGCCCAGATGCTCTTGCATCCAAAAACTTTTGCGTGGCGGGCCTGCGGCAGGCACTTGACATTACCTCCCCGGCTGACGGGACCTTCGAAAAAGCTGATCCGGGTAATTCCCTGTTTTTTCCAAAAATCAAATATTTCCTCCTTCTCCTTGTCCGAAAGATACTGGTGCCTTAAAAAAGTCAACATCACAAAATCTTCAATTTTCTTTTTTTCTTTGGCCTTTTGGATAAAACTCAATACCCGTGGCAAAACGATTTCGGAATCCAATCCCATCGCATCCCTGATCGTCTCTTTCCTTATCCCGTGCATGCTGATGCCTATCCAGTCAAGCCTGGAATTAATTAACGCATCCTGTGTTTTATCATCCAAAAGCGAACCGTTGGTTAAGATATGCACACAGGCCCAGGGGACCTTCTCTTTGGCGTAATTTATTCTTTGCACAATATTAATATCGGTCAGCGGTTCGTTATTTAAGTACAGAATTATACGTTTTATCGTGCGGTGGCCGCCGCAATCATCGATAATTTTCCTAAACAACGTTTCATCCATTACCCGGGGGCTCAACCGGGGGCTGACTTCATCGTTAGGGCAAAAGATACAATGCGCGTTACAAAACGAAGTCGTCTGTATAGAGAGATATTCAGGATAGCTGACGAAATTGTTCACACTAAGCCTCTTTTAAAAATAACTTCCTTCAATTATTCAAAATAACCCAGGACTTTTAAATTTGTTTTTGAATCCTCGTCGAGAGGGTGTACCTCGTAGATTAACTTATATGCTCCTTTGTCACGCCAGCGCCATTTTTCCAGTTTCGCCCTTAGGGAATCGAACCGGTATTTTATTTTCCTGTCAAATTCCCATTTTTCCTGCACCACAAGATTAGTTAATTCATTCGGATCTTTTTTAAGGTTATAAAGTTCATATTCATTTATGCTTCCTGGATACTCCACTTCGATCAGCTTCCAGTCAGGCAGACGAACCGCACGCATTATTACCTCACCCTGTTCGATCTCGCTGAAAGCATAAGACTCTCCTGTTTCTCTTTTTCCTGACATCAGGGAAGAAAGATCCCTGCCCTCAAAAGGTAAACCGGTTTTTATCCCGGCAAGTTTTAATAAAGTAGGCGTGATATCAATCAATTGCACCTGCCGGTTAATTACCGTGCCCGCGGGAAGATGATCCTGATAAACGAAGATCAAGGGAACCCGAAGCAGAACATCATACAACATGAACCCGTGGCCGAACTGCTTCTTACGGTCGTATAAATTTTCCCCGTGGTCGGCGGTAATCACAATAATGGTATTCTTGAACAAACCCCGGTTTTTAAGAAAATTAACTATCAAATTAATCTGGTCGTCGATAAACCGGATCCCGCCGTCATATTGACAAATATAATAATCTGCAGTTTTCCTGTCAAGATTTCTGGTCTTTCCCGGAAAAAGCCCGCTGGTCTTAAAATCCTGGCGCAGGTTGATCTCTTTTAAGCTGGGATTTGACGTAACGAACATCCGGTCGTAGGGATTCGGAGGCTGATACGGGGCGTGGGTATCAAAATAATGGATCCAGAGAAAAAACGGCTTGCGCTTATTCATCCCGAACCACTTAAACCATTTAATCACGCGGTTTGTCAGGATATCCGCGGGTTCTTTAAAAGTATCCGAAATAGTATCAAAACTGTCTTCCAGGCCGGGGGTCTCGGAAAAGAGCTCGCCGTGGGCGGATATTGCCGCGGTAAAATAACCATGTTCCTGCAATATGGAAGACAAGGTGGGGAGCGATAACAGGATAGGTTCTTCCGAAAGCAGGCAATGACCGTTTGTAGAAGGATAGGTGGAAGAAAATAGAGAAGGAACCGAACCAGCCGTAACAGGGGCCTGCGTGATCGCCTGATCAAAAAGAACGCCTTTTTTGGCTAACTCATCGATGTTCGGTGAAGTCAAACGCCCATAACCATAACATCCTAAATGGTCCCTCCTTAAGGCGTCAATCGTGATGATAATAATATTGGGGCGTTTATTGCGGAATTTAGCGGTGAGAAAAAAAATCCCCAAAACAGCCAGTGCGGAGATAAGTATAATTTTAAAGGTTTTCATTTTTTAAGCGCTCCTTTTCCCCTGGATCCGTGCTTGCATTTGTTCGTTATGCATCAAGTTGTCGCACATTTTCAAACATCCAATCTCCAGAAAATAAGGGTCCTCCTTAGGCAGGTATTTTGCTTTGCTTCTAAATTCCCGGTAACCCTGGCTGAGCCAGATATCCTTAAAATCGCTTTTATTTATATTGCCCATCACTTTTTTTACTCCGCGGCAGCATGGCACAACCTCTCCGCCGGCCAGGATCCTGGAAAAAGACCACCCCGCATAGCATGGTATCTCATTAATCCTGCCGCGGTCATAATCAGCCTCCGAGGAAAAATCATTTTTAATTCTCCGGATAAACCCTTCAAAAAATTCCAAACGGATCCGATCCTTCACGTCCGAAGAATGCCAAAGACTGCGGATTGCCTCTGATTGGCGTAAAACATCATTTTTCTGATCCTGATCCAGAAGCAATGATTCCGTTCCCTCCAGGGTATCCAGGAGCGTAAAATATACCCCATCCGCCTTCATCTTAAGCGCGAACTTAAACATCTCTTCGGTTTCCGCATAGTTTAAGTTACATATAACGTTAGATAAGGTAACTACGGGTTTTCTTTTTTTTTCTTCCGATAAAAATACCAGGTTCTCGCGGATTTTTTCGAATGCTTGGAGCGGGCAGCCGGGATGCGTTTTTTGATAAATTTCCGGGCTGGCGGCCCAAAGGCTTATTGCCAATTCATCTACCCCGATTCGAATCAGGTTTTTTATCTTTTCTTTATCAAGCAATGAAAAATTTGTCGTAAGGCAACAGATCAGACCCTTGGATTTAGCGTATTCCAACAACTCCATAATCCGGGGGTGCAGAAAAGGTTCCCCTCCGCCCGTAAAGCGTATCCTTTTTGACCCCAGTTCCGCCAGCTGGCTTATCAGTTTTTTGGCAACCTCATAATCCATCTCCTGAGAAAGCACCGTTTTATCCGACTTTTGTTTCAACAAGGACGAATACAACCAGCATCCGGCGCATTTTAAATTGCAACGGTTGGTGAGGTCCAAAACCACCTGCTCGGGGCCGATAAAAGCCTCCCTGCCGTTGCGTATCCCATCTAAAATAAGGTCGCTTGACCTGGCAACGGAAAGATAATTGATTCTGGGCCTTTTCCCTATCCTGGCCGCTGCCTTTAATAACGCCCTCTCTAAAAAAGTCAGGGACATCATCCGGTTATGCATATGTACATTTCTTCCGATATCGTCGCAGCTTTTATAACAACCCGCTTCTTTGGTGCAAGGATCGTTGCCGATAAGACGGAAAAAAGGATCGTTTTTTTCATAAACCAGTGTTTTCTTGCGGAACTCCCGCTGCTTTTGGCCGTTCCAGATCCGGCCGAAAGCATCCTGGTAAAGATTCCCGGTAGGGATACGATGTGCCTTAAGACATGCATTTACGTCGCCATTAGGCATAATCCTGGCGAAACACCAGCCGATATAACATGGAATTTTATCGATAATATTGCGGTCATAGGTTGCCGAACGCAGGTCGGCCGAAGATGAAATACGCCTCAGGAAAGAATCAAAACGGAATAACACCACCTTACCGATCCGGCCGTTCTCATCCATGCAATCCGATATCCGGCGTCCCTCCTCCTGCAGATACTTAATCTGGTCGGGAGCCAGAAGCAGCCGGTCGGTTTTACCGGGTATTGTATCAATCAAGGTAAACTCAACCGATTCGGATCCTGTATCCTGCGCCAAACGGATCATATCGTTTATCTCATGATAATTAAGATTAAAAATCACATTATACAGCTTGATATAGGGGACTTCTTTCTTGTTTTTATTCAGGAACTCGAGATTCTCCACGATCCGCCTAAAGGTGTTTTCGTCCTTGTTCGGATGTGTAGCCGCATAAGTTGCCGCGGAGGCGGCCCAGGTGCTCACCGTAAGATGGTCCACCCCCAGATCAATAAGCCTCTTCAACCTTTCCTTATCCAAAAGGGTAAAGTTCGTGTTAACATAGCAGATAAATTTCTTTTTCTTGGC
>JAQTRM010000074.1 GCA_028711825.1 Candidatus Omnitrophota bacterium | reverse complement strand
TTTTAAAAACTATACCGCACTCTCAAATAAATATTTTTGTTCTTCTTCATCTGGCCGAAGTCCGTATAATCATCGACCCCCCAGGGGATATTCACCCCGCTGGTAATTTTCCACTGGTCGGTTATGTCATACTCCACGGAAAACCTTAAATACCCGTCCTGGTTGGAAGGAGAATAAAAATTAAATAAAGAAACCTTCACCGTCTGGTTCTTGTAAAGCTTGGTGATACGCTGGGTGATGATATGTTTATACTCATCATAAACCACGTCTTCAGGCAGAAGAGATCTCCGGTAAGCCGGATAATCAAGCATCTCCTCGTAATAATACTGAAAAGCGGCTTTCAGGTCGTTACCGAGGTCCTTCTCGTAGCCTGCCATAAACCGTACCGAAGAGTTTTCAATCAGGCGGTTATCCCCTCTAGGGTCTTCGGGAGAACGCAGGTAAGCGCCTTCGATATTGCCGATCCCCCCAAGGAATTCCCCTCTCAAACTCGCCCCGTAAATATCCTGGCGCTCGTAATAAAGTTCCCGGGCCGCTTCATTCTTGTAACTGCGGGCGGTCTTATCGAAGCCCCGGTATAAATAAACCGCCGCTTCGGTGCTTCCGAAGTTGCGGTAAAGACGCCCGGCGTATTCCAAATTTTTACCCTGATGCCCGGGTTTCTCCAGATAACGCTCCGAATCCCTTCCGGAGATCCCTCCCTGGAAACTGTCGTAAAAAGAAAGGCGGTCCCCATCCGGCATGTTGTTGGGGGTAAAATGCGGGATGACGATAAAATCGATATTAACCTGTTCGGGATACAGGGAAATCTTCACCGCGTCGGAGGGCATCTTTAAATATTCATCGTCGCGGCCGGCGTAAAAAGAAACATAATCCTTGGGAAAGGCATCATTGATAAAAAGATAATCCCCCGTGCCCCAGGTAAGGACCTGACGGCCCGCTTTCACATCCACTAACGGAACGGGGGTGAAAGAAAAATTTGCCTCGCGCAGTTCGAAATCCGTCCTGCCCGCGAAATATTCATCGAGCGTGAAATCGCCCTTGAAACGAAACACCCCCTGCCAGCGGGATAAAAGGTCCTCTCCTTCGAAATTATACTGGTTCTTCAGCTGCAGGCGTTCTTCCGCCAGATTGTAGCCGCTATGCTTAACCGGGTCATTCTTGCTTAATACTCCACCGAAAGCGCCTTCGGCAAAACCGTGCCATCCGGAGAATCCCGCGAAAGCCGCTTTTGTGTTTGCAAGCAGGAATAAAACCGCTAATAGGATCTTTATTCTTTTAAAAACCATTATCCCTTAATCCACTGTAAAGGAGGATTACGCAGGTACCTCTCGGTAAATATTCCGTCGCTGATGCCGATCCCGTAAGAAACATCCGTGAAATCCGCCACCGTGGAGCCTCCGGAATTTATATCCCTGGCGGTCATTTCCACGGTCGTAGGATAGCCCTGGATATCTTTCACCTGGTTGGCCTCGATAATACGGTAAAGCTTGCCTTCTTTATCATAGTATTCGGCCTTCATCGGAACAAAATTATTTTTATCCACCCATACCTTATAATAAGAAAACTCCACCTGGTCGGAATCCTTGGGGGTATTCTTCAGGAGATAGCTGCCGCCGTCGCTTGAGAGAAGCTCATGTTTATCCAGTTTAACACTGCGTCCGGAGATGTCTTCATAAAGAAAATTTGTTCCCGCGAAACTGGAACGTTTATCGGAGGAAGCGACCCTGCGCACCAGGTCAAGGGCCGGCAGGTAAAGCCAGCGGTCATCGTCCCTGCCGAGGTGTTTCCAGACAATATAAGACATCCCTTTAACATCATTGGGCTTATGGAAGTAGACGTAATATTTCTGCTCTCCGTTGTCGCCGGCGTTAAAACGCAGGATCGTCATCTGGCGTTCACGCTTGCGCCCCTGCGCGTCGGTAATCACCATCCTGGCGAAAGAGCGGCCGTCTTTGCCCTGGTAATACGATGCCTTGCTTGCGCGTTCGGCGATCTCATCGGCGCTCATCTGGGCGTAAGAAACATTCATGCCCGCAGCGAGTAAAAAAGCGGCGCAGAGGATTATTTTTTTCATCTTAACCTCCTGTCTGATTTTTGTTAAAAAAACACTTTCTCATTCTGGAGATAAAAAAGCACAAAACGGATAAAATAGCCACTCCGCCTATCGCCGCCAGCGTGATAATATTCCAACGCGTGGAGGTGTAGGCAACCAGGACATAGGCGATCGCGGCGCCGACCGTCAAAGACACCAGGAGGCACTGCGAACAGGAGCGGAAGAATTTTTTCTCCGGCTCATAAAAGATCACCCCCGGATGCATCGAAACTATCGCCGGCAGTATGATCAGCGTCCCGATGCTGGCAAACAGCATGATCGCGAACATAAAGAACCCTACCGTATTATAAGGGACCAGCGGAGAGACAAAAAGCGGCAGGAACCCGATAGAGACTACCAGGGCATTGCGTAATATCGCCCGGTAAGGACCACGGAACATCTCTTCGGAGGTATCTTTCCAGTTACCCTTAACCGCGTATATCGCCTTGGCGCGCTCTATGAAATGTATCGCGAAATCAACCGCCAGCCCCAAGGTAAGCGCCGAGAGCACCGCCACCGGCATATCATATTCCTTGCCCATCAACCCCAAAGAACCGTAAATAAACAGCACTGTCACCGTCAGGGGGACCATCCCGACAAACGCGGCGACCACCGAACGCAGGAGGATAGTCATCATCATAAATACAATGATAAAGCTTCCGATAAAATTCCAGAGCATCCCCACGACCATCTTATCCTGCCAGACCATATTGATATAAGTAAGCCCGGACCAGTTGTAGGAAACCGCATAAGGCGGCGGGTTATCCCGGAGGAACTTCTCCGTATCGCGCTTGACCTGCGCCATTACCTGGTTGTCGCCGCTTTTTAACTGCAGCCAGAGGTTGGCTTTGCCGTAATCCGGCGTAACAAAATGAAAAAGGTCGTCCGGCTTGTGGGAATTCTCATAAGAAATCAAACACTGCGCTACCGCCGGCTTAGTCGAAGGTATAGTATCATAAGCTTTATCTTCACCCATCAACTCATAGTAAACCTTCCGGGTTACATCGGCCAGGGAGGTGGATTTTCCGACCTCCCCCTCCCGGTAAAGATAATCCTGGAGTTTGCGCAAATAAACCAGCATCGCCGGCTCCTTAAAAACCTCCCCTTCCTTATCCTTGGCTTCAAAAATAAGATAAACGCTGTAAGTCCCGCCGAAATGCTTATTAAGGACCGTATCGGCGATCCGGATGGGGTGGCGGGCGGCGAACCATTTCGTAGGGTTATCGTTAACGCGTATCCTGGTGATGCCGTAAATCGATACCGCAACGATAAACAGTGTCAAAACAAGGAACATTTTCCAGCGCCGCACGGTCAGGCGGCCCAAACCCACCAGGAATTTCGAAAAAACGCTGTCTTTCATCTCCTCGGCGGCGGCCCCGAAACCCTTAAAACTTTCCTCCTTCAAAAGCGCCACGTAAGCGGGAATAAAAAGGACAGTGGTAAACCAGGCGATCCCGACACCCACGGCGACAAAGATCCCGAAAACCTGGATCGGCGGTATGGGGGCAAAAGACAGGGAAAAAAACCCCGCGATCGTGGTAATGGAAGTAAAAAGATTGGGAATAAAAAGATTTTTTAAGACATTGGCGATGGTTTTATTTTTATCATGGGTCTTTTTATATTCTTCGAAGAAATCGCTTAAAACGTGAATAGAATCCAGGACACAGATCGGGAGCAAAAAAATCGGGATCATCGAACTCATGATATGGATGGGAAAACCCAGCCCTACCATCAGGCCCATGGTCAAAAGAACGACGTCGATTGCCATCAAAATCGGCACGAGCACTAAAACAAAGTTTTTGAAAAACCAGAACATCAGCAGAAAAATCACCAGGATCGCCAGCGGCGCGGAAACCCCCATCTGGACGAACATCTCCTTACCGAAAGCGTCTTCGGCAAGCGGCAAGCCGGCAAGATAATACTTATCCTCGCCCTGATAAGATTTCAGGATACCCTGGATCTCCCGGGAAACCTTATAGCTAAGGTTCTTTTCTTTGATCGGGACATAAATACAAAGCGCCTTGGCATCCTGCGAGATCAGGGTATTATAAAATAACGGGTTAGCCAGCGCCCTCTCTTTGATCCGTAAGGCGTCTTTTTCGGTATAAGGAGGCTTATCCATCAGCCACCTGAAAACTACCTCGCCGGGGCCTCCCTGGCGGATATCATCCTTATTCGCCAGGCTCATCAGCTCATAGGCGGATACCCCGTCGATTCCCTTGATTTTTTGAGTGATCTCGTAGACTTTTTGGAGTGTGCGGGGGTTAAAGACCCCTTCTTTATTTTCTTCGTTAACCACCCCCAGCACGATATAATCATGGAGCGCGAATTCTTTTTTTACCTCTTTATGAAAAACACGGACGAATTCCTTCTCCGAAAGCATATTTTCCGGGTCGGTATCGACTTTTAATTTCAAAAACTGCAGACAGGCTGCGGCGGTCAAAACCAGCGCAAGGCCGAATACAAACTTAGGCCTGCGTAAAGCGAAATTGATCATCCGGTCGAACATCTTCAGACCTCCCCTTTGCGTAAAGACCCGATCAGCCCCTTAACCCTTTTATCGCAAATACGATAGCAGGATTTTGTCCCGTCCTTGCGAATGCGAAGTATGCCGTGCGATTTAAGTATTGCCAGATGCTGGGAGACCGTAGATTGAGGCAGGCCGAGCGCTTTGACCATCATCTGAACGTTACATTCATTCTTCAGGAGTAAACCTTCCGCTATTCTTAAGCGGACCGGATGCCCCAGCGCCTTTAGAATCCCGCTCGTTTCATCGTAGTTCAACATACCCCCTCCTTAAGCTGCGAAGATAATCATCTATTAATCGTAATAATACGATATAATAATTAGATTGTCAAGTGGATTTTTAAACTGACTTTTTTACGGCTAAAAATCTGGAAGGATTACTTAACTTGATAGGAGTTCAATGAGGAAAACGGTTCTGCTTCGCGCTTTTATTTATCTATAGGCGGCCTGACGCGCTTCCTCCTCCGCGCTTATATAGAAGTACTAATCGATCTAGCACGCTTCGGAGAACTTCATCGCAGAATCCGTTTTACGAAGCCCGTCAACGCTATTTCGCTATACACAAGGGCGAAGGAAAACGGTGGGGCAGAGATTCGAACTCTGGGTGGACTTACGCCCACAACGGTTTTTCC